>DASRFH010000169.1:0-28893 GCA_035651675.1 Chloroflexota bacterium | reverse complement strand
CGCAGTCCAGCCCGACGACCTCGTGACCGGCGGCGAGGAAGCGTGGAACGGCGACCGCGCCAAGGTAGCCGTCGTGCCCGGTAAGCAGAACCCTCATCTTCGGTCCCAGACCCGCCAGGGCGCGTCGCCGCTGATCCATCGGTGGTTGAGGAACATGACGTCGCGCAACGTATCCATGCTCTGCCAGAACCCGTAGTGGCGGTAAGCGCATAGCTGGCGTTCGGCCGCCAGCCGTTCGAGTGGCTCGATCTCGAAATGGGTCTGGTCGCCGTCGATGTAGTCGAAGACCTCCGGCTCGAGCACGAAGAAGCCACCGTTGATCCAGCCCTCGCCGGCCTGAGGTTTCTCCGCGAAGACGGTCACGTGGTCGCCGTCGAACTGAAGCGCGCCGAAGCGGGCGGGCGGACGGACGGCCGTGACGGTGGCGAGCTTGCCGTGGGTGCGGTGGAACCTGACGAGCTGGGCCAGATCGACGTCGGCGACGCCGTCGCCGTAGGTCGCCATGAAGGTCTCGCCGCCGATCCAGTCCTTGAGCCGCTTGATGCGGCCGCCGGTCAACGTCTCGTCGCCCGTGTCGACGAGGTGGACGGTCCAGTCCTCGCGCTGACGGTGGTGCACGCGGGCCTCGCCAGTGCGGAGGTCGATCGACAGATCCGACGTGACGCGCTGGTAGTCGAGGAAGTAGCGCTTGATGACCTCGCCGAGGTACCCGAGGGCGACGACGAACTCGTTGTGGCCGTAGTGGGCGTAGATCTTCATGATGTGCCAGAGCATCGGGCGTCCGCCGATCTCCACCATGGGCTTCGGGCGGACGTCCGTCTGCTCGGACAGGCGCGTTCCGCGGCCCCCGGCCAGGATGATGGTCTTCACGCGGCCTCCCTCAGCCGGACCCGCTCGGCGCAGCGGGCTGCCGGCGCGAACACCTCGTCCCGCATTCGGCGCGCGATCACCGGCCAATCGAAGCGCTCGAGCACGGTCCGACGGCCCGCGTCGGCGAGCTGCCGCCGCCACGCGTCGTCGTCCAGCGCGTGCGCCAGCGCCCTTGTCCAGGCGCGCGCGTCGGTCGGGGCGGCCAACACGCCGTTGACGCCGTCGTCGACGATGTCCCGGGGCCCCGCGAACGACGACGCGACCACCATCGTGCCGCACGCCATCGCCTCGAGGAGCACGCGCCCGAGCGCCTCGTTGGTGGTGGGCAGCGCGAAGACGTCGGCGGCCGAGTAGTAGTCGGGCATCTGCTGTCGGTCGATCCAACCGACGAGCTGGACGCGGTCCGCGATGCCGAGCTCGGCGGCGAGGCGGCGCAGGGCGGCGTCCTCCGGGCCGGTGCCGCCGAGGTAGAGGTGGAGGGCCGGACGAGACGGCGCGAGCTCAGCCACGGCTGCCATGAGAGTCGGCAGATTCTTCTCGACCGACAGCCGCCCCGCGTAGAACACGACCTTGTGCTCCGACGGAATGCCGAGCCGGGCACGCGCACCTGCGCGCGGGTAGTACACGGCGGTATCGGTTCCATGCGGCACGACGACGATCTGGCGAGGCGCCGCGCCTGTGCGCTCCCACCATTCGGCCATGTGCTGGCTGATCGCGACGACGCGATGGCAGTAGCGCACGCTTGCCTTGGCGGCGAGCTTGTAGACCTGCGTCGTGCTCCAGTCGTAGGGGTTGCTGTAGGCGAGCCGCTCGTAGATGTTCCCCGGCGTCGTGAAGACGACGGGAAGGCTCGGGTAGTAGAGGGCCGCGACCGGTGCCGAGATGTATTCGGCGCAGAAGACCACGTCCACGCTGCCGGCATGGCGGATCGCCCGAGCGAGGGCGAGGCACGTGGCGCCGTACCCGATGATGTTCCGGCGCCAAGCACGTGGTCGGTCGACGGCGATCAACGGCACGCTGCCCTCCGGCCGAACGGCGTCACGGTCGTACGCACCGATCACGATGGCGTCCTCGCCGATCGCGCGCAGGTGGCGCGCGAGATCCCACACGATGTCGCTTAGCCCGGAGGCGCCCGGTCGATCGGGGTCACAGACCCAATCGAGAAGTGCGATGCGCATCAGCGGCGCCCGGTGACGCTCAACGGCCGAACGGAAGCATGCGGCTGATGTGGTCGCGGAGGTGAACCGCGTAATCCTCGGGCGCCGTGCGCCGGCCGCCGCTCGTCACCTCCTGTAAGCGGCGGACGATGTGGTCGGCGAGGTGGAGCGTGAAGCTCTCCGCCACCCCCCGCTGCGCCGGCCGGATCGGCGGGTTGGCCGCGATCGTCTCGATTTGCAGCCGGTAGCTCTGGTAGGTCAACACGAGGCCGAGCCCGCTCTCATCGGGCAAGTAGCCCAGCGTCGCCTGGAGGTCGATGACGCGCTGCTTGGAGGAGCGCAACGGGTAGGCTTTGACGAGCTCCTCGGCGGCGCCCTGTGCGAACTGGGGGGTCTGGTGGAGGACGAGCGAGACGCTCGCGTCGGCGACGAGGCGGCGGGTGTCGGTGGCGGCGAGCGTCGGCGTGTAGTCGGCCTGCTCGTTCGGGCGACCGGGGTTCGGGACGACCTTCAGGTCCGGCACGTCCGGCCACTCGAAGGCCGGTGGCTTGTCGACGATCCCGGCGTTCAACCGCGCCGTGTCGATCGGGAGGACCACGACGGTCGGCGTCGGCGTTGGGCCGTCCGGCGCGAAGGTGGCGGTTGGGGCCACCGTCGGCTCGACGTACGTGTCGGGGTAGAAGAGCTGGCTCGTGACGAGGATCCCCACGACGAGCGCGAGAAGCAGGGCGGGCGTCAGGATGCCGACGGCGAAGACGTCCCGTTGGCGCGCTTTGGCGCGGCGGTCTAGGCGGCGCTGGAAAACGCGCGAGGGTGCTGTCCGTCGGTCGGCCTCCGGCTCGTCGTCCACGACCGGCGCATTGCGCGACACGGCCGGCGAGTCTAGCATCCAGGCCCTACGGGAAACACGGAGCCAGCCCGTGCGCCAACCGTACGTTGTGGCTAGGGGGTTTCCCGGTGGTTAGCCGCGACCCCCGACGTCGGTCGGCGTAGCTGTTTGCCGCTCGGCCAGGTACCCGGCCAGGCCGTCGCGCCAGTCGGGCAGCACGTCGATACCGGCGCGGCGGAGCGCGCGGTTGTCGAGCACCGAATAGTGGGGGCGCGGCGCCGCGGCGCCTGACTCGGCGGTCGACTGGCTCGAGAGCGCCGGGGAGAGACCGGCCTGGCGGAAGATCTCGGCGGCGAACGCGTGCCACGACGCCTCGCCCTGGCACGTCGCGTGGTAGGTGCCATGGCGCTCGGTGCCGGCCAGGACCGCGAGCTGGCGGGCGAGCTCCCTCGTCGGCGTCGGGGTCAGCGTCTGGTCGTCGACGACGCGGATCGGCCGGCCTTCCCGCGCCAGGCGCAGCATCGTCTCGACGAAGTTGCCGCCCTTGCCGGACGACCCGGCCACGCCGTAGAGACCGCTGCTGCGAACGACGAAGTGCCGCGGCCACGTGGCGCGGACCAGCATCTCGCCGGCCGCTTTGGTGACGCCGTAGACGTTGATCGGGTCGACGGGGTCGTCCTCGACGTAAGGCGTGGCCTTGCGCCCGCCGAACACGTAGTCGGTGCTGAGGTGCAAGAGGACGGCGTCGGCCTCGCGGCAGGCGAGCGCCAGGTTGCGGGCGCCGACGGCGTTGACGGCGAACGCCCGCTCTGGCTGGCTCTCCACCTCATCGGTGCGGTGGTAGGCAGCGGTGTTGACGACCAGGTCGGGTCGGGCGGCGCCGACAGCGGCGCGGACGGACACGAGGTCCGCCACCTCGATCTGGCCGTGGTCCAGGCAGACCAGCTCGTCCGAAGGCCGCTCGATCGGCCACACCCGCCGAACGTCGTGGCCGAGCTGGCCGTTGGCGCCGATCAGTAGGACGCGCAAGCTAAGGACACGCCCTCACCCTAACCCTCTGCCGGAGGGAGAGGGGACGAGCGCGGCAGGTCGAAGACGCCGCCGGTGACACGGATGACCTTCTGCGCCTCCTCGAGCGTGCGCATCCAGCGGATGTTGTAGTAGGCCGGGTTGTCGAAATCGGTGTAGCCGCCCGCGCGGATCTGCTCGACCATCGTCCGAACCGACTCTTCGACCGTCACGGTCGGCCGGAAGCCCAGCACCCGCTCGATCTTGGCGCCGCTCACGCGGTAGTTGCGCACCGCCGCGTAGGCGTACTGCGGACGCAGCTCGGCCGCGACGCCGAGCTCGCGCAGCGTTTCGCGCACGCGGAGGGCCAGCTCGCTGATGCGGAAGTTGCGGTAGACGACGTTGAACAGCTCCCCGTTCACCTTCGCCGCGTCGGCCTGGACGACGGCCACGTAGGCGCGCGCCGCGTCGCGGACGTCGACGAGCGGCCGCCACATCTCGCCGCCGTAGTGCAGGTTGATGACGCCGTGGCTCAGCGCGTCCTTCACGAACGTGTTGACGACCAGGTCGTAGCGCATCCGGGGCGAGAACCCGAAGACCGTCCCCTTGCGCAGCACCACGACACAGAAGTCGGCGCTCGCCATCGGCAGCAGCTCGCGCTCGGCCGCGTGCTTCGAGCTCGAGTACGCGGCGCGCGGGTCGACCTCGGCCGTCTCGTCGAGCACGACGTCGCGGTCCTCGTCGGCGATGCCGCGGTCGTAGATCGAGGCGCTCGACGCGTACACGTAGCGCCTCACGCCGCGCTCCTTCGCGGTCTTGGCCAGCTGGATCGAGGCGACCGTGTTCATCTCACGGTTGGCGCGCGGGTTGTACTCGGCGGTCGGGTCGTTGGAGAGCCCGCCGACGTTCACGACGGTGTCGACGTCCTCGAACAGGCACGGCTCGACCGCCCGCATGTCGCCGGTCACCAGCTCGAGCCGGTCCTTCAGCCCACGGAGGCCGCGGTCGCCGAAGTAGAGCCGGTCGAGCACGCGCACGGCGAAGCCCCGCTCCAGCAGCTCCTGGACGAGCACGGCGCCGACGTAGCCGGCGCCGCCGACCACCAGGACCTTCGCCAGCGGCTACTTCCTCCCGCCGAACGGCGGATAGAAGAACGCCGGGCGCTCCTTATAGGCCGCCAGGCTGATGGCGTTCTGGTCGCGTTTGGAGAGCAAAGGCTCGGTTCCCGGCCACTCGAAGCCGATCTCCGGGTCGTTCCAGGCGATCGAGCACTCGGCGGCTGGCGTGTAGTAGTTGCTGATCTTGTACTGGTGCTCGGCCACGTCGCTCAGCGTCCAGACGGCGTGGCCGAACTCCGGAGGCACGAGCAACATCTTCTTGTTCTCGGCTGTCAGCTCGATCGCGAACGTCTGGGCGAAGGTCGGCGACCCGATCCGCAGATCCACGATCACGTCGAGGATCGCACCCTGGGTACAGCGCACCAGCTTCGCCATCGGCGCTGACCCATCCTGGAAGTGGAAGCCTCGCAGCACGTTCTTGGTCGAGCGCGAGTGCAGGTCCTGCACCCACTCGTAGGTGATCCCGGCCGCCAGGTGGACCCGCTTGTTGTAGCTCTCCATCACGAAGCCGCGGCCGTCGGTGAAGTAGTCCACCTCGACGACGAGCGGCCCGTAAAGCGGCGTTTCGGTGACCCGGATGTCCATGACGGTCGGCGATTCTAGCCCAACGGCCGAAACTTTCCTCCCCTCCACCGCGTGTTAGCTCCAAGACGACCACGGAGGACCGAGGAGTGGCGTTGCGGGACGACCCACGGCGGCGGGTGGCGCACCTGCTGCGGCGCGCGGGCTTCGGCGGGACGCCCGCCGAGATCGACGACTACACCCAGCTCGGTTTCGAGGGCGCGCTCGACAAGCTGCTCACCCCCGCGCCGGTGGACGCGGGCGTGGCCGACGCGCTGAAGGGGATGCTCGACGACCCGGACGTCAAGCTACCGGCGCTGCAGAGCACCTGGGTCGGCCAGATGGTCACCGCGCCGTCGCCGCTGCAGGAAAAGATGACGCTCTTCCTGCACGGCCTGCTCACGTCCGGCGCGCCGAAGGTGCGCGAGCACGGCATGCTCTGGCGCCAGAACGAGCTGTTCCGCCAGTACGCCTTCGGCAACTACCGCGACCTACTCAAGGCGGTCGGGCGCGACCCCGCCATGCTGGTCTGGCTCGACGGCGCCAACAGCCACAAGGCGCACCCCAACGAGAACTACGCACGCGAGCTGATGGAGCTGTTCTCGCTCGGCATCGGCAACTACACCGAGCAGGACGTCCAGGAGGCGGCCCGTGCCTTCACCGGCTGGACGATCGACCGGCTGACCGGCGAGGCGGTCTTCAACCGCAGGCAGTTCGATCCCGGCCCCAAGACGATCTTCGGCCAGACCGGCACCTTCGACGACCACGACGTCGTCGACCTCATCACGAAGCAGGACGCCGCGCCGGGCTTCCTGGCCGGCAAGCTGCTCCGCTTCTTCGTGACCGACACGCCCGACCAGTCGCTCGTCGACCGGTTCGCCGGGGTCATCCGGCGGAACGACTTCGAGCTGAAGCCGATCCTGCGCGAGCTCTTCCTCGCCGACGAGTTCTCGGCCGACGGGGCCTACCGGGCGAAGATCAAGAGCCCGACCGAATTCGCGGCCGGCCTCCTCAAGCACCTCGGCGTCGCCCGGCCCGGCGACGGCCTGAGCGGCCTGATGCACCGGATGGGCCAGGATCTGTTCGCGCCGCCGAACGTGGCTGGCTGGCCAGGCGGCAAGAGCTGGATCTCGACCTCCACGCTCTTCGCCCGCTTCAACGCCGCGCGCGCCGTGATCGCGCGCGCCAACCTGCAGCCGCTGGCCGGCGGCTCGGCCGCCGAGGCGGCCGATCGGCTGCTCTACCACTTCCTCGACGGCGATGGCACCGCCAGGCTGCGCGCCGCCGTCACGGACTGGCTCACCGCCAAGGGCACCGGCCCGGCCGGGCTCAAGGGCGCCGTCCACCTCGTCGTCGGGTCGCCGACGTACCAGCTCAACTGACCTGGAGGACAGACATGGCCTATTCGACGATCGGACGGCGCGAGCTGCTGCGCCGCGGCGCACTCTTCGTCGCGCTCGGGCTTACCGCCCCCACCTTCGTCGCCCGCACGGCCGCGGCCGCCGCCGAATCCGGTTCGTCCGCGCAGGTTGGCCGCGCCAGGACCCTCGTCGTCGTGCAGCTCGCCGGCGGGAACGACGGCCTGAACACCGTCGTCCCGATCGGCGACGACACGTATTACAAGGTGCGGCCCACGCTGGCGATCCCGCGGCAGGACGCGCTCCAGATCGCCGATGGCCTTGCCTTGCACCCCTCGCTCGCCGGTTTGAGGGACCTCTTCGTCGGCGGCCAACTCTCCATCGTGCAGGGTGTCGGTTACCCGAACCCGAACCGCTCGCACTTCCGAGCCATGGACATCTGGCAGACCGCTGCGCCCGACAGGTACGAGCAGACCGGCTGGCTCGGCCGCTACCTCGACGCACAATGCTGCGGCGCCCAGCCGCTGCCGCCAGGTGAGTCGCCGGCCATCGCGCTGGCCGATGCCACCCCGCGCGCCTTCTGGAACGAGCACGTGCTCGTTCCTTCGATCCCTGACATCGAGCACTTCCAGCTCGAGGCCGACCCCGCCGACCACGACCGGACCCTCGGCGCATTCCGCATGGTCTACGACGACGACGAGGCCGCCTCGATGTACGAGATGCTCGTGCGCAAGGTCGGCGTGGACGCGTTCGAGACGTCGGCCGAGCTCAAGCGGATCGCGGCGAGCTACAAGCCGGCCGTGCAGTACCCGCAGAGCCCGTTCGCCAAGAGCCTCCAGACGATCGCCCAGCTCCTCGACGCCGACCTCGGCACGCGCGTGTTCTACGTCTCGCTCGGCGGCTTCGACACACACGCCAACCAGAAAAACACCCAGGCGCGTCTGCTCAAGGAGCTCGGCGACGGCCTGGCCGCCTTCCAGCGCGACCTCGCGGCGCACGGCCGCGACGGCGACGTGCTGACGATGACGTTCTCCGAGTTCGGCCGGCGCGTCGCCGAGAACGCCTCAGGCGGCACCGACCACGGGGCGGCGGAGCCGATGTTCCTGCTCGGCCCGACCAGGGGCGGCCTCGTGGGCGACCACCCCAGCCTCACCGATCTCCTCGCCGGCGACCTCAAGTTCGGGATCGACTTCCGCTCGGTGTACGCCACGATCCTCGAGAAGTGGCTCGGCACGCCGCAAAGCGCCGTGCTCGATGGCAGCTATCCTACGCTGGGCTTCCTGGGGTAGAGGACAAGGGCATCACACCCAGCGACGTGATGGCCGCGGTGCTCTTCGCTCTGACGATTCTGGTGGTCGTCTACCTCGTCGGCCTGCGCCGGAGCGGCTAGGCGAGCGCGCTGGCGGCCTGGCGCTGGCTGGCACGCCCGCGCCGCGCCCGCGCTGGCGACGAGCGCGCCGCGGCCACCCGCTCGCGCAGCTCGTCGGCCAGCCGCGCGTACTCGCCGTTGAACGACCGCGCGTGCACGCGACCGGCGGCCAGGTGGTCGCGTATCTCGCGGATGCGTCGCAGATCACCGCTGGCGCCGACCGCGATCAGGATCTCGCACGCCTCGATCAGCGAGTCGAGCCACTTCGTCAGTGCGTGCTGGCACGCCACGCAGCTCGGCGGCGGCTGCAGCCGCTCGACCTGGCTGCGCGCCTCGCGGAAGGTGGCGGCCTGCTCCCGGCCGATGCGCCCGGCGCGGAGGGCGACGAGACTCGGGCTGCCGTGGCGCACGTCCTCCATCAGGGCGCCGATCCGTTGGATCCACGTGTCCCAGCCCCGCATGGCGTGGCCCAGAATGGGACGGACCGCCACGAGGTAGCTCGCGATCCGCTGCGGCGACGAGCCGCCCAGCCCCGCCCGTGCAGCCACCGTCCGCCCCCAGCGCGCGTACTTTTTGGCTAGGGGCGCATCCTAGCCAACCGATCGGCGTGCCAAGGTTTCAATTCGGTTGCCGGCTGACCGCCTCATGGACCACGCTGTGCAGGCAGCCCTCGCAGAGCGGCACCCGGATGCCCTGCTCCGTCAGGAACACCAGGCAGGTGTGCCACCCGGTGCACGCGTAACACGCGGTTTGCTCGAGGTCGAACGAGGCGGCCGGCCCCGGCCGCTCCGCGAAGGCGGTCCCGCGCGCGGATTCCAGCCGGCCGGAAACAGACGTGCGGGTGCTGATCTGATCGCCTCCTGGGATGCCTCAGGGGCCTCGCGACAATGGTGACAGACGTCCCTGCCGACCGCAAGTGAGCTGGTGTGGCCGGCACCCTGGCTGCTCTGGGTATGCCCCACGATTGCGCGAGCGCGACCCGGCTGGGCGTTCGCGCAGTTCAGCCACGGCGCCTGCGGTCCACGCGATTGTCGTGCCCGCGAGATGCGAAGTCGAAAGTTCGCGAATCCTTGGGCCGGACCCGGCTGTCTACCAGCCGTTGACACGACCGGCGCCCGGACGTACGGTGCTGTCGTGCTCGCCATAGCCCTCGCTCTCTTCGTGCTGCTGCTCCTGCTGTCGGCGGCGATGACGCTCACGTTCGGCATCGTCCACCTCCTGGGCACGCTCGCCGTGGCGGGACTCGTCGGCTGGATCGCCGACCTCGCGGTGCCGGGCGAGCTGCCGTACGGGTGGCTGGGCGCGGTCGTCGCCGGGCTCGTCGGGGGCTGGCTCGGCGCGCTGCTGATCGGCAACGTCGGGCCGCAGTTGTTCGGCGTCCACCTGATCCCCGCGTTGCTCGGCGCGGCGCTGCTCGCCTTCTTAGCCGAGTCGCTCGGTAAGGGGGCGCTCAGCCGGCGTTAGAGCCCGACCGCGACCTCGTCGCACGCGCCGGCGATGAACTGCTCGACGCAGTCGCGGGCGTCGTCGTCGTGCATCTGCCTGGGCGGCGACTTCATGAAGTAGGCCGACGGGCCGAGCAGCGCCCCGGCGATCCCCCGGTCCATCGCCAACTTACAGCAGCGCAACGCGTCTATAACGACCCCCGCCGAGTTCGGGGAGTCCCACACTTCGAGCTTCAGCTCCAGGTTCAACGGTACGTTGCCGAACGTCGTGCCTTCCATCCGGATGTAGCACCACTTGCGGTCCTGGAGCCACGGCACGTGGTCGCTCGGACCGACGTGGACGTTCTCGGCGCCGAGCTCGGCGTCCCACTGGCTGGTGACGGCGTTCGTCTTCGAGATCTTCTTCGACTCGAGCCGGTCGCGCTCGAGCATGTTCTGGAAGTCGGTGTTACCGCCGAAGTTGAGCTGGTAGGTCCGGTCGAGCCGCACCCCGCGGTCGGCGAACAGGCGCGTCAGCACGCGGTGGACGATCGTGGCGCCGACCTGGCTCTTGACGTCGTCCCCGACGATCGGCACGCCGGCCTCGACGAACCGCCGCTGCCACTCCGGCTCGCGGGCGATGAAAACCGGGATACAGTTCACCATCCCGCAGCGCGCCGCGAGCGTCTGCTCGACGTAGTAGCGCGTCGCCTCCTCGGCCCCGACCGGCAGGTACGACACGACCACGTCGGTCCCGGTGTCGCGGAGGATGCGCGCGACGTCTTCGCCGGGTCCGCCGAGCGGCCGAACGACGTCGGCCGTGTAGCGTCCAACTCCGTCGAGCAGCGTCCCCTGCCGCACCGGAACCCCCAGTTTCGGCACGTCGGCGAACTTCGCGGTGTTGTTGGGCCCGGCGAAGATCGCCTCGCCCAGGTCGCGGCCGACCTTGGTCGGGTCCACGTCGAAGGCGCACGCGAACTCGACATCGCCCACGTGGTACGGTCCCAGCCGGGGGTGCATCAGCCCGGGAATGAACGCGTCCTCGGCCGCGTCACGGTAGAAATGCACGCCCTGCACGAGCGACGACGCGCAGTTGCCGACCCCGACGATGCCGACCCGGATCTTCTTGCCCAACCGTTCTCTCCGCGAAAATCTACGCGCGTAGAGTGTACGGGCTAAGCGCGGTAGGCGTCCAGCGTCGCCCAAACGGTCGCGGCGAGGGCGACGGCGAAGACCAGCACGAGCGGCGCGGCGAGCGGGAGGCGCGCGAGCGCCCAGGGGATCGCGTGGTCGAGCAGCGCGTAGCCGAGTGCCAGGCAGAAGGCGGTCGCGAACAGGACGCGGGGCGCGCGGGCGAGCGTCATCCGATCCACGACCCGTCGCCCGCTCCGACGCGCGCGCGGCCGGGGTAGGGCTCGTCGGCGCGCTTGGCGTCCGCCTTCACCAGGAACGAGCCGAGCGCGAGGAGGTCCATCCCGGTGTGGCTGAAGCAGCGGAAGGCGTCGGCCGGCGTGCGGACGATCGGCTCGCCGCGCACGTTGAACGACGTGTTGAGCACGACCGGGACGCCGATCCGCCGCTCGACCGCCCGCAGGAGGCGGTAGTAGCGGGGGTTCTGCCGCTCGGTCACGGTCTGCAGCCGCGCCGTCCCGTCGGCGTGGGTGACCGCCGGGAGCAGGCCGCGCGCCTCCTCGCGCACGTCGGCCACCAGCAGCATGAAGGGGCTTTCGCCCACGCCCTCGAAGAGGCGGCCAGCGTCCTCGGCCGCCACGCTCGGCGCGAACGGGCGGAACGGCTCCCGGTGCTTGATCTTCGCGTTCAGCACCGCCGGCATCGTCGGGTCGCGGGGGTTCGCCAGGATCGAGCGGTTGCCGAGCGCGCGCGGGCCGAGCTCCATCCGCCCCTGGAACCAGCCGACCACCTTGCTCGCCGCGATCGCGTCGGCGACCCGCTCGACAAGCTCGCCCTCGGGGTATTGGTGGTAGGGGATGCGCCGCTCCTCGAGGAACGCCATGATCTGCTCGTCGGCGTAGCCGGGACCCAGGTAGGCGTGCTCCAGCGCCCGCGTGCGCGGATTGCCAAGCACCGTGTGGTACAGGTAGGCGGCCGCGCCGACCGCGCCGCCGGAATCGCCGGCGCAGGGGGGGACGTAGAGTCGCCTGAACGGCGTACGGCGGAGGATCGCGCGGTTGGCCAGCACGTTCAGCCCCACGCCGCCGGCCAGGCAGAGCGCGTCGAGGCCGGTCGCCCGGTGCGCCGCCTGGGCCAGCCCTACCATGACCTCCTCGGTCACGGTCTGGACGCTGGCCGCGACGTCGCGGTGGCGCTGCTCGATCGGCCCATCGGCCGGCCGGGGCGGGCCGAACAGCTCCTCGAACGCGCGCGACCACGCCCGCAGGCTATGGTGGTAGCCAACGTAGCGCAGGTCGAGCGCGAAGCTGCCGTCCGGTGCCTGGCCGATCACCTTGCGCACCTTATCGGCGTGGCGCGGCTGGCCGTAGGCGGCCATGCCCATCAGCCTGTACTCGCCCTCGTTGACCTCGAAGCCAAGCCAGGCCGTGAACGCGCTGTACAGCAGCCCGAGCGAATGTGGGAAGCGCAGCTCCTCGAGGAGATCCACCCGCGTGCCGCGCCCAACCCCGAGCGTGGTCGAAGCCCACTCGCCGATCCCATCGGCGGTCACGATCGCCGCCTCCCCGAACGGCGACAGGAGGAACGCGCCGGCCGCGTGGGAGAGGTGGTGCTCGCAGTAGAGCACCTCGCCACGGTAGCCCAGGTGCCGCCGGACGGCCGATGGCACCCACAACCTCTCCCTGAGCCAGGCAGGCATCGCCGTGGCGAATTGGACGGCGCCGCGCGGGAAGGTCTCGACTGCGCTCGCGAGCAGCCGGGCGAACTTGAGCAGCGGCTTCTCGTAAAAGACGACGTAGTCGAGCTCCCTGGCGCCGACGCTCCCCTCCCACAGGCAGTACCGCGCGGCCTCGGCGGGGAAGCTCGGGTCGTGCTTGCGGCGGCTGAACCGTTCCTCTTCGGCCGCGGCCACGACCACGCCGTCGCGGTACAGGCACGCCGCCGCGTCGTGGTAGAAGCACGACAGCCCGAGGATGTTCACCGCCGTCAGCCCATCCGCCGCATCTCGGCGAGCGAGTGCTGGAGCGGCGCCCGCTCGATCCAGTGGGAGCCATCGACGCGGGCGTGGGGGAACAGAGAGCGCCGCGCCAGGCGCGCGACGAGCCAGGTCGGCCCGACGACGCCGACGTACACGAGGTAAAGCCAGAGCTGCGCCTGGCGCTCGGCCAGGCGCCGCCCGTACCAGCGCCAGAACGCCAGGACCGGTCTCACGGGGGCGTTCGATCCTAGCAGCCGGGGCGCTCGCGCATCCGGGTTGGAAGGCGTGCCAGAATGGCCGCGTGAGCGTCACCCGCGACGACGTGGCGCGCCGAGCCGGGGTCTCGACCGCGGTCGTCTCGTACGTGCTCAACGGCGGACCGCGTCCGGTCTCGCCCGAGAAACGGGAGCGGGTGCTCCAGGCGATCGCGGAGCTCGGCTACCGGCGCGACGCGGTGGCCGCGGCGCTCTCGTCGCGCCACTCCTACGCGATCGGCCTGCTCGTCCCCGACGCCGCCAACCCCTACTTCGCCGACCTGGCGCGGCGCGTCGAAGACGCCGCGTTCCAGCGGGGCTACACGGTGCTGATGGGCAACGCCGCCGAGGACCGCGCGCGCGAGGCGCGCCACCTCGAGGCGTTTCTGGCGCACCGCGTCGACGGCGTGGTCGCCTGCCTCGCCGACGTCGAGGCGCCCCTGCCGCCGCAGCTCCGCACGTTCCCCGAGCGTTTCGTCCTGATCGACCGCGTCCCGCGTGGGTGGACCGGCCGTGCCATCGCGGTGGATAACCGCCGCGGCGGCCAGCTCGCCGCCGAGCGGCTGATCGCGCTCGGCCGTCGCCGTCTCGCGATCGTCGCCGGGCCGCCTGGCTTCGCGCACGTCACCGCGCGGGTCGAGGGGTTCCGCGAGCGCCTGCCCGGTCGCGTGACGCTCCGCATCGCCTCGGCCGCGCGTTTCGACTTCGTCAGCGGCCGTCGGACGATGGCCCGGCTGCTCGGGGATGCGCCGCCTGACGCGGTGTTCTGCTGCTCCGACGCGCTCGCGATCGGCGCTCTCGCGACGCTCGCCGAGGCCGGCTTGCGGGTGCCTCAGGACGTCGCGGTCGTCGGCTACGACGACGTCGCGCAGGCCGCCGTCACTGTGCCGCCGCTCACCACGGTCGCGCAGCCGACCGACGAGATCGCGAACCAGGCGCTCGAGTTGTTGCTGAACCCCGATCTCCCGAGCCCGGGCTTGCTGGCGCCGCGCCTCGTGGTCCGGAAGTCGGCGTAACGGCCCCGGCGGTCGTTCCGAGCGGAGCGACGAACCCCGGACCGGCGTGCCGGCGCTCCCAACGACCACCGCGGTTTCCCATCGCTCCGCTCCTGGGCCCGACGGAATCGGGTTAGGGCCAATACCGTTCACTCAAGCAACGGCACCTGGGCGTCACTCCCTCACTCTGGCCCCCTTCCAGAGGGAGAAGGGGCGTGGGTGGTGCCATTTCGCACGATCGGGGACCTCAAATGAACCGTATTGGTTAGGGCGGTTTGACACTCCAGTCGGGCTGCGGCGGGAGGTCGGCCGGGTCGGCGTAGACGACCACCTGGCCGTCCTCGACCGCGACCGGGTAGGTCTTGACGCGCACGCTCGGGTCGACGAGGCAGCGCCCGGTCGCGACCTCGAACTCCCACAGGTGCCACGGGCAGCGGATGATCTCGCCCTCGCGCTCGACTTGGTAGTCGTCGACGACGAGGGGTCGGCCCGAGGGCGGTGCCTCGGCGACGATGCGGCCAAACACGTTGCCCGTGCAAAGCGGACCGGACTTGTGGGGGCAGAGGTTGCGGAGTGCGTGGAACGTCCCGTTGACGTTGAACACGCCGATGCCGGCGCGCCCGCGGAACGGGATGACCAGGCGCCGCTGGCCCGGTTTGATCTCCTCGGCCGGGCCGACCACAACGCGCTCAGCCACGGCGCTTCGCGTGGTGGAGGGCCGAGCGGTGGGGATCGAGGGACGGGGTGGGTGAGAGGCCCACGCTCAGCCCTCAACCCTCAACCGGGGCGGCTGACGGCGAGCAGGGCTCAGAGGCCGAACAGCTCCCGGGCGTTCTCGGCGAAGACGCGCTTGTGCAGCCGCTCGGGGAGCTTCGGGAACGTCGTGGCTGGGTCGTCCCAGTCCCAGTGCGGCCAGTCGGAGCAGTAGACGAGCGTCTGCTCGGCGTGCATCGCGTCGAGCATCATCCAGAACTGCTCGTTCGTCTCTGGCTCGAGCAGCGGCTGGCTGCCGACGCGGATGTGCTCCAGGAAGTACTCGCTCGGCAGCTTCTTGACCCAGGGGGTCTGCTCGCGCAGCGACTTCCAGTCCGCGTCCATGTGCCACATCAGCCCGACCGCCCAGAACTGGTCGCACTCGTCGATCAGCACCTTCAGCGTCGGGAACTTCTCGAACACGCCCTCGGCGATGAACGAGGCGGCGTGCGCCATCGCCATCTGCGGCCGCGCCATCCGCGTCTCGATGTAGTAAGTTGGGTAGCCGACGCCCGTCGGCGCACCAGCCATCCCGGCCCCTTCCGCACCGGGGTGCATCCCGACGACCAGGCCGTACTCGGCGCAGGCTTCCCAGATCGGGTGGTAGAAGCGGTTGCCGTACGGCATCGGCGCGCCGGTCGGCAGCATGATCGCGACGACCCGCTTGTCGTTCCCGAGCCGCTTGATCTCCTCGACCGCGCGCTGCGGGTCGCGCGCCGAGACCGAGATGGCGACGATGAAGCGGTCGTCCTTCTCGACCCAGTGCTCGAACGTGTAGTCGTTGAACGCCCGGCAGAGCGCGGCCGAGTAGTCGGGGTCGGGGATCACGGACGCGCCGTTCGTGCCCGAGCCGGTCAGCAGCGCCTTGTCGACGTTCCAGAGGTCCAGGTGGACCTCCCTGAGCTGCTCGTAGTCGGTGCCGCGGTTGCGGCCGTCGCGGTCGGCCATGTTCGCGTCGCAGCCGACCAGGTCGGTGCGCGCGGCGCGCTTGGGGTTGTTGAAGTAGCCGGAGCTCGGGATCAGCAGGCCCTGATCGACGACCCGCTCGCGGTACACGCGCGGCAGGTACGGCAGCAGGTCGTCGGCCTTTTTATAGCCCTGGTGCACGTCGCAGTCGATCAGGGCGAGGTCCGTCTTCGGCTGCGCCGTCCAGCCCGGCGCCGTGACCGGCCGGGACCCTTCCACCATCACCATCGCGCTTTTTCCCTCCTTGTGTCGTGCGCGCATTCTACCAGCCGGGCCGCCCGTGCTATCGTGGCGAAGACGGAGGGGATCGGCTTGGCGTACTCGCGTCTCCGGCGCCGCGAGGAGCGGGCCGGGATGTTGTTCGCGGCGCCGTGGATCGTCGGCTTCCTGCTGTTCACGCTCGGGCCGATGCTGATGTCGCTCTACCTCGGCTTCACCCAGTACTCGATCGCCTCGCCGCCGAAGTGGGTCGGCCTGGCGAACTTCGTCAAAGCGCTCTCCGGCGGCGACCGCCTGTTCTGGCCCTCCCTCGGCCGGACGGCCGTCTACGCCGGGGTGATGGTGCCGCTCTCGATTTGCGGCTCGCTGCTGGTAGCGCTGCTGCTGAACCAGCGGCTCAAGGCGGCGTCGCTCTTCCGCACGCTTTTCTTCCTGCCTTCGCTGACGCCGATCGTCGCGTCGGCGGTCCTGTGGCGGTGGCTCTTCCAGCCGGAGTTCGGCGCGATCAACACGCTGCTCGGCTACGTCGGCGTGCACGGGCCGCGCTGGCTGGCCGACCCGAAGCTCGCGATGCCGTCGCTGATGGTGATGGCGCTCTGGGGCGCGGTCGGCGGTGCGACGATGGTCATCTTCCTCGCCGGCCTCCAGGGCGTGCCGGTCGAGCTGCACGAGGCGGCGCAGATCGACGGCGCGAACGTCGTCCAGCG
Organism: Chloroflexota bacterium; assembly: GCA_035651675.1. Lineage (GTDB taxonomy): Bacteria > Chloroflexota > UBA6077 > FW602-bin22 > FW602-bin22 > DASRFH01. The sequence continues at coordinate 12,196 of DASRFH010000169.1, read as the reverse complement.
CTTCTGGGCGATCACGCTGCCGATGATCACGCCGACGCTCTTCTTCAACCTCGTGCTCGGCGTGATCGCCGCCCTGCGCACGTTCGCGCCCGCGCTCGTCGCGACCAACGGCGGCCCCGACTACGCGACCTGGTTCTACATCCTCCACCTGTACCAGACTGCCTTCCAGAACGTCGAGATGGGCTACGGCGCGGCGCTCGCCTGGATCTTCTTCGTGATCGTCGTGTCGCTCACCTACCTCAACGTGCGCCTCTCGCGCCGTTGGGTCTATTACGAGGCCGGGAACGAAGGGTGAGCGCGCGAGCTGAGGCAGTACCGGTCGGGCGGGCCGCCGCCGGCGGCCTCGGCCTCGGCCGCGTCGGCCTCCACGTCGCCGCTTTGGTGCTGGCGGCGGTCTTCATGGCGCCGTTCCTGTTCACGATTTCGGTCTCGCTCAAGGCCCCGACCGAGCTGTACGCGCTGCCGCCGGTCCTCATCCCGGCACAGCCCCAGTGGTCGAACTACCTGGACGTCTGGAGCTTCCGCGGTATCCCGTTCGCGACCTTCTACCAGAACTCGGTGCTGATCGCGGTCGCGGCCACCCTCGGCAACCTGCTCGCGTCGACGCTGTCGGCCTACGGCTTCGCCCGCTTCCGGTGGCGGGGGCGCGACTTCGTCTTCATGGTCCTCCTCTCGACGCTGGTGCTGCCGGAGGAGGTCGTGATCATCCCGAAGTTCCTGATGTTCCACCTCGTCCCGCAGGCGCTCCTCGGCGCGACCTGGATCGACACCTGGTGGCCGTTGATCCTGCCGGCCTGGCTGGGCGGGCGCGCGTTCGACGTCTTCCTGCTGCGCCAGTTCTTGATGCAGATCCCGCGCGAGATGGACGAGGCGGCGGTCATCGACGGTGCTGGCTACTGGCAGATCCTCATCCGCGTCCTGCTGCCGCTGGCCAAACCGGCGATCGCCGCCGTCGCGATCTTCTCCTTCCTCAACCACTGGAACGACTTCATTCATCCGCTCATCTACCTATCCACCAAGGACAAGTTTCCGCTGTCGGTTGGGCTGCGCTGGTTCCAGCAGCAGCCGAGCGACCCGACCGAGCCGCGCGAGCACATGCTGATGGCCGCGGCGCTGCTGATGGCGCTGCCATGCATCGCGATCTTCTTCTCGATGCAGCGCTACTTCGTGCGCGGCATCGTGCTGTCCGGACTCAAAGGTTAAGGAGCGAGGGAATGGTCACGAGGCGAAGGTTCCTGGGCGGGCTGGGCGCGAGCGTGTTGCTGGCCGCGTGCGGCGGGACGGCCGCGGCGCCGACGCAGGCGCCCGCCCCGCCGCAAGCGGCTGGAGCGGCGGCCAAGCCGGCCGAGTCGACCAAGCCGGCCGCCGGCCAGACGGCGCCGGCCGCCGCGCAGGCGGCCACCGGCGGCGGCACGATCGAGGTGCGCGTTCACTTCCGCCAGGGCGACGACGCGACCTGGCAGGACAAGAAGTTCATCCCCGAGTTCAACAAGTCGCAATCGAAGTACGTCGTCAAGCAGGACACGCTGCCGCCGCAGCCGGAGTACTTCCCGAAGGTCGCCGCGCTGCACGCCACCGGCACGATCGGCGACGTCGTCTGGGCGTCGGACGCCGGGTTCCACTCGCTCGCCTTCCGCAAGATCATCCGCGCGATCGACGACCTCGCCAAGGCCGACAAGTACGACTTCTCCGACTACCTCGACATCGGCATCAAGGACATGACCTGGGAGGGCAAGCTCACCGGCATGCCCTGGGGAGCGCACTCCGCGTCGCCCCTGCTGGTCTGGAACGTCGACGTCGTGAACAAGGCGGGGATCAAGGTCCCGGACGACATCTCGACCTACGAGAAGCTGCACGATGCGGCGACGAAGCTGCGAGTCGTCAAAGACGGCAAGCCGGACGTGTTCGGCTTCGCGCCGACGGTCGGCGCGGCCGAGATCTTCCAGTGGATGCGCGCCTTCGGCGGCAGCCCCTGGGACGCGACCGGGAAGAAGGTCACTGTCCGCTCGCCCGAGGCGATGGCCGGGTTCAAAGAGTGGGCGCGCTACTTCGCCGAAGACCTCTCGCCCGCGCCGGGCGGCGGCACCAACTTGAACCAGCTGTTCGCGGCCGGCAAGATCGCGATGATGCAGACCGGCTACAGCGTGGACTTCTCGCCGGGCAAGGCGATAAAGGACTTCAAGTGGGACGTCACGCTGATGCCGAAGGGCCCGACCGGCAAGCTCCCGACGAACTTCACCATCAACGGCATCACGATCGCGACGAAGTCGAAGCAGCCCGAGGGCGCCTGGCAGTACCTCAAGTACCTGATGGATCCGGATAACCAGATCGAGATCGTCCTCTCGGGCGCCGGCCGTCCAGCGCCGCGCAAGTCGGTGCTCGACAACCCAAAGCTCCAGGAGCTGAAGGGCCACAGGGTGATGGTGCCAATCTTCCCGATCTCGGACCCGTGGCTCGAGCCCGATAACTTCCGGATCGAGGAGGCGCGGACGGTGGTCGACCAGCTATCGGGTCCGATCGGCGCCAAGCAGGCGAAGGTCGAGGACAAGATCGGCGACATCGAGAAGCAGCTCCAGGAGGTGCTCGACAAGCCGCGGGCTGAGTAATGCCCCCGCTCTGCTGAGGCGGGCGCTTACCAGTCGAATTGCCGCTCCAGGAACCGGTCGTGCAGGTGCAGCACGAGCGGTGCGCCGTGTGGGCAGGTCGCGGGCGCGGCGGTCGCGGCGAGCTCGTCGAGCAGCCGCCGCATCGATCCCTCGTCGAGCTTCTGGTGGCGGCGAACCGCTGCGCGGCACGAGAGCGCGGTGAGCAGCCGCCCGCGCCAACCGCCGTCCTCGGCCGCTGCCTCCTCGAGCAGCTCCTGGAGGTGGAGCGCGACGTTCTCGGTCCCAGGCAGCGACGGGACGGCGCGCACGAGGAAGTCGCGGTCGCCGAAGCGCTGGCAGTCGAAGCCGAGCGCTTCGAGGTAGGCGAGGCGCTCCTCGAGGCGCGCCGCCTCGTGCGGCTTCAGCTCGAGCACGATCGGCTCGAGCAGGCTCTGCGCCTCGACCGGCCCGCCCTCGGTACGCTCGCGCAGCTTCTCGTAGATCACCCGCTCGTGGGCGCGGTGCTGGTCGATCAGGAACAGCCCGCGCGGGCCCTCGGCCACGATCAGCGAGCGGTGCGCCTGGCTCAGGACCGTCAAGGACGGAAGTACCTCGCGGAACTGGGTCGGCGCGTCGTCGTAAGGGGAGTCCGGCCTCTCCGCGATCCGGCGGAGCGGCCGCGGCAGCGCGTACTGCGTCGGGCCGAGCGCGAACAGGCGGCTCTCGTCGGGGCGATCGGGCGCCTGGCCGAGCGCCTCGCGCACCGCCGCCGCGAGCGCCTCGGCGATCTCGGCCTCGCGGAGCAGTTGCACCTCGCTCTTGGCGGGGTGGACGTTGGGGTCGAGCTCGTCGGGCGGCACGTCGATCGCGATCGCGGCGATCGGGTGGCGGCCCCGCGGTAGGAGCGGCCGGTAGGCGCCCTCGAGCGCGGCGAGGATGGCGCGGTTCGCCGCCGGGCGGCCGTTCACGACGAGCGTGACGTGCTGTCGACCGGGCCGCGTCAGCGTGCGGGGCGTCAGCAGCCCGCGGATCCGCCCGTCGGCGGCCTCGGCCGCGATCGTCAGCGCGCCGAGCGCGACTGGCTCGCCGTAGAGCTCGCCGAGGACGGTCCGGACGTCGCCCGAGCCGCTCGCGCGAAACGAGGGATGCCCGTCGATCACCAGGCTGAGCCGGACGGCGGGGCGTGCCAGCGCGTAGCGCCGCAGCAGCGCGCCGACCGCCAGCGACTCGGCGCGGCCGGCCGGCAGGAACTTCAGCCGCGCCGGCACGTTCTGGAAAAGCTGGCGGACCGCGACCGTCGTGCCCCGCTGCCGCGCCGCCTGGCCTCGGCGGAGCACGCCGCTACCGTGGACGACGAGACTGGTCGCGGCTTCCTCGTCGACCGTGCGCGTCAGCATCGTGACCTCGGCGACGGTCGCGATGCTCGGCAGCGCTTCGCCCCGGAAGCCGAGCGTGGCTAGCCCGGCCAGGTCGTCCACGCCGCGGATCTTGCTGGTCGCGTGGCGAGCGAAGGCGAGCTCGACCTCGTCGCCCCGGATTCCACAGCCATCGTCCGCGACGCGGATCAGCTCGAGCCCTCCACCGCGCAGCTCGACCGCGACCTCGCTCGCCCCCGCGTCGAGCGCGTTGTCGAGCAGCTCCTTCACGACAGACGCCGGCCGCTCGATCACCTCGCCGGCCGCGATGCGCTCGGCCACCTCCCTGGGAAGGACGCGGATGGGTGAGGAAGGAGGTGGGGGAGCAGGAGCGCGGGCGAGGAAGTCAGGGACGACGCCGCGGAAGGCGCCCCCCGGGTAGGCGTCGCGGAGGGCGCCGGGGGCGGGCTCGTGCCGGGCGCTGTGCTCCTCCATCACTCGACCAGCCCCGCCCGTTTGTGCAGGCGCCAGATCGCGTTGAGGGCGTCCAGCGGGCTGAGCGTCCTGACGTCGAGGCCGAGCAGGTCGGCGTCGAGCGGCGCGCGCCGCGCCGTACCCTCGTCTTCGAGCTCCCGCAGGATCTGCTCGGCGCGCCGCGTCACGTTCGTCGGCAGCCCGGCGAGACGCGCGACGTGGATGCCGTAGGAGCGGTCGGCCGCGCCGGGGACGACCTTGCGGAGGAAGACGACGCCGTCGCCCTCCTCGGCCACCGCGACGTTGAAGACGGCGACGCGTTCGAGCTCGTCGCCCAGCCGGGCGAGCTCGTGGAAGTGCGTCGCGAAGAGCGTCCGCGCGCCGATGCGGTCGTGGATGTCCTCGACGACCGCGCGCGCGATCGCCAGCCCGTCGAACGTCGACGTCCCGCGGCCGATCTCGTCGAGCACCACCAGCGAGCGCGGTGTCGCGTGCCGGAGGATCGCGGCCGCCTCCATCATCTCGACCATGAACGTGCTGGCGCCGGCCGCGATGTCGTCCTGCGCGCCGACGCGGGTGAAGATGCGGTCGACGAGCCCGATCCGCGCCGCGCTGGCCGGCACGAAGCTGCCCATCTGCGCCATCAGCACGACCAGCGCGACCTCGCGCAGGTAGGTGGACTTGCCCGCCATGTTCGGGCCGGTCAGCACCATCACCTGGCAGCCGTCGGCGCCGAGCTGGCAGTCGTTCGGGATGAACTGGCCGGGCTCCAGGCTCGCCTCGACCACCGGGTGGCGCGCGCCGCGGATGCACAGCTCGTCGCCGCGGTCGAGCGTCGGGCGGCAGTAGCCGCGCTGGCGCGCGACGTCGGCCAGCGCCGCCACGACGTCGAGGTGGCCGACCGCGCGCGCCAGCCGTCGCAGCCGTGGGGCAGCCTCGGCGATACGGCGGAGGACACCCGCGTAGGCGTCGGCTTCGAGCGCGGCGACCCGCTCCTCGCCGCGGTTGATCTCGGCCTCGAACTCCTTGAGCTCGGGCGTCACGAACCGCTCGGCCGACACGAGCGTCTGCTTGCGCTGGAAGTCAGCCGGCACGCGCGGCAGGTTCGGCCGCGTGACCTCGATGTAGTAGCCGAAGACCTTGTTGTAGCCGACCTTGAGCGACTTGATGCCCGTGCGCCGCCGCTCGACCGCCTCGAGCTCGGCGACGGAGCGGCGTGCCCGGGCGATCGCGTGGATCAGGGCGTCGAGCTCCGGGTCGTAGCCCGGCTTGATGCGCCGGCCCGAATGCGGGGGCGCGATCGCCCGGACGATCAGGTCGACGAGGTCCGGGCAGCAGTCCAGCGTCTGCTCGACCGGGAGCTTCGCGCAGGCGCGCAGCGATTCGGCCAGGTCGAGCAGCTCGCGCGGGGCGGCGACGCCCTGGACGGCCCGCGCCACCTGGCGCTCGAGGTCGCCGACGCGGCCGAGCACCGCGCGCACCTGCGCGCGCCGGGCGTCGGCCGCGACGTAGCGCTCGATCGAATCGAGGCGGCGGTTGATCTCGTCCAGGTCGAGCAGTGGCGACGCGATCCACCGGCGGAGCAGTCGCCCGCCCATCGGGGTGCGCGTGCGGTCGAGCACGTGGAGCAGCGAGCCCTCGATCTTGCCGGTCCGCGCGTTGCGCAGCAGCTCGAGGTTGCGGCGCGTGTAGCCGTCGAGCGCCATGCCGCCGGCCGTCGAGTAGGTGCGCAGGCCGGTCAGCGTCGGCAGGAGACGCGAGTTGTTCTCCTCGAGGTACGAGACGATCGCGCCGGCCGCGCCGACCGCGAGCGGCAGGTCGGCGCAGCCGAACCCCTCGAGCGACAGCACACCCAGCCGGGCGCAAAGCCGGTCGCGCGCGCCGGCCTCGTCGAAGCGCCACGACTGGCAGAGCGTCAGGTGGCCGATCGGCGGCAGGCCGTCGGCGCTCGCCTCGGTCGCGAGCAGCTCCACCGGGCCGACCCGTTCTAGCTCGGCGCGCAGCCGCGTGTCGGCGTCGTCGCCGTCGAGCTGGGTGCAGCGGAATTCGCCGGTCGTGACGTCGACGTAGGCGAGCCCCACGCCGCCCCGGCCGCGGTGGACAGCGGCGAGGTAGTTGTTCTCGCGCTCGCGCAGCAGACCCGGCTCGGCGACCGTGCCCGGCGTGACGACGCGCGTCACGACCCGCTCGACGATGCCTTTGCCGACCTCGCCGGCCTGCTCGGCGATGGCCACGTGCAGCCCCGCCTCGACTAGCCGGGCGAGGTAATGGTCGAGCCGGGTGAGCGGGACGCCGGCCAGCGCCACGCGGTCGCCCTTGCCGAACTCCTTCGAGGTGAGCGTCACGCCGCAGACCTGCGCCACCGCGGCGGCGTCCTCCTCGAACGACTCGTAGAAGTCGCCGAGCTGGAAGAGCAGGATGCAGCCGGGGTGCTCGGCCTTCAGCGCCTCCCACTGGCGGCGGATGGGGGTATCCTGCGCCGTCCGGCGGGTGCGGGCTCGGTACTTGAGCGCGGCCACAGCCTGGACATAATGACACGTCAGGGGAGCGCGTGAAGGTCCGCGAAGTCCGCGTCTACAGCACCTGGGGCGAGCCCCGGAACTGGATCTTCGTGAAGGTGCTGGCGGACGCCGAGCTGTACGGCTGGGGCGAGGCGACGCTGGAGGGGAAGGAGGAGACGGTCTCGGCCTGCGTCCGTGAGCTGGGCCGATACCTGATCGACAAGGATCCGCTCGCCGTCGAGCACCACTGGGCGGCGATGTTCCGCCACGGCTTCTGGCGCGGCGGCGTCGTCCTCAACTCGGCGCTCGCCGCGCTCGACCAGGCGCTGTGGGACCTGCGCGGCAAGGCGTGGGGCGTGCCGGTCTACAAGCTACTGGGCGGGCCGACGCGCGAGCGCATCCGGCTGTACACCCACGTGGGCATCTACAACCCGGCGCTCATGGAGGAGGACGCGCGGCGCGACGTGGCCGACGGCTTCACGGCGATGAAGACAGGCGCCTGGGCGTCGGAGGCGTCGCTGCCCGAGGCCGAGCAGATCGCGCGCTTCGCCGAGCGGGTCGGGCGGCTCCGAGAGGTCGTCGGTCCGTCCATCGACATAATGATCGACAACCACGGGCGCTCGCGGGCGGCGATGGCCGCGCGGCTGATGGAGGCGCTCAACCCCTTCGGCCTGCTGTGGCTCGAGGAGCCGACGCCGCCGGACGACCTCGACGCGCTGGCGCGGCTGCGCCTGGCCGGGCCGAAGATGGACCTCGCGACCGGCGAGCGTCTTTACTCGAAGTGGGACTACCTGCCGTTGTTCGAGAAGCGGTTGGTCGACGTCGTCCAGCCCGACCTGTGCCACGCCGGCGGCATCACCGAGGTAAAGAAGATCGCGGCGATGGCCGAGGCGTACTACGTGCTCGTCGCGCCCCACTCACCGCAGGGCCCGGTCTCGACCGCCGCCTCGGCGCACCTGGGGATGGCGATCCCGAACTTCCACATCCTCGAGTTCGTCCGCTCGGCGCCGTACCGCGATCGTGTGCTACGGGAGGCGTGGGTCGTCGAAAAGGGCCACCTGTTCGTACCGGACAGACCGGGGCTGGGCGTCGATCTCGACGAGGACGCGCTGGCCGCGAGCCCAATGCGCCCACCAGGGGTCCCGCGCGGGGCCTGGGCCGCCGACGGGTCGGTCGCGGACGTGTGAGGCGGAACCCACGCGAGGCGTCCACTCGGCGGGCCGCCAGCGTTGAACGCCGGTGGCTCGCGGGACGCTCGAGACTCCCCGCTCCGCGCGGATTGGCGCGCGACGACTACCCGAGGTAGCGCCGCAGGTCGACGAACGAGTCGACGATCGCGCGCGGCCGCGCGGCCTGGAGCGCGGCGCGGTCGTGAACGCCGTAGCTGACGGCGTAGGCGGCGATGCCGGCCGCGCGCGCCATGAGCACGTCGTGGGTGGCGTCGCCGACCAGCGCGGCGTCGGCCGCCGGGCTTTCCAGCAACTCGATCGCGCGGAGCGCCATCTCGGGGTGCGGCTTGCCGTTGGCGACCTGGTCGCCGCCGACCACGACGTCGAACAGGTCGACCAGTCCGGCCCGCTCGAGCACCCGGGTCGCGACCGACGTGTGCTTGCTCGTCGCGACGGCCAGGCGGCGACCCTGGCCCCGCCAGCGCGCCAGCTCCTCGGGCACGGTAGGGAACGGCGCGGTCGTCGGCAACCCGAGCTCCTCGAACGCGGCGCGGTAGCAGGCGCACCACCGCTCGACCTCCGCGTCGGCCGCCGCGGCGCCCGCGACCATCCGCCCGATCTGCACGAGCGGCAGCCCGATCATCTGTCGCACCGCCTCGTCCGCCGGCGGGGCGTAGCCGAGCGCGAGCGACGCCGCGCGCGCCGAGGCGCAGATGGCGGCCGCGGAGTCGACCAGCGTGCCGTCGAGGTCGAAGATAAGATTCTTACGAATCGTCAAAAGGTAAGAACCGTGGCCAAGCAGCCGAAGTACAAAGACTTATTCCTCACGAAGATGACCTCGAAGGGGCAGGTGACCATCCCGAAGGAGGTGCGTGAGATCGTCGGGATGGCGCCCGGCGCCAAGCTTAGCGTCTTGCCCTGGGGGAAGTGGGTGATGATCGTGCCGGCGCCGATCCCCGATGGGGGAGATCTGGCTGGCGTCTTTGCCGGCATCAGGCCATTCGAGAGCATCGAGGCCGAGCGTGAGGCGGCTGAGCTCCAGGCGGTAAGGGAGGTGCTGAATCTTCCCGACGAATGGGTTCCCGACCCAGATCGACGCGAACGTGGTCCTGCGGTATTTGACGCGAAGCCCGCCCGAGCAGTCGGAGAAGGCCGAAAGGCTTATCGCCGCCGTCAGGGCCGGTGAAGTAGCGGTCCTCCTCGAGGACGTGACGCTTGCCGAGGTCGTCTGGGTGCTGACCAGCTTCTACCGTGTACCACGCGCCGCAGTCGCTGACGCGGTGGCGCGGCTGGTCGCACTCGACGGCATTCGGATGCCCGACAAAACAGTCGTCGAGTCTGCGCTCGGCATCTTCGGCCGGCTGAACGTCAAGTTCATCGACGCGCTCCTCGCCGCGAAAATCCTGCGCGCCGGTCAGACGGAGATCTGGTCGTTCGACCGTGACTTCGACCGGATTCGTGGAATCCGCAGACGGGAGCCGGCCTGATCCAGCTGCTCCGTCCCGAGGCGTAGACTGGGCCGGACGGAGGGAACACCCACGATGACGACGATGTCCGGCGCGCATGCACTGATCGCCGCGCTCGAGCTCCACGGGGTGGACACGCTGTTCGGCGTGCCGGGCCACGGCGCCTACCCGATCTACGACGCGCTGAACGACTTCCCGAGCGTCAAGCCGTTCGTCGGGCGCAACGAGCAGGGCGCCACGTTCGCCGCCGAAGGCTACTCGCGGGCGACCGGACGCGTCGCCGTCGCGACCAGCGTGCCGAAGGCCGGGCTGACGAACGCCGCGACCGGCATCTGGGAGGCGAACGACCAGCCCTCGCGGCTGCTGTTTCTACTCGAGGCCGACCCGACCCATAAGCCGATCCTCGGGCCGATCTCGCGCTACTACGGCCGTGCCGACCGGGTTCAGGACGTCGCGCCCGCCGTCCACGAGCTGTTGTGGAAGCTGCGGCTCGGGCGGCCCGGCGCGGCCGCGCTCGAGGTGCCGAACGCGGTGCTCAACGCGAAGGGCGAGGTGGATGCGCAGGACGGCTTCGACGGCAAGCCGAGCACCACCGTGCGCGGGGCCGAGGTGCGCGCGGCGGCCGACGTGTTGAACGAGGCCGGGCGGGTGGTGATCGCGGCCGGCGCGCCGGCCGCCGACGCGGCCGATGCGCTCGTGCGGCTGGCCGAGCGGCTGAAGGCGCCGGTCTTCGTCGACGGCCGCTCGAAGGGGGCGATCCCGGACGACCACCCGCTCGCGCTCGGCTTCTCCTGGTCGGCGACGAACGGGCCGAGCGAGGCGCTGCTCGACAGGGCCGACGCGGTCGTCGCGATCGGCGACCTGGCCGGGGCGGCGACCGGCAAACGGAGCGCGGAGCGGCTCGCCACGCAGATCGTGCACGTCGATTGGGATGACTGCGGCAAGGGGCCGTCGCGCGCACAGCTCTTCGGCAACGTGCCGGCGCTGCTCGACGCGCTGGCCGAGGCGGTTGCGCCGAAGGTCGGCGAGCCGTGGTCGAAGGCGGAGCTAGACGCCGTCCGGCGGGCGCCGATCGAGTACGCGGAGAAGACCGTCCCGTGGGCGATGCCGGTCTGGCGCCACCTGCGGGCGGCGCTGCCGCGCGACGCGCTCGTGTTCGCTGACTCGCTCTTCGCGCTCTGGAGCGCCCGTCTCTTCCCGAGCTACCTCCCGCGCAGCTTCAGCTTCCCCTGGGGAACTGGCACGCTCGGCCACGCGGTGCCGGCGGCGACCGGCGCGCGGCTGGCGTTCCCCGACCGCACGATCGTCGCGATGGCCGGCGATGGTGCCTTCCTCTACAACCCCCAGGAGCTGGCGACGATGATGCTCTACGGCCAGAAGCTAATCGTGATCGTCGCCAACGACGACTGTTACGGCGCCGTCAAGCACAACACCATGAACATGTTCGGCCGCTCGATCGCGCACGAGCTGCGCAACCCGGACTTCCTCACCTTCGGGCACGCGTTCGACATGGCGGCGACGCGGCTGCGCGACGTCGACGAGCTGCCGACCGCCGTCAAGGCGGCGATCGAGAACCCGCGCCCGACGCTCGTCGAGCTGCCCCTCGAGCTGCGCCCCCCACGGTTTTAGGGGAAGCACCTAAAGTCCGACCCCGCCGCTGCCGATAGTGGCGGGGATGGAACTGAACGGACTGCTCGGGTCGCTGCTGTCGCCTTCGACGTTCGGCGGGTCGAGCCCGCCTAAGGGTCTACCGGCCAGGGGGGACGGCGCCACTGCCACCGCGGACCCCTCGGCGGGCAGCGGCGGCGTGCTCGCCGAGATCTCCGACGCGGCGCGCTCCCTGTTCCAGCAGATGAAGCAGAAGGGGATCGCGGCCGAGTCGTTCGATCTGCACCTCGACCTCAGGGCGCTCGGCATGTCCGTCAATGCGAGCGGGAGCCGCTCACTCGAGGGCCATAGTCTGAGCGTCGACCTGCACATCTCGGCGCACCAGGGCGACCAGGGCAAACAGCTCGACATCTCGTTCGAGCTCCAGGAGACGTACTTCAGGGCGAGCGCGGGGCAGCGGAAGGACGACCAACCGAGCGGCGGTCTGGTCGATAACCTGAAGAAGCTGGTCGACCTCCTCGACAAGAGCGACGGCCAGCCCGAGCAGACCGATGGGTTAGGCGCCCTGCTGGCCCAGATCGGCAAGGCGCTCGAGGCGATCGCCCAGCGGCGGAACGGCAGCGCCGGGCAGGCCATCAAGGAGTCCAACGGCCAGGCCGGCCAGAACGGCGGGGACGCGTTCCAGCTCCAGATGGACGTGCACGTCCGGGCGATCTCGATCAGCCAGCTCGTGGTCGGCGGCGGCGCGGGACAGGCCGACGGCGCGAAGCAGCCGCGGGGCTAGAATCGCTCCACCTCGGTCCGGGCTTCGAGCCCGGCGCAGTGGAGAAAGGCGCTTGGCGAACAAGATCAGGCTGGCCGTGCTGGGCTGTGGCGGCATCGCGCGCGGAAGGCACATCGGCGGCCTGCAAATCCTCAAGCAGGCAGGTCTCGACCTCTGCGAGGTCACCGCGCTGTGCGACGTCGTCGAGGAGAACCGCAACCTCGCGGCCGAGCGGGTCGCGCAGTCTGGCCTCGGCAACCCCCGGCTCTACGCCT
>DASRFH010000168.1:0-6614 GCA_035651675.1 Chloroflexota bacterium | reverse complement strand
CGACCTGGCGCCCTACCGCAAGCAGCTCGACGACGTCCTGCTCGTCCGGCCGCACACGCTTTCGGCCGACGCCGAGCGCGCGCTCGCCGCGCTCGGCGAGTCGCTCGACGCGCCGCTCACCGTCTACCAGCGCACGATCACAGCCGACCTCGTCTGCACGCCGATCGACGACGGGCGCGGCGGCACCTTGCCGATGTCACTGCCGCGCTACGCGGCGTACGCGCAGTCGCGCGACCGCGACCTGCGGCGCCGCGCGTCGACGTCGCTCGCGGCCGGGCTCGAGCGCCACAAGCATGGCCTGGCCACGACGCTCGCCACACACGTCAAGACGAACGTCACGGTCGCCCGCCTGCGCGGCTACGCGTCGGCGACCGAGATGATCCTCGCGCCCCAGCGCGTGCCCGAGGCTGTCTACCGCAACGTGCTCGAGACGGTGCACGACACGATCGCCCCCCACGTGCGACGGCTCTTGCGCTACAAAGCAGGTCGGCTCGGAGTCGACCGGCTCGCCTGGCACGATCTGCACGCCCCGCTCGGCGAGGGCGAGGAGCTGCCGGCGACCTTCGCCGACGCCGAGCGGATGATCCGCGACGCTCTGGCCGTCCTCGGCGACGAGTATGGCCAGATGCTGCGGCGCGCCTTCGCCGAGCGCTGGATCGAGCGGGCCGACAACGTCGGCAAGCGGCAGGGCGCCAACTGCGGCGGCGTCTACGGCGTCCACCCGTACGTGTTCATGACCTGGTCGGACAGGCTACGCAGCGTCTTCACGCTCGCCCACGAGCTCGGCCACGCCGGCCACCAGTACCTCTGCGCGCAAGCGCAGATCGTCTCGAACACGATGAACCCGTGGGGCTTCCTCGCCCCGACGCAGCGCTTCTTCGCCGAAGCCCCATCGACTGCCAACGAGCTGATCCTCGGCATGCATGTGCTCGACACGACCGACGACCCGCGCGTCCGCCGCGGCGTCGTCGAGCAGTTCCTCGGCACCTTCACCCACAACATGGTCACGCACATGCTCGAGGGCCACTTCGAGCGCCGGCTCTACGACCTGGCCGAGGCCGGTCAGCCGATCACGACGAAGACCGTGCTGGACGTCCAGGCCGACGTCTTCGAGCGCTTCTACGATGGCACCGTCGAGATCGACGACGCGGCCCGCCTCTACTGGATGCAGCAGCCGCACTTCTACCTCGGCGTCGGACTCTACCCGATCGTCTACGCGGCAGGCCTGACGGGCGCCTACAACGTCGTGCTCGCCATTCGGCGCGAGGGACAGCCGGCCGTCGACCGCTGGCTCGACACGCTGCGTGCCGGCACGACCAGGCCGCCGCTCGCGCTGATGCGGCAGGCCGGCGTCGACCTATCGAGCCCCGAGCCGATCCGCCGCGCGGTCGCCTACTTCGGCCAGCTCGTCGACGAGCTCGAGCGCGGAGGGTAGCCAACCAGCGGTACCGGTCGGCCGTCAGGCGGCGTCCCAGGCTGCGCACGGGCGGCACCTGTTGACACCAGCGCCGAAGGCCGCCGTGGCGGCCGCCGAACCTTCGTCCGCCTGTCCGCCTGGTCGCCGCGCGGCTCTAGCCTGAGCCGCGGCACGTCCGGGCGCGGAGAATGACACGCGACTCTGGCTCAGCTGGGCGGAGCGCCCGTCTGGGCGCCGCGGCGCGGGCGGCGAAGCAAGGCGCCGAGCCTACTGGACGGGCGCTTGCCCGTACGGGCGGCCTTCTGCGCCTTGCCGATCCGCTCGGCGCGCTGGCGCAGCTCGCTCAGCAGCCGGTCGTACTCGGCGTTGAAGCGGCGGGCGTCCTCGCGGCTCGCCGCCAGGTGCTCCTGCGTCTCTTTCAGCCTGGCGAGGTCGCCGTTCCGGCCGACGTCAACCATCACGTCGCACGCCCGCACCATCTCGTTGAGCCAGTGCTCGACCGAGCGCTGGCAGGTGCGCGCCTGCTCCGACACCGGCAGCCGCTCGAGCCGGTTGCGGAGCGCCCGCAGCGACGCCCCCTGGTGGAGTCCGGTCCGACCGAGGGCGGCGACGATCGTCCCGCGCTGGGCCGAGCGCGACTCCTCCAGCAGCATCCCGAGCTGGCGGACCAGACCTTTGCGCACCTCGATCGCTTCGTCGAGGATGAGGCGCAGCCCCTTCAGGTACACCGCGAACGCGGTGAACGGGGACCAGCGGGGCGGGGCTGGTCGATCGGCGCTATCGATAGCGGTAAGTGATGCGCCCGCGCGTGAGGTCGTAGGGCGACAGCTCCACCGTCACCCGGTCACCGCGCATGACGCGGATGAAGTGCTTCCGCATCTTACCGCCCAGGTGTGCCTGCACCTCGTGGCCCGTCTGCAGCTTGACCGCGAAGACCCCGTTGCCGAGCGTGTCGACGATCTCCCCGTCGACCGTGATGGCGTCCTTCGGCTTACTCTCGCCCGGCGGACGCAGCGTGCGTCGTGCCAAAAAGCCCTCCTGCTTCGTTCAATTGTAGGTCTACGAGGACCCGACTGCGCGATCGGTTGCTTCCCGCACGACCTCGTAGCACGAGCATGCCACCGCTTCGAGGCCGCTTCGGTCCAGGAACCGGATGACGCCGCGCGTGTAGGTGATCAACCCTGCGCGCTGGAGCATCAGCGCCACCGCGTTCACCGAGGCTCGTCGCACCGCGAGCGTCCGCGCGATCTGCTCTTGCGTGAGTCGAAGCTGGCCGCCGTCGAATCGGTCGCTCGCCGTCAGCAGCCACGTGGCCAGCCGGCGCTCGATGGGATGAAGACGCGCACAGGCCGACAGCTGGCCGATCTCGACGAACAGCGCGTGCGCGTACCGGATCATCGCCGCCCGCAACGGCTCCGAGTCGAGCGCCGCCAGCGGCAAGCAAGCGAACCCGCCGGCGATGAGCACCGACGATTCGAACGCCACCGGGCGAAGGCCGAGGACGGCCTCGATCCCGACGACGCCGCGGTTGCCGATGGTGGCGAGCCCGACGGGCGGTTGGTCGGGCAGTCGACAGACGACGGAGACCACCCCGCTCTCGGGGAAGCACACCCACTCCAGCAGCTCGCCCGGGCGCGTAAGCAGGTGGCCGGCCGGCAGCTCCAGCCGGCGCATCGCCGGCTCGAGGCGCGCCCGCTCGTCCGCGGGGAGCGCGCACCACAGCCGATTCACGGATCCATCCAGGTACCGTTTGGGTGAGCCTGCCGCCAGTGCAGAAATGCACCGACCAGGCCCGACCATTATGTACGGCAGCGTGCAAACGCCTCGGAGTAGCGTCCTAATGTGACAACTCAGCTGCTAGAAAGGGCGCGCGCGGCGGACAACGGCGTCGGCCGCGTGCGCCAGCTCCGATCCTCGCCGGTCGCGGTGCTGCTCGTCGACGCCGGCGCGTTCATCGACCCGCCGAACGAGGATGCGCCGCACAGCCGCCAGGTGCGCCGGGCAGCCGCGATCGCCGACTCCATCCGACAGCGGCTCGACCCGCTCGACGTTTCGTTCTCGGATCGTTCCCGAGGCGAGTTGATCGCCCTCGTCCGCTGCGAGGACGACGGCGAGGATCCCGTCGAACGGCTCAAGAAGCGCGCGACCGAGCTGCGCGCCCACCTCAAGGCGCAGCTACACGCCGAGCTTCCGGTCGCGGTCGGCCTCCCCCACGTCGGCTCGAACGCGGCGACGCGCTCCTACCAGGATGCGCGCACAGCCCTCACACTCGCCAGGGATTGCGCCGGGGTGGATGGCACCTGCTCCCTGGATCAGATGGGGCTCGCCGGGCTCGTCGACGCGCCGACGCGGGCGTCCAGGCGGCTGCTCGCGCGGCGGCTGCTCGCGCCGCTCGGGCGCGAGCCGCAACTCGAGGAGACGCTCCGCGTCTACTTCGCGTGCGGCTGCAGCCCGAGCGAAACGGCTGGTCAGCTCGGCCTCCACCGGAACACGCTCGCCTACCGCCTCCAGCGCATCGCCAAGCTGACCGGCCTCCACCCGG
Source organism: Chloroflexota bacterium (assembly GCA_035651675.1). Lineage (GTDB taxonomy): Bacteria > Chloroflexota > UBA6077 > FW602-bin22 > FW602-bin22 > DASRFH01. Next base: position 2,655 of record DASRFH010000168.1, on the reverse strand, counting down.
CCCACTTCGAGGACGCGGTTCAGCTCCGGATCGCCTTGCACCTCGTCGGGAGCCACCCGGTCCGCTGAGGCGACGCATCGGCGCGCGGCATGCCCTGCCGGCGCTGGGCGCCCAGGTTCTGCCGGGGGGCGGTGTCTGCTTCGCGGTGTGGGCGCCGGCGCGTCGGCGCGTCGCCGTCGAATGGGAGGCGTCGAGCGGACGTCGCGGCACGCGGCGGCTCGCCCGCCGCGACGACCTGTGGGTCGGCGTCGTGCCCGAGGCAGGCGCCGGCACACGCTACGCCTACCGCCTCGACGACGACGGGCCGTTCCCGGATCCGTACAGCCGCGCGCTGCCGGAAGGCGTGCACGGGCGCTCGGAGGTCGTCGACCCGGCCGCGTTCCGCTGGACCGACGAGGGCTGGCCGGGGCTGAGCGCCGACGGCCTGGTCGTCTACGAGCTACACGTCGGGACGTTCACGCCGGAAGGCACGTTCGACGCGGTCGTGCCGCAGCTCGACGAGCTGCGCGCCCTGGGCGTCACCGCGATCGAGCTCATGCCGGTCGCTTCGTTCCCCGGCCGCTGGAACTGGGGCTACGACGGCGTCGCACCCTTCGCGCCGGCTGACGTCTACGGAGGACCGGATGGCCTCCGTCGGCTCGTCGACGCGGCGCACGCGCGCGGTCTCGGCGTCCTGATCGATGCCGTGTACAACCACCTCGGCCCGTCGGGCAACTACCTGCGCGCCTTCTCGCCCCACTACTTCACCGACCGCTACAGCACGCCGTGGGGCGACGCCCTCAACTACGACGGCCCCCAGTCGCGCCGCGTACGCGATTGGGCGATCGACAGCGCCACGCACTGGCTCGTCGAGTACCACGCCGATGGGCTGCGGCTCGACGCGACCGCCGAGATCCACGACAACAGCCCCGTCCATCTCCTGCGCGAGCTCGCCGCGCGCTGCCGCGCCGCGGTCGACCGTCCCGTCGTGCTGATCGCCGAGGACGAGCGGAACGACGTCCGGCTCGTGCGCCCGCCGGCGAGGGGAGGACACGGGCTGGACGCCGTCTGGGCCGACGACTTCCACCACGCCGTTCGCACGCTCCTGACCGACGAACGTGCCGGCTACTTCGCCGACTACTCCGGTCGACCCGGGGACGTCCTCGCCGCCGTCAAACACGGGTTCGTCTACCGCGGACAGCCCACCAGGCGCGACGGCCGCCCCCGCGGCCGGCCGACTGGCGGCACGCCCGCCCGCGCGTTCGTCTTCTGTACCGAGAACCACGACCAGGTCGGGAACCGCGCCGGAGGCGAGCGCCTGGCCCACCTCGTCTCGCCAGCCGCCTACCGCGCCGCGTCGGCGCTGCTCCTGTTCGCGCCCGAGACACCGCTCCTATTCATGGGCCAGGAGTTCGCCGCATCGGCGCCGTTCCAGTACTTCACCGACCACGATCCGGAGCTCGGACGCCTCGTGACCGAGGGCCGCCGGCGTGAGTTCGCGAGCTTCCCCGCCTTCGCCGAGCACCCGGAGTTGGTCCCTGACCCTCAGGATCCGGCGACGTTCCAGCGCTCGAAGCTCGACATGGCCGAGCGCAAGCGCCACGCGGAGGTCTACCGGCTCTACCACGAGCTGCTGCGCCTGCGGCGCGAGGACCCCGTCCTGCGCCGACAGGATCGGCGCCGGGTGCGCACAAGCGTGCTTGGCCGTCGGGCGCTCGCCTTCTCCATCGGGGACCGGCTGGTCGCCGCGAACTTCGGCACACGTCCGCTGAGCCGAGCCTTCCCGGCGGCCGGCCGCCTGCTCCTGAGCACCGACGAGCCGCGCTTCGGTGGGCTGGGCCGCGCCGTTAGCCTCGCGCATGGGCGCCTGACGCTGCCGCCCGAGACTGCGGCGCTGTTCGCGCTCGACTAACAGGCGCGCAGCAGCGCGTTCCGCACGGGGTCGCAGTAGTCGATGTACCCCGTCGCGTCGAGGACGAGCGCGTAGGCGTACGTCGACCCGAGCGCGAGGATCAGCGCGACCACCACGGCGAGGAGCCGCGGGTGGGGCGGCAAGGCGGCCGGCCTGGCCGAACAGCGGGCCAACGCCGCCGAGAGGCCGAAGCCCCAGCCGACCACGCCGAGCATCAACAGCAAGGCGGCGATCCGAAGTGGGTCGGTCAGCGGTGGCAGGAGATCGACCTCCGACGCGTTGCGCTGGAGGCCCAGGATAGCCACCACGCGGCCGCTTATCGCTTCAGTTCCGTTTCAGCTGGAACGGCCGGCAGCGCCAGCCGCGCGGCGCTCAACGTCGCCTTGTCGATCTCGAGCAGCAGGCGCGTCGCGGCGTTCGCGTCGAGCTGGCCTTCGACCACCCGCTGCCGGATGTTCGCCTTCCGGTCGCTCGGCACGGCCCCGTCGTCGGGCGAGTTGACCTTCCGCACGAACGTTACCCCGAGGCACAGAGTGTGCGAGCACGTTCGCAGGAACCGTGCCATGGGGCAGCGTCAGGCGATGAGCTTGGTCGCCCCGTCGTAGAGCCGGCGCAGGTGGTTTTCCCACTGCGGGCTGTCGTCGACCATCCGCGGGCGGCTGCCCGGCATCGGCTCGCCTTCCGGCACGTCTTGGCTCGAGCTGCCGACGTAGACGCCGTCGGCGAACACGGTGATCTGGTTCTTGCCGGCGACGAACGTCACG
>DASRFH010000167.1:0-2364 GCA_035651675.1 Chloroflexota bacterium | reverse complement strand
CGCCAATCCACGCCAGGCGCCGGCCGGGTCCGAAGCACGTAGCGGTCGATCGGCTCGCCGATCGGCGGCACGACCGCGTCCTCGGCCGTCACGACGACGTCGTCGGCCGAGCCGAGCGTCAGCACGCGTACGCCGAGAGCGCGCAGTCGCGCGGCCTGCTCGGCGACGCGTCGGCGGTGCACCGGGTCCCCGCCTCGGGCGCACAGCTCGCGGCCGGCATCGCCGGCCGCCGCGCCGCCGAGGGCGGTCAAGCCGTCCACGTCGCACCCGTTCAGCGGGCTTGCCAGGGTCACGATCGACGCGAAGGCGTCGTGCCAGCTCGCATCTCGCTGGGCCAGCTCGGCGGCCGCCTCGAACAGCACGGCGCCGCCCAGGCTCCAGCCAAGCAGGTGCAGCCGGCCGCCCACGCCGAGATCGCGGCGCTCGCGGCCGAGGATGGCCGCGACCGCGCGGCGCGACTCGGCGAGCGGCTGGGACGTGTCGGCACGCTCGTACGGAAGCGCGATGCCGTCGGCGGTCGCCCGGTAGCTCGCTTCGACCTGATCGCTCAGCCCGGCCTGCGCAGCCAGGTAGTGCAGCAGCCCGGCGAGCTGGCGGCGCCCGTCGCCGCTGCTGCTCGACGCCCCAGCCAGGTAAACGAGCCGCTGTCGCACGCGCCAAAGATAGAATCCCGACGGGTGCAGGGAGGCCCCGCCCGGGATCCGTGGCAGCGCCTCCCCTGTCCGCACACGGAGGGTTCGGCTGAGCACGAAACGATTCAAAGCGCAGATCGTCGGCGCCACCGGCTACGGCGGCCTCGGCATGACAGAGCAGCTCGTTCGCCACCCGGCCATCGAAATCACGTCCCTCCTCGCCAAGACCGACGTCGGCAAGCCGCTCAGCGAGTTCTTCCCACACCTGCGTGGCTTTTGCGACCGCGTGGTCGAAGAGGCGGTGGACGAGCGTGTCGGCGAAGACGCCGACGTGGTGATCTTCTCGACGCCCGACCGCGTCGCCATGCAGCACGCCCCTCGGCTGGTCGAGCGCGGCATCAAAGTGCTCGACTACTCGGGTGATTTCCGCTTCCGCGACCCGGCCGTGTACGCCAGGTACGCCCAGCGGCAGCCGTCGGTGCGAGGGCAGCCGCACATGTGCCCCGAGCTCCTCGATCGGAGCGCGTACGGCGTTCCTGAGCTCTACCGCTCCGAGATCAAGGGCGCCCAGCTCGTCGGCAATCCAGGCTGCTTCTCGATCGCGATGGAGTTGGCGCTAGCTCCCGCGTTGAAGGCAGGGCTGGTCGATCCGCGCTCGCTGGTGGTGGACGGGAAGACTGGGATCTCGGGCGCTGGTAAACAGGCGCGTCCCCTTTACCATTTTCCCGACCGCACCGAGAACGTGACGCCGTACCGGGTCGCCAACCACCAGCACGGCGTCGAGGCCGCGCTGCACCTCTCCCGCTACGCCGACGTCGAGGTCGGCCTGACGTTCGTGCCGCACCTGGTGCCGATTTCACGCGGCATCGAGTGCACCTGTTACGCACAGCTCCAGCGGTCGGCCACGCTGGCCGAGGTCCAGGATCTGTACGAGGCGGCTTACCGCGGCGAGCCGTTCGTCCGGGTCCTTCCGACGGGCGTCGCGCCGGGCCCGAAGGCGGTGCACGGCAGCAATCTCTGCGACGTCTCGGTCTTCGTGGACGCCGAGAACGCGCGGCTCGTGGTCGTCTCCTCGATCGACAACCTGTTGAAGGGCCAGGCCGGCGTCGCGCTGCAGAACGTGAACCTGATGCTCGGTCTGGACGAGACCTGCGGTCTCGAGCGGATCCCGCTCTATCCGTGATGACCGCCCCACCGGTCGTGGAGACGCGGCCGACCTCGATCATGGGGCCGGCCGCGCGCCGCATATTCGCACTGGGCGGGGTGCTGGCACTCATCGGCGCTTGCCTCTCGATCGCCATACCGGTGTTCGACCTGCACTCGGACGCCTGCGGCACGGTGAGCTGCGGGCTGGTCCAGGTGGTCGGCAAGGCGCTGGCGAGCGGTGGCCTCGCACTCGCGCTGGGCACGACCGCGGTCGCGTCGCTCCGGGCCGGCCGCTTCTCGGCGGCGGCGCTCGCCGCGCTCGTCGCGGGCCCGGCGCTGCTCTGGTCGGTCATGATCCTTGACGACTGGCGCAACCTCCAGGCCGGTACCGACGAGGCGAGCGCGATCCTCGCCGCCGCGCGGGACTACACCGCCGCCCAGCGCAGCCTGCCGGCCGCCGACCTGCGCCCGATCATCGTCAACGGCCGCGGCGACTGGGTTTCCGTGCGCGTCGCCGAGCCTGGCCGCGGCTCCGAGCTCGTCCTCCTCCGCAAAGACGCCGGTAGCTGGCGTCCACAGGCGATCG
>DASRFH010000166.1:0-6709 GCA_035651675.1 Chloroflexota bacterium | reverse complement strand
GCCTGGCGCGCCATGGCTGTCGCCCGCTCCAGCAGCTTGGTCGCGGTTTCGACGTCGCCGCTGTCGCGTTCCAGCACGCCGAGGTTGTCGAGGGCGAACCCCGCCGTTCGCGTGTCTCCCAGCCGCTCGGCCAGCTCCAGCGCGTCGCCGAACTTCGCGCGCGCCGACGCGACCGCGCCTTGCTCGGCGTAGAGGTGCCCGAGACTGATCTGGACTTCGGCGAGCGAGCGGAGATCGCCGACCTCCCGCCACGCCTCGGCGGCGCGTTCGTAGTGTGCCGTTCCCGCGCCGAGGTCGCCGGTCGCGGTGTGCACCCAGCCGAGGTTGCGCTCGACGCTCGCGGTCAGCGCCGTGTCGCGGAGCCGCTGGGCGCGGTCGAGCGCCTCGGCCAGGCGTTCGAACGCCGTCGGGAAGTCGCCGGCGCGCGCCGCGATCGCGCCCTCCACGCGGGCCGCGATCGCGAGAATGGGGTGGTCGCGCCCGCGCAGCATGTCGCGCACCCGCGCGCAGTCCTCGGCGGCCTCGGCGTTGCGGCCGCTGAGCACGAGTCGAGCGGCGCGGTGGCCGAGGGCGTCGGCAGCCCCCACCACGTCGCCACTGCCGAGGCACGCCTCGATCGCCTGGTCGAACAGGGAGATGGCCATCGCCGGGGATGACAACAACAGGGCGCGGCCCTGCAAGGTCAGCAACCGCGGTCGTTCCTTGACCACCCGCGGCGGCAGCTTGTCCATCCAGCCGCGCACCGCGCCCCAACGCCCTTCCACCGCGAACTCAGCGGCGTAGCGCAGCAGCAGATCCGCGGCGGCCTCGTGGAGGTCGGCGTCGACGAGCTGGGTCACGGCTTCGACGGGGTGGTGGGAGGCGGCCATGTCGTCGGCGACGGCGCGGTTCAGCCGCTCCCACAGCGCCGGGTCGGTCTGGCGCAGGCGGGCGCGCAGGAAGTCGCGGAACAGGTCGTGGAGCCGCCAGCGGCCGTCGGGCAGCGCGCTCACGAACAGTCCGGCGCGGTGGGCACGGGTCAGGAGCTGGGGGCCCTCGGGCGCTTCGAGCAACCGACGGCAGACGTCTTCGTCGAGCGTGGGCGGGACCGACGCGCGCAGCAAGAACGCCTGGACGGGCGGCTGCTGCTGCAAGAACACCTCGTGCTCGAGGTACTCGTCCAGGACGGCGGGGAAGTGCGCGCTGCCCGTGCCAAGCGCGAGCGCGGCGGCCCAGCCGCCGGTGGCGTCGAGGACGCGGTCGACCTCCTCGTCCTCCGGTGGCCGCTCCAGGAACTGCGCCGCCTCCTCGCGGGTGAACCGCAGCTCGTCGGCCGGGATGCCGGCCATCCGCCCAAGCGCTATGAGGCGGGCGTACGGCAGGTTCGGCAGCGTCCGACTGGCGATCGCGAAGAAGCAGTTCGACGGCCTCCGCTCGACGAGCTCCGCCACCAGCTTGGCGACGTCGGCGGCGCCGTCCACCTTGTGGAGGTCGTCGAGCACGATCCCGATCGGCGCGCCGTGGTCGGCGAGCTCGCCGGCGAGCTGGTCGGCGAGCGCGAGGACAGTGTTCGAGCCGCTCTGCCGCGCGACCTTAACCGACTGCCGCCCGAACCCGGGCACGTGCCGTCCGACCGCGCCGGCCAGCGCCTCGACGAAGGCGACAAGGTCGCACTCGGCCGCACTCAGCCCTAGCCAGGCGATCGGGAACGGCGCGCGACCAGCGAAGTCCGCCAGCGCGACCGACTTGCCGAAGCCGCCCGGCGCGACCAGCACCGCCAGGCCGAGCGGCACGGCGCCGGCCAGCGTCTCGCGCAGCCGTGGACGGTCGACGAAACGCGCGGGCGGCAGCGGCGGGGCCGCGCCCACGGACACCAGCGGACGCCGCCCACGTGGTACCCGGGCCTGTCGCACGCCGCCTATGGTAGCGCCGAACGCAACGGAATGTGCGCACCTAGCCCACGCCTCCATCGTCGACGTAAGCTGCCATCGTCATCTTTTGTTAGTTCAGATTGACATGCGACGGCGGGCACGGCTAGGATGCGAGCCTGATGAGAGTGGTCGGATTCCTCCTCGCGCTCGCCCTCCTGCTTGTTCCCAGCCTTGCTTACGCCGACGGGAAGCTCGCGAACGACGCTCGGCGACTTGATCGCGTCGCCGCGGACGTCGAACGGGCAGCGGCGTCCGCCGACTGGGCGACCGCGCGCCGGCAGTGGGACGAGTACCGCGCGCTGTGGCGCGAGGTGGAAGACGGCTTCGCCGCGGCCGCGCCGGACGCCTACGCCTCGATCGAGGCGTCGCAGCGGCAGGTCCGCCAGGCACTGGCGGCCGAGCCGCCGAACCCCTCGGCCGTCCGCGCACCACTGGCCGAGCTGCGCCAGAAGCTCGCCCCCTTCGTCGCCGGGCAGATACCGGACGCGGAGCCCGTCGAGCCGACGGCCGAGGGTTTGCGCGACGCTCTGGCGACGCTGACCCAGGCGCGCGACGCCGCGGCGCGGAACGACGCGACCGCCGCCCAGGCGGCGCTGGCCAGCTTCCAGCGCGAGTGGCCGGCAGTCGAGGGGCTCGTCAAGGCGCGCGACGCCGCGGTCTACCGGTCGACCGAGGACGGCATGGCCGATGCGGCCGCGGCGCTGAAGGGCGACCCGAGCCGGGCTGCCGCTCGCCTCGACCAGATGGTGCGGGACCTGGCGCCGATCGCCCAGGCCGGGACGCAGTATGGAGCGGCCGACGCGGCGATCATCCTCTTCCGCGAGGGGCTCGAAGCGCTGCTGGTCGTCGCGGCGCTGCTCGCGTTCCTCACCAAAGCGGGCCACGCCGACAAGCGGCGCTGGGTCTGGGGCGGCGCGGGGATCGGCGTCGCCACGTCGGCGATCGCCGCCTTCGCCGTCCAGTCGCTCTTCTCGCACGCTTTCGCCGGGGCCAGCCGCGAGCTGGTCGAAGGGATAACCGGGCTGGTCGCGGCCGCGATGCTCCTCTACGTCAGCTACTGGCTCCACTCGAGGGCGAGCCTGGCCGCGTGGCAGCGCTACATCCGCGAGCGGACGTCGGCCGCGCTGCTCGGCAGCGGGCTGTGGTCGCTCGCGCTGATCAGCTTCCTCGCCGTCTTCCGCGAAGGTGCCGAAACTGTGCTCTTCTACGTCGGCATCGCGCCGTCGATCGCGTTGTCCGACCTGGCGCTCGGCCTGGCGCTCGGCGCCGCCGCGCTCGCCGCGATCGGCGTGGCGATGCTCGTCTTCGGCCTGCGTATCCCGATACGGCCATTCTTCATCGCTTCGAGCGCGCTGCTCTACTACCTGGCGTTCAAGTTCGTGGGGACCGGCGTCCACGCGCTGCAGGTCGCCGGTCTGGCGTCCGCGACGCCGGTGCCAGTGCCGTCCGTGGAGGTGATCGGGCTGTTCCCGACGCGCGAGACGACACTGCCGCAGATCCTCCTTCTTATTGCTGCCCTGGCGGTGGTGCTGTGGAGCCGCTTCCGGCGGCCTGCGGCCGAGCCGGCCGCCGCTTAGCACTTTCCTGGGGCGGTGGTCGGGGCAGTCGGTATACTCGGGCGCATGGCTCTCCTGGGCCTGGTGCTCCGGGCGCTCGGCGTCGCGCTGCTGACCGCTACGGTCCTGCTGCCGATCGCCGACCACCACGCCGCGTCGCTCTTGCCCGAGTCGCTCGCCAAGCCCGAGTCGGTGCACGACATGCTGACCCACCACCACGCCCACCCCGGCGCGGCCGAGCGCGAGCGTGGGCCGACGCTGGCCAACGTCGACGGCGTCCCGGTCGTCGTCCCGGCGCTGTTCGCCGGCACGTCGTTCTGGGCCGAGGGCGCGGTGGCGCCAGCGGCCGCTTTCGGGCCGGCGGGCGGCCTCGTCGGCCCCGCGCCGAGCGGCTGGCTCGGCGGCGCGGACGCGCTCGCACCGCCATCGGTCGACAGGGCACCGCCCGCGCCGCCGCCGATCGCCTCCGCCTGAGCGTCTCGTCCGCCGGGTCCGCCGCGAGGCGGACCGCTCAGGTCATCGGAGGAGGTTATCCACCCATGCGCAAACCATTGGTCGGCGGCGTGGCCATCGCGCTGCTGCTTCTTATGCTGCTGCCGTCGGTTGCATCGGCCCACGAACGCCGCGACGTCGGCAAGCTGCAGTTCGTCGTCGGCTGGATCGGCGAGCCGTCGCTGGTCGGCCAGCCGAACGGCATCGACCTGCGGATCACCGATAAGGCGACCAACCAGCCGGTCGAAGGCGCCGAGAAGACGCTGAAGGCGATGGTGGCGTTCGGCGGCGGGCCACCCAAGGAGTTCCCACTCCGGGCACGCTTCGGCCAGAAGGGCGCGTACACGGCCGACATCATCCCGACGAAGACCGGCTCGTACATCTTCACGTTCACCGGCACGGTTGGCGACCAGCCGGTGAACGAGCGCTTCGAGTCCGGTCCGGGCCGGTTCGACGACGTGCAGCCGCTCGACAGCCTCCAGTTCCCGCAGGTCGTCCCGGCCCCGAGCGAGCTGCAGGCGCAGATCCAGGCGGCCGAGGCGCGGGCCAGCCAGGCCACCACGTTCGGCTACGCCGGCGTGGCGCTCGGCGCGGTCGGCATCCTCGTCGGCGGCCTGGCGCTGGTACGGAAGCCGAAGGTGGCTTGATGCTTGCGCGCCGGCGCGCCGCGCCGCTCTTCGCCCTCATCCTCAGCTTCCTTTTCGCGGCCGGCGCGTCGGCGCACGCCAACCTGGAGCGCTCGACGCCGAGCGCCAACCAGCTCGTCGTCGAGCGGCCGCGTCAGGTGCAGCTCTGGTTTTCCGAGCAGCCCGAGGTACGGCTCACGCAGCTCCAGCTCCTTGACCCGACCGGCAAGCTAGTGGCGAACCTCGCGCCCCGGGCGGCGCTCAGCGACCCGACCGAGGTGCTCGCGCCGCTCCCCGAGCTCCAACCCGGCACCTACCTGGTCACGTGGCGCACGACCTCGGCGGTCGACGGCCACACCACCGCTGGCTCCTTCCCGTTCACCTACGGCGTCGGCCAGCAGCCGGTCGCCGTGTCGGTCCCTGGGCTCAGCGCCGAAACCGGCGCGGGGCCGTCGTCGACGCTCGCGGTCGCCGCGCGGTTCCTCACGTTCACTGGCGCGGTCGGCCTGGCGGGCGGGCTCGGCTTCGGTCCGCTCGTGCTGTGGCCGGCCGTGGCGGCGCTGCCCGGCCGCCGCCGGCAGCGCGATGAGGCCGAGCTGAGCCTCGAGCGGGCCGGTCGACGCGCGCTCGCGCTCGTCGGAGCGTACGCGGTTCCGGCGCTGCTGCTCGGCACCGTCCTCGCGGCCGTTTCACAGGCTGCCGAGTCGGCCGACCTGCCGCCGCTCGCGGTGTTCGGCGCGCCGCTCGAGCGGGTGCTGGTCGGTACGCGGTACGGCACCCTGTTCGGTGCGCGGGCCGCGCTGGTCGTGGCGGCGGGGGTCGTGCTGGCGTTGCTCGTGCGGTGGTCGCGCGGGCGGGCCGCGTTGTACGGGGTTGGACTGCTGGCGACGGGCGGGGTGCTCGCGACGCTGTCGCTCGGCGCCCACGCCGCCGCCGCGCCGTCGCTCACGGCGCTGGTCGTCGGCCTCGACTTCCTGCACGCGGCGGCGGCGTCGATCTGGGTGGGTGGGCTCGCGCAGCTGTGCCTGGTCGCCGCGCTGCTCGGGCGCGGTCGGGACGACCGGCGCGAGGCGCTCTCCGGGCTGATCGGCCAGTTCTCCCTTATGACGGTGGTCGTCGCGACGATCGCGGTCACCGGCGTGGTCCAGGCGCTGGTCGAGGTCGGACCGAGCCTTACCGCGCTCACCCAGACGCCGTACGGCCAGGCGCTGATGGCGAAGGTCGTGCTGTTCCTGGCGATGGCGGGGCTCGGCTTCTGGCACTGGCGCGCCGTCGGGCCGCGGCTGGAAGCCGCCGCCGCCGGGGCCGGCCGTGGGACCGCCGCCGCGCTGGACATGCTGCGCGCCCGCTTCCGCCTGTCGGCGTTCGCCGAGGCGGGATTGGGTGTGCTCGTGCTGCTCGCGACCGGCGTCATGACCGCCGAACAGCCGGCGAAGGACGCCGCGGTCACGCTGCGCCACGTGTCGGCGACCGCGAAGGCGGACGACCTCACCTTCGACCTCACGGTCCGCCCCGGCGAGGCCGGCGTAAACCGGATCGAGCTGCGAGTCAGCCCGCCGCCGCGGAACGTCGAGAAGGTGGCGCTGCGGCTGCGCCACCTCGGCATGGACATGGGCGAGCAGGAGGTCGAGCTCAAGTCGGCTGGGTCGGATCTGTACACGCTCGACGACGGCTCGTTCTCCATGTCCGGCCAGTGGCAGGTCGAGCCGATCGTGCGGCGGGCGGGGCGCGACGACGCGCGCGCGCCGGTGACGATCGGGATCAACGACCCGCTGACTGCCCAGAACCAGGAGCCGCCCCCGCCGCTCGAGCTAACGCCGCGGATGATCCTGGGGCTCGAGGGCGTCATTTTCGGCGCGGTGCTCGTCGTCGGGTCGCGCGTGTTGCGGCGGCGCAACGCGCGCGCGGCGCTCGGCGCGGTCGTCGGCGGCGTGGCCGCGATCGGGTTGGGGGTAGCGGTGACGGCGATGGCGGTGCAGACCGAGGCGGCATCGCCCGACCGGCTGCGCAACCCGATCGCGATGGACGCCGACGCCTACGCCCGCGCGCGGGTGCTGTACCAGCAGAACTGCTTCCAATGCCACGGCATCGCCGGCCGGGGCGACGGGCCGGTCGGGCGGGCGCT
>DASRFH010000165.1:0-107733 GCA_035651675.1 Chloroflexota bacterium | reverse complement strand
CGAGATGGTCATGCCCGGCGACAACATCCAGATGACCATCACCCTCATCGAGCCCGTCGCCCTCGAACAGGGCCTGCGCTTCGCCATCCGCGAGGGCGGCCGCACCGTCGGCGCCGGCGTCATCTCCGAGGTCCTCAAGTAGGGACCTCCACCCGTGTGCGCTGCGCTCTACGCAGCGCACACACCACCGAGGGAGCTTTATGGCCAAGAAGAAGGGCGAGGCGAGGGTGATCATCACGTTGGCCTGCCAGGAGTGCAAGGAGCGCAACTACACCACCACGAAGAACCGGCGGAACGACCCGGATCGCCTGGAGCTTCGTAAGTTCTGCCCGCGCTGCCGAACCCACCGCGCGCACCGCGAGACGCGGTAAGCCAGCGCTGACGCCGCGGGGCGGACTGGGCACGTAGGTGCTCGGTCCGCCCTTTTCGCTGCTCGACGAGGCGTTCCGTGCCTTCGCCGGCGCGATGCCCTCCCTCTCGACGCTCGCGCCGCTCGATTACCTCGCGCTGCTCGTTCTCGGCATCTTCGGCCTCGACGGGCTGCGCCGCGGCCTGATCCTCGGCGCGCTCGACGTGGCCGCGCTCGCGGCCACGCTGACGATCGCCGTCTCGGCGTACCCACTGGTCGGGACAGCGGTGTCCGAACGGCTGCCGCTCCCGGGCGCGCTCGCCAACGTCGTGGCGTTCGCCGCGATCTTCCTCGCCGGCCAGCTCGCCTACGCGCTAGCCGCAGCGCTGCTCCGGGGTCTCCTGAAGCCGCTGTTCGCGGTCGCGCGACCGCTGAGTTTGTTCGACGTGCTCGGCGGTGTGCTGCCTGGGTTCGTCAAGGGAGCAATCGTGATCGGCATCTTCGCCTCGGCGGTCCGCGGCCTGCCGATGGCGTCCGACCTGAAGCAACTCTTCGAGCGCTCGCAGGTCGTCCAGCGCACCGCGCCGATCGGTACCGCGATCGTGCCGGACCTGCCAGCACTGCTCGGTCGCCTCGGGCTCGACCAGATCGTCGTCGCGCCGCCGCCCCAGGCGAGTGGGTCACCCCAACAGACCGTTCGGTTTCCGCCGAACCTCCGGCTCGAAGCAGACCCGGCGTCCGAAGCGCGTATGTTGCAGCTGGTGAACGCCGAGCGGGCCAACAACGGGCTCCAGCCGCTCGTGCTGGATCCTCGGCTCGTCGGCGCGGCGCGCGCCCATTCGGAGGAGATGTTCCGTCTATCGTACTTCGCGCACGATTCGCCGGTCGCGGGCTCGCCGTTCGACCGGATGCAGCGCGCGGGCGTGCGCTTCGACCTCGCCGGCGAGAACCTGGCCTACGCGCCAGACGTCGACTCGGCCCACCGGGGACTGATGAACAGCCCCGAGCACCGTAGGAACATCCTCACGCCTGGCTTCCGCCACGTCGGCATCGGCATCGTATCGGCCGGAAGCTGGGGCCGCATGTTCACCCAGAACTTCACAGACTAGCGAGCGGTCGGCGATCAGCCGTCGGCTGTCTGCGACGGGGCCCCGACCGCTGATCCCGATAGCCGAGCGCCCACCGCCAGACGGGGGTATGATGCCACTGTGGACGACGCGGTCATCCTGAGCGCCGTTCGCTTGCCGATCGGCCGCTTCCTCGGCGGCCTCTCCCCCCTCCCGGCGACCCAGCTCGGCGCGCAGGCGATCCGTGCCGCGGTCGACCGCGCCGGGCTGGATCCAGGCCAGATCGACGAGGTGCTGATGGGCAACGTGGTCCAGGCGGGCGAGGGGCAGGCCCCGGCGCGCCAGGCGGCGTTGAGGGCCGGGCTCCCCGATTCTGTCCCTGCGACGACGGTCAATAAGGTCTGCGGCTCAGGCCTGAAGACGGTCATGCTCGCCGCCTCAGCCATCCGTGCTGGCGACGGCGACCTGTTCGTCGCCGGCGGCATGGAGTCGATGTCGAACGCGCCGTACCTCCTGCCCGGCGCACGCCAGGGCTACAGGATGGGTAACCGCGAGGTGCTCGACGCTGTGATCCACGACGGCCTCTGGTGCGCCTGCGGGGACGAGCACATGGGGATGTGCGCGGAGCGGATCGCCGAGTGCTACGGGGTCACGCGTGAGGAACAGGACGCGTTCGCGCTCGAGAGCCAGCGGAAGGCGCTCGCCGCGGTTCGCTCGGGCGCCTTCCGCGAGGAGATCGTGCCGGTCGAGGTGCCCGGGCCGAAGGGCACGACCACCGTCGCCGAGGACGAGACGCCGCGACCCGACACGTGCGCCGAGGCGCTCGCCAGGCTCCGCCCCGCCTTCAAGAAGGACGGCACCGTCACGGCCGGCAACGCCCCCGGCCTGAGTGATGGCGCGGCGGCGGTCGTCGTGGCGAGCGCCGAAAAGGCACACGAGCTGGGCAAACGGCCGCTCGCCCGCATACTCGGCTACGCGCAGGCGGCCCGTGAGCCGGGCATGCTGTTCGGCGCGCCGCCCATGGCGATTCGCAAGCTGCTCGGCAGGCTTGGCGCCCGGCTCGACGACTTCGATCTGATCGAGTTGAACGAGGCGTTCGCCGCTCAGGTGGTCGCCAACCACCGGGAGCTTGGTTGGGACTGGGCGAAGTTCAACGTGAACGGCGGCGCGGTCGCCCTCGGCCACCCGATCGGCGCGAGCGGCGCACGTGTGCTCACAACCCTGGTGCACGCGCTCCGGGCGCGCGGCGGCGGACGGGGGATCGCCTCGCTTTGCCTCGGCGGCGGCGGTGCGGTCGCGATGGCGGTCGAAACGATCTGAGGGCGTCGGTGTTCTAAGCTGCGCGCCGTCCGTTCGTCGCGCGCGGACGGCGCCGGCAACCCAAATCGTCAGGAGAGCCGTTTTGGCCGACGCGCCCACCCGTACGCAGGCACGCATCGAGCGGCTGCGCGAGTTGCGCCGCGCCGCCGAGCTCGGCGGCGGCCAGGCGCGTATCGACGCACAGCACGCGAAGAACAAGCTGACCGCCCACGAGCGCATCCGCGTCCTGCTCGACCAGGGCTCGTTCCACGAGCTCGATCCCTTCGTCACCCACCGGAGCACTGAGTTCGGGCTCGAGGCACAGCGCATCCCGGGTGACGGCGTCGTCACGGGCTTCGGCCGCATCGCCGGGCGGCTGGTCTTCGTCTACGCCCAGGACTTCACCGTGATCGGCGGCTCGCTGGGCGAGGCCCACGGTCGGAAGATCTGCAAGATCATGGACATGGCACTCAAGAACGGGGCGCCGGTGATCGGCCTGGCCGACAGCGGCGGGGCGCGCATCCAGGAGGGTGTGGACGCCCTGGCCGGTTACGCCGAGATCTTCCTCCGCAACACCCTTGCCTCCGGCGTCATCCCGCAGATTAGCGTGATCATGGGGCCCTGCGCCGGCGGCGCCGTCTACTCACCGGCTTTGACCGACTTCACGATCATGGTCCGCGAGACCTCGAACATGTTCATAACCGGCCCGGACATCATCCGGGCCGTCACGCACGAAGAGGTGACCGCCGAGCAACTCGGCGGCGCCGCGGTCCACACCAGCAAGTCCGGCGTCGCGCACTTCGCCGCCGAGAACGACGAGGAGGCGCTCTACTTCGTCCGCCGCCTGCTCTCGTTCATCCCGCAGAACAACCTCGAGGATCCGCCGTTCGTCGCGACGAACGACGACCCCCACCGGCGTGACCTCCAGCTCAACGATATCGTCCCCGACAACCCGAACCGCCCCTACGACATGAAGGAAGTGATCCGCCGCGTCGTGGACGACGGCGATTTCTTCGAGGTCCAGGAGGCGTTCGCCCAGAACCTCATCGTCGGCTTCGCGCGGCTTGGCGGGCGCTCGGTCGGCGTCGTCGGCCAGCAACCGAACGTGCTGGCCGGCGTGCTCGACATCGACGCCTCCGTGAAGGGTGCGCGGTTCGTGCGCTTCTGCGACTGCTTCAACATCCCGATCGTCACTTTCGAAGACGTCCCCGGCTTCCTGCCGGGCGTCGGCCAGGAGCACGGCGGCATCATCCGCCACGGCGCGAAGTTGCTGTACGCCTACTGCGAGGCGACGGTGCCGAAGATCACGGTGATCACCCGCAAGGCGTACGGCGGTGCTTACTGCGTCATGAACTCACGTCACGTCCGCGGCGACCTGGTCTACGCCTGGCCGACCGCAGAGCTCGCCGTGATGGGGCCGGACGGCGCGGTCAACGTCGTGTTCCGGCGCCAGATCGAGAGCGCGGACGACCCGGAGGCGACGCGGCAACGGCTCATCAAGGAGTACACCGAGACCTTCGCCAACCCATTCGTCGCCGCGTCACGCGGCTACCTGGACGACGTCATCGAGCCAGCTGAGACCAGGTCGAAGCTCATCGCCGGGCTTGAGATGCTCCAGAACAAGCGCGACACCAACCCCCCGAAGAAGCACGGTAACATTCCTCTTTGATGAGGCATTCGAGGTGAGGGCTGCGCGCAAGCGCACCCGCGCGATCCCTGTCTGATGGCGACGTCCCGTCCCGAGCGCCTTAGGAAGGTCCTGGTCGCGAACCGCGGCGAGATCGCGGTCCGGATCATCCGTGCTTGCAGCGAGATCGGCATCGATACGGTCGCGGTGTACTCCGAGGTGGACCGCGACGCGCTGCACGTCCGCTACGCCGACGAGGCGTACCCGGTCGGGCCGGGCGCTGCGCGCGAGTCCTACCTGCGCATCGACAAGCTGATCGACGTCGCCAAGAAGAGCGGCGCCGATGCCGTCCACCCCGGGTACGGCTTCCTCTCCGAGCGCGCCGAGTTCGCCGAGGCGTGCGCGCAGGCCGGTATCGTCTTCATTGGGCCGTCGCCGCGGGTGATCAACGCGCTCGGCGACAAAATGGTCGCCCGCCGCACCATGATCGCGCACGGCGTGCCGGTCGTCCCAGGTTCGGTCGGACCTGTCCAGGACGTGGCCGAGGCCGAGAGGGTCTGCGCTGAGGTCGGCTTCCCGGTGATGATCAAGGCCGCCGCTGGTGGGGGCGGCAAGGGTATGCGCGTCGTCAACAGCCCCGACGAGCTGCCGAGCGCGCTGCGAGCCGCGGCGAGCGAGGCGCGGGCCGCCTTCGGCGACGGCACCGTCTACATCGAGAAGCAGCTCGACAACGTCCGCCACGTCGAGGTGCAGCTCCTGGCCGACGCGTACGGCAACGTCGTGCACCTGGGCGAGCGCGAGTGCTCGATCCAGCGGCGCCACCAGAAGCTGATCGAGGAGTCGCCCTCGCCGGTCGTGGACGAGGAGCTGCGGACGAAGCTCGGCGAGGCGGCGATCACGGCCGCGAAGGCGGTCGGCTACGAGAGCGCCGGCACGGTCGAGTTCCTGGTCGACCGCGACCGCAACTTCTATTTCCTCGAAGTGAACACCCGCATCCAGGTGGAACACCCCGTCACCGAGCTGGTCACGGGGGTGGACCTGGTTGTCGAGCAGCTGCGCATCGCGGCTGGCCGGCGGCTGCGCTACCGACAGGAGGACCTGACGCTCAACGGTTGGGCGATCGAGTGCCGCATCTCAGCCGAGGACCCGTACAACAACTTCATGCCCTCGACCGGCAAGATCACCATGCTGAGCGAGCCGAGCGGGCCGGGGGTGCGGGTGGACTCGGGTATCTACGAGGGATTCGAGGTCACGCTGTACTACGACCCGCTCCTGGCCAAGCTGATCGTCTGGGGCGAGACGCGCGGTCAGGCGATCCTGCGGATGCGGCGCGCGCTCGCCGACTACAAGCTGCTCGGAATTCGGACCACGATCCCGTTCCACCTGCGCATGATGGAGACGACGAGCTTCATCGCCGGCCGGCTGGACACGCGCTTCCTCGAGCGGACGCCGGTGCTCGAGACGAACGTCACCGGCGAGCATGGCGTCATCGCCGCGCTCGCCGCCGCGGCGGTCTCCCACTACAGGCGCCAGAAGGCGAAGCCGCTCGCCGGCGCGGCTGCGAACGGTAACGCCGCGGCGCCGAACCCGTGGAAGCTGGCCGCGCGCGCCGGGCTGCGGCGTTGAAGTACTACGTCACGGTCGAGGATCGGGTCGTGGAGATCGACCTGGATGAGACGGCCGAGGGCTGGACCGCGACGATCGGCGGGCGTACCTACCGGCTCGACCTCGCGGCTACCTCCGGCGATGCGCTCTACTCGCTCATCGTCGACCATGCCTCGCACGAGGTGCTGGTCGAGGACGCCCCGGCCGGCGGACTCGACGTGCTCATCGGCGGCCAGCTGTTCCACATCCTCGTCCAGGACGAGTGGGAGCGGCGGCTTGCGAACATCCAGCGGAAAACCGCCGCCGAGACAGGCCAGACCGTGGTGCGGGCGCCGATGCCGGGCGCGGTCGTCAGCGTGCGGGTCGCGGCTGGCGACGCAGTCAGGCGTGGCCAGGGGCTGGTGATCCTATCGGCCATGAAGATGGAGAACGAGATCCGGTCGCCGCGCGATGGACAGGTCGCGGCCGTGCACGTGAACGAGGGCGACAAGGTCGAGCAGAACGCCGAGCTTGTGACCATCGCCGCGGCGGTGGACCCCGCGTGACGGCGTTCCCGGCCAAGCGCGCCGCCTGGGAGGAGCGCGCGGTCCGACCTTCGCTCGATCGCGTCCCTGAGCGCAAGGCTTCGTTCACAACCGCCTCGGGTATCCCGGTGGAGCGGCTCTACGGGCCCGCCGAGCTCGACTACGATCGTCAGCTCGGCTTCCCGGGCGAGTTCCCGTTCACCCGTGGCGTACAGCCGACGATGTACCGCGGCCGTTTCTGGACGATGCGGCAGTACTCGGGCTTCGCCTCGGCCGCCGAGACGAACCGCCGCTTCCATTACCTGCTGGACGCCGGGCAGACCGGCCTGTCGGTCGCGTTCGACCTGCCGACGCAGATCGGCTACGACGCCGACGCACCGGAGGCCGAGGGCGAGGTCGGCAAGGTCGGCGTGTCGATCTCGTCGCTGCGGGACATGGAGGAGCTGCTGAGCGGCATCCCGCTCGACAAGGTCACGACCTCGATGACGATCAACGCGACGGCGATCGTCCTGCTGGCGATGTACGTGGCCGTCGCGCGGAAGGCCGGCGTGGCCGACGACCAGATCGGCGGGACGCTTCAAAACGACATCCTGAAGGAGTACATCGCCCGCGGGACGTACATCTACCCCCCGGGGCCGTCGATGCGGCTGACCGTGGACGTGATCGAGTGGTGCACGCGCCACGCCCCCAAGTGGAACCCGATCTCGATCTCGGGCTACCACATGCGCGAGGCCGGCTGCACCGCTGTCCAGGAGCTGGCGTTCACGATCTCGGACGGGCTGGCCTACGCCTCGGCGGTGGTCGAGCGAGGGCTGTCGGTGGACGAGTTCGCGCCGCGCCTCTCGTTCTTCTTCAACGCGCACTCCGACCTCCTCGAGGAGGTCGCCAAGTTCCGCGCCGCGCGCAGGCTCTGGGCGCGCCTCCTGAAGGAGCGGCTTGGCGCCAAGGACTCCCGCTCCCTGGCGCTGCGGTTCCACGCGCAGACGGCCGGCTCCTCCCTCACCGCCCAGCAGCCGGAGGTCAACACGGTCCGCACGACCCTCCAGGCGCTCGCGGCCGTTTTGGGCGGCTGCCAGTCGCTGCACACCAACGGGTTCGACGAGGCGCTGGCCCTGCCGACGGAGGCGTCGGCGAAGCTGGCCCTGCGCACGCAGCAGGTGATCGCCTACGAGAGCGGCGTCGCGAACACGGTCGATCCGCTGGCCGGAAGCTTTTACGTCGAGTGGCTGACGGACGAACTCGAGCGCCGCGCGCGCGAGCTGATCGAGGCAGTGGACGCGCTCGGCGGCGCCGTCGCCGCCGCCGAACGCGGGTTCCAGACTGCCGAGATTGGACGCGCGGCCTACGAGCGCGAGCGGCGGGTGAACCAGGGCGAGGACGTCGTCGTCGGCGTCAACGCGTTCCGCGAGCCGGAGGAGCCAGAGCCGCCGGCGATGCGCGTCGACGAAGCAGTCGCCAGGCAGCAGGCCGAGCGGCTCGCAGCCCTGCGGCGCGAGCGCGATCCCGGCGCGGTCGCGCAGGCGCTGGGTGAGCTGGAGTGGGCCGCGCGTGGCAGCACGAACCTGGTCGAGCCGGTGCTCGCGGCTGTGCGCGCTTACGCGACGATCGGCGAGATCTGCGGTGTCCTGCGCGCCGTCTTCGGCGAATACAGGCCGCGTTTCGGTTTCTAGGAAGAGCGAAATGGCGGGCGCGGGGTACGGACGCATCGACCACGTCGGCCTTGTCGTCTCCGACTCGGCCGCCGCGGTCCAGCTCTACGAGACGCTCTTTCACCTTCGTGCCGACCCGCCGCTGCGCAACGACGCCGAGGGCGTCATGCTGACGTTTCTCCACCCGGCATCGCTCCCCGCGACCGCTACCTCGATCGAGCTCCTCCAGCCCACTCGCACGGATACTGGCGTCGCCCGCTACCTCGAGAAACGCGGGGAGGGCATGCACCACATCTGCTTCGAGGTGGACGACGTGCAGGCCGAGATCGAGCGGCTGCGCGGGCTCGGCTACGCGGTGCTCGACCAGACGCCCCGGCGTGGGATGCACGGCGAGAAGCTGGCGTTCGTCCATCCCAGGAGTGCGCGAGGTGTGCTGATCGAGCTGTACGAGCGCGGCTCCCGTCAGGGGCACTGAGGGCATATGTCGTTCCCGCCCGAGCGCGCAATGTCGGCCGTCGCGCGTCATACCCGAGCGCTGGCCGAGGCCGCAACCGCCGAGATTCTGCCTCGCGCAGCCCCTCGAAATGACAACAGCTGACAAGCCGTCCAGCGCCCCGCCGATCCGCGTCCTAGTCGCCAAGCCCGGGCTGGACGGCCACGACCGTGGCGCCAAGGTCGTCGCGCGCGCGCTGCGTGACGCCGGCATGGAGGTCATCTACACCGGCATCCGCCAGACACCCGAGATGATCGCCGAGGCGGCGCTGCAGGAGGATGTCGACGTCGTCGGCCTATCCATCCTCTCGGGCGCGCACATGGTCCTGGTTCCGAAGGTGGTGGCGGCACTCCGCGAGCGCGGCGTAGACGACGTGCTGATCGTCGTCGGCGGCATCATCCCGCCTGGCGAAGGCAAGCAGCTCAAGCAGCACGGCGTCGCGGAGGTGTTCGGGCCCGGGACGCCGATGAACGAGATCGTGGACTTCGTTCGCGAGCGCGCCAGGCCCAGAGGTGGATAGCGCGAGCGGGGGGACGGTGGGCGCGCCGGACGAGGCGAGAGGCACCGACCCGGCCGACAGTCGAACAGTCGAGCTCGCCGCAAGAGTGGAGAAAGGTGACCGCCGCGCCGTCGCCCGGGCACTCTCGGTCGTCGAGCGCGCCGATACGTCATCGCGAGCGCTCATCGCCCTCCTCTTCCCGCGCACCGGCCGTGCACACCTGGTCGGCGTAACCGGCGTCGGCGGCGTCGGCAAGAGCTCGCTCATCGCCCGGCTGGTGACGGAGTGGCGGCGGCGTGGCAAGCGCGTCGGCGTCGTGGCCGTCGACCCGACCAGTGCCGCGACCGGTGGTGCGCTGCTGGGCGACCGCATCCGTATGGAGGAGCTGCTCGCGGATCCTGGCGTCTTTGTCCGCTCGATGGCCACGCGTGGCGCCGGCGGCGGGCTGGCGCGCGCGACGATCGACGCGACCCGTGTCTTCGACGCCGCCGGCTACGACGTCGTCGTCGTCGAGACGATCGGCGTCGGCCAGGACCAGCTCGACGTGGGGCAGGTCGCCGAGACGATCGTCGTCGTGGAGGCGCCGAACCTCGGCGACGACGTCCAGGCGCTGAAAGCAGGCCTACGCGAGATCGCCGACGTGTACGCGGTCAACAAGGCCGACACGGGCAGCACCGACCGGACCGTGGCGACGCTGCGGGCGATGCTCGCGCTCGAAGGCGACCGCGACTGGAACCCACCGATCGTCAAGACGTCGGCGGCGACGGGCGAGGGCATCGCCGAGCTGGCCGACGCGGCCGAGGTGCACCTGGCCTGGCTCGCCCGTTCGCGGCGGCGCGCCGCGCGCCGCCGCGAACGGGCGCGGGCCGAGCTGCGCCGCCTCCTGCAGGAACAACTGCTCCGCGACCTACTCGGCCGGGTCGGCGACCCGGACTTGACCGCCGCGACGACCGCCGTGCTAGGCGGCACCGACCCTTACCGCTGCGCGAGTGAGCTATTGCGCCGCTATCACGGCTGAATCTCGACCCGGCTGTGGTCGCCGAGGACGAGGCGGTGGGCGCGCGGCTTGGCCGGCGCGCGGTGGACCACCACGTCGCGGCCGATCAGGCTTGCTTCGATCCGGTCGCCGACCCCTTCGATCGAGCTGTTCTCCAGCACGATCGAATGCTCGATCTCGGCGTCGACGATCCGGCAGTCATGGTAGATCGAGCTGAACGGCCCGACGTAGGCGTTCTCGACGAGGGTGTTCTGGCCGATCGCGGCCGGGCCGCGAACTACGCTGTTCACGATCCGGGCGCCGGTCTCGACGACGACGCGGCCGGAGATCGTCGAGTCCCCGTCGACCGCACCGTCGACCCTCGGCTCGAGCAGCTCGAGCAGGATCCGGTTCGCCTCGAGCAGGTCGTCCTTCTTGCCGGTGTCGAGCCACCAGCCGCTGTGGACATGCGGCCGCACGTCGAAGCCGTGGTCGACCAGGTAGGAGATTGCGTCGGTGATCTCCAGCTCGCCGCGCGCTGAAGGTTTGAGTTGGTCGATGGCGGTCCAGACGTTCCTGTCGAACAGGTAAATGCCCATCAGCACCAGGTCACTCACGAACTGCCTGGGCTTCTCGACCAACCTCTTAACTCGGTTGCCTTCGAGCAGCGCCACGCCGAAGCCGGTCGGGTCGGCGACCTGCTTCAGCATGATCGAGCAGTTCATCGGGCCGTCGCGGAACTCGTCCACGAGGTGCTTGACGCCACCCTGGGTAACGTTATCGCCGAGACAGACGATGAACCGGCCGTCCCCTAGAAACTCGTGGCTCTCCTTGACGGCGTGGGCGAGCCCGCCCGGGCGCGACTGCTGGATGTAAGTGACCCGGACGCCCCACTTCGAGCCGTCGCCCACCGCGGCGCGGATCTGGTCGCCGGTCTCCGCCGCGACGACGATGCCGATCTCGCGGATGCCTGCCTCGGCCAGGTCTTCGAGCGGGTAAAAGAGCACAGGCTTGTTCGCGATCGGAACGAGCTGTTTCGCGCCGGTGTACGTGATCGGGCGGAGGCGCGTCCCCTTTCCGCCGCTCAGGATCAGGCCTTTCACAATCCCAATACCCCCAGGAACGAGCGCTGCGCGCCGCGCAGCGCGCTCGGGTCGCCTTCGACCTCGACGGGTCGGTCGGCCAACACGGCGGCCGGGTTCGCGCGGCTCAGCCGCTCCGCGCGCTCCTCGCCAGCGAGCTCGACCAGCCGGGCGCGGGCCTCGGCCATCCGCGGCCGTCGAACAACCGCGTGGTGTGCGTCGCTCGCCAGGATCGCCGCGAGGTCGAGCCGGACGAGCTGCTCGGCCAGCTCGCGCGCGCGGCTGCCGAACTCGCCCAGGAACGACCCGGCGTTCACTTGGGCCAGCACTCCCCGGGCCAGCAGCTCGCCGAGCCGTTCCGGCTTGCGCTGGAACGCCTGGTACCGCTCGGCGTGCGCCAGGATAGGCCGCCAGCCGGCCATTTGAAGCGAGAAGAACGCCTCGTCGGGCGGAGCGCTGATCCCGCCGAGTGAGAACTCCACCAGCACGTAGTGGCTGTCGCCAAGCGGTCGGTGGCCGTTCTCCCCGGTCGCCAGGAAGCGCGTGCTGTCGGCAGTCAGGTACACCTCGGAACCAGCTACAACCTCGACGCCGATGCCGTCGCGACGCAGCCGCTCGTTGAGGTGGGCGCAGCGCTCCAGCAGATCGACGGGCGGCGGTCCCCACGACCACATGCCCACGTGAGGCGTCGCCGCCACAACCGCGACGCCGTCGGCTGCCCAGAGCCGCGCCATCGCCACTGACTCGCTCGGATCCGCCGCGCCGTCGTCGTAGCCCGAGACGACGTGGCTGTGCAGGTCGATCAACGCGCGCTAAGCGTAGTAGCTGTAGACCGACGCATCCAGCCGCGCGTTGTTGAGCACCACGCCGAGGATCCTCGCGCCGGTTCGGTCGAACACCTGACGCGCGCGGCTCGCCTGGTCGCGCTTCGTCTTGCCGGCGCTGACGACGAGCAGAACGGCGTCGACCCTCCGCGCGAGGACCGCGGCGTCCGAGACGGCCAGCACCGGCGGGCTGTCGAAGAGCAGCAGGTCCGCCTCCTCTTGCAGACGCGCGATCGCCGCCTCGAGCCGCTTCGAGCCGAGCAGCTCGGACGGGTTTGGCGGTGGCGGGCCGCTGGGGAGCAGCCGAAGGCCCTCCACAGGCGTGTCGAGCAGAGGGAGCGCGGCCGACTGATCGGCGAGCAGCATGCTGGTCAGGCCCTTGTCGTTGGGTACGCCGAACAGCTTGTGGAGTGTCGGCCGCCGCAGGTCGCAGTCGACCAGGACGACCCGATTCCCAGCCTGCGCGAACGTGACGCCGAGGTTGGCCAGCGTCGTCGACTTGCCTTCGTCCTGGCTCGCGCTCGACACGAGCAGCGAGCGCACCGGGTTGTCCACGTTCGAGAGCTGGACGTTGTTGCGCAAGGTCCGGTAGGCCTCGGCGACCGGCGAGCGCGGGTTGGCGAGCGTCACGAGCTCGGAGTGTTCGACAGACAGGGCCCTGCTCCTAGCGGCGCGCGCCGAGGACGGGGAGTTTGGCCTTGGAGTGGCCGTTCGTGCCGCCGCTGCGCCCGACCACCGTCTCGGCGCTCGGCACGGCGGCCAAGAGCGGCACGCCGAGGTACCGATCCACGTCTTCGGCCGATTTCAGCGTGTCGTCGAGGTACTCGAGGAGGAAGGCGAGCACTAACCCGGCCAGTGCTGCCAGCACCGCCGCCGCGGCGACGATCTGCGTGCGCTTCGGCCAGTTCAACACCGCCGGACGGGGCTTATCGAGAAGATCGACTTCGATGCGATCGCGCGGATCGATCGCGGCCTGCTGGTTCTGGTGCGCCTTGGCGTACTCGTCGGCCCAGGCGAACGCGATGTCGCGCGCCCGGTTCGGGTCGACGTCGTCGATCTGCATCTCGAGCAGCAGGTCCTCGGACACCGCGCTCACGTGTGCTTTAGCCTCGAGCGCGTCGAGGGGCAGGTCGAGATTGAGCCGGTCGTTCACGACCTGGGCGAGCTTGTCGGTCTGGAGCTCACGCGCGAACTGGCGGAGCATGTTCTCGATCACGAGCGTCTGCCCGTAGTCGCTGCGGGCCGGCTTGACCGTCAGCCACACCGTCGCGCGGTAGATCGGCGTCTGGAGCCGCGTGAACGCGTAGCTGGCGATCACCGCCACCGCCATGATCCCGAGGATTAGCGGCCAACGCTTGCGCAGAATCGGCAGGTAGTCGCGCGGCTGCAAACGGGTCCTTCTACGTCGCGTGTCGGGCCAGACGGGGTCGGCCCGCCGCGCGATCCTAAGCCGGAGTCGGCTCCTCCGGCGAATAGCGCCGCCGACGCCGCGGCGCGATCGAACGTCGGGGCAGTATAGCACCCACCCTCGCCAGAGCCCATGCGAGAAGCGGCGCGATCGCGCCAAGTACCACCAGCACCACTCCGCAGGCGAACGCGCGTTGCGCGACTTCCTGCCCGAACGCGAAGCCCGATGGCTCAAAGACCAGCTCGATCGCGTGCTTCCCAGCCGGGACGTAAATGCCGCGCAGCGCGTAGTCGGCGCGCAGCACCCCCACCGACCTGCCGTCGAGCGTAGCTGTCCACCCCGGGTAATCGCGCTCGCTCAGCACGAGCACCGCGTCGCGGTTGGACCATGTCCGCAGCGCGAAGCGTTCGGAGTCGTACGCCTCGATCGCGACGTCGGTACCATCCGCGACCGGGCGATCGGGCGGGCGGCCGTCCAGCGGGCCGGGCACAACCGGCAGGACGACCTCCTCGTCCGGCTTGATGCGCCGGGTCAGCTCGAGCTCCTCGTCGCGGTCCGCCGCGACGATCGCGCGGTGCACCAGCCAGGCGCGCGGCAGCCGCAGCTTCGGGTCGAGCTCGTAGACGGAGAGGTCGCCCTCCTGGAACACCTTCGTCAGCCGGGGATCGTCGATCTTCCGCCGCGTCAGCGCGAAGCGCACCGCCAATAGCCGCCACCGCTGCAGCTCCTCGACCTTGTCCCCGAACGTCCTGTAGCTCTCTAGATCGAGCGGGCTGTTGCCGACGACGTCGGGCAGCCGGAAGAGCGCGCCTGCGTTGCCGTCGGCCGGCAGCGTCCCTTCACTGGCCATCCGCTCGAGCGGCCCCAGCGCGCCCAGCAGGAACTCGACGGTCGGCGTCGGCCGCAGCAGCTTCGCCGGGGCGCCAGCCGCGAGGTTGAGCTGCCACCCCGCCGTCCAGAGATCGACTGCGCAGAGCGCGACGAGCCCTGCGCCGACCAGTGGCCTGTGCACCGGACCCCGCGCAGCGCTCAACAGCGCCCACGCGAGCCCGCCGAAGAGGGCGGTCAGCAGCGCCCGGTCGGCGAGCGCGCCGATCTGGTTGCGCGGTCCGCCCTGCGTCGTCAGCACAGGATACTGGAGCGCCATCCCGACCAGCCCGAAGACAGCGGCGAGAACGAGCGCGAGCCTGAGCGCGCGAGTCAGCGCGCGATCGGCCGTGGAGGCGCCCTCACCGTCGCCCTGCCCACGTGGGAGAGGAGGCGGCCTGAGCAGCGCGCGGGCACCTTGTCCAGCCAGCATCGCCAACGCCAGCGAGACGACGAGCGCCGCCCGCTCGTGGTCGCGGAAGAACTGCATGCCGGGGAACAACGCGTAGGCGGCGGGGTAGAGGAACGAGTTGCCGCCGAGCGACAGGACGACCCCGACCGCGGCCAGGCTGGCCCAGAACCCCGTCGTCGGCCGCCGCGCCCCGACGCCGACGACCGCGAGCGCCAGCACGAGCACGCCGGCGTACAGCGCGCGTCCGCCCAGGTCACTCGAGAGCACAAGGCCGATCACCTCGTGGGGCGCGAAGCCGCTGGCCGTGAACTGGAACCCAACGTCGGTCCGGGCAGTGAGCGTCAGGTGCTCGAGCGCTGGCAGCAGCGCGGGCGCGGCGAGCGCGATGCCGATCAGCCCGCCGAGAGCGGCGCCCAGGAAGCCGCGCAGCGAGGGGAGGGTGCAGAGGCGGTAGACGCCGTAGGCTGCCGACGTCCCCAGCACGTAGGCGAGCGTCTGCGGGTGCCCGACAAGCGCAGCCATCGCCGTGGCGCCGGCGACGATGACGCCGAACAGAGGCTGGCGCCACCGGAAAGTGAGCTCGATCCCCAGCAGGACCCAGGGCAGCCACACCGACGTCTGCAGGATGATGATCTGCTGCACGGGGAAGGAGGTCATGTAGCCGGCGTAGGCGAACGCCAGCCCGGCGACGAGGCTGCCGGCGCGGCCGGCGCCTAGCGCCCGGGCGAGCAGGTAGGCGCCCGCCGCCGCGATCGAGAAGTGCAGGATCACCTGCTGCTCGAGCCCGAGCACGGGGAGGTCGCCGCTGTACCAGCGCGCGAACATCGCGCCGATCGGGTAGAGCAGGCCGAACTGGATGTCCCCGAGCGACGGGTGCCCGGCCGACAGGTAGGGGTTCCAGGTCGGCAACCGCCCGGCGCCGAGCTCCTCAGCGGCCCAGTGGCGGTAGGGGAAGTGCAGCTCGGTGAAGTCGCCCAGCGGGAACGTCGCCACGTCGGCGGCTTTGTCGGTGAGGATGCGCCAGAAGAAGACTCGTGGGGTCAGCGCGAGCCCGGCGATAGCGAGCAGCTCGCAAACCGCGGCGGCGAGCGGCCGCGCGACGAGAAGGGCCAGGCGGCGCATCGGGCGGCGATTGTAGTGGTGCGGCCGGCACCGTATCCTTTGGGAGGCAGACGGCCGTTCGGCCGGCCGGCAAATAGAAGGAGAGGATGATGGCCTTATCCGAACAGATGATCCGCGCGTCGCGCCTGGACATCGCTCTGTACGAAGAGGTCGAGCGCGACCTCAACCAGACGAGCAACGCGGTCACCGTGGTCGTGATCACGGCGGTCGCCGCCGGTATCTCCGGCTTGATCAGCGGCGCAATGCGTGGCGCCGGGGCCGGTGTGCTCATCGGCGGCCTGATCGGCGGCATCATCGCCGCGCTGATCGGCTGGCTGCTCTGGAGCGGAATCGTCTACGTCGTCGGCACCACGCTGTTCCGCGGTACCGCGACCTGGGGTGAGGTGCTTCGGACGGTCGGGTTCGCTCAGTCCCCGAACGTCTTGCGCATCTTCGGTTTCATCCCGATCCTGGGCGGCCTCATCACCCTCGTCGCGGGCATCTGGACGATCGTGACGACGATCATCGCGGTTCGCCAGTCGCTCGACATCGGCACGGGCGCCGCGATCGTGACGGCCGTCATCGGCGGCATCGTCTATTTCCTGGTCTTCTTGGTGATCGGCGCCGTCCTTGGCCTCGGCGGGCTCCTGATGGGGGCGGTCTCCTGACGCTGGCGGGCCAGCGCGCGGGCGCCCGCCTCGGCGAGGTCGTCGAAGCTCGCACCGCCGACTTCGTCGCCCAGGCGTACGACCTGGACGGCGCACCTCCGTTCGGCTCGCTGGTGCGCGTCGGCGAGGCTGGGAGCGAGATCTACGGCTTCGTCTGTCAGGTCTCGAGCGGCTCGCTCGACGTCGGGCGGCGCGTCTCGGCCCGCGGGCGCGACGAGGCAACCGAGGACACGCTGTTCGAAAACAACCCCGAGCTCACATCCCTGCTGCGCACGGAGTTCTCGGCGCTGGTGGCCGGGTTCCGCGATGGCGACCGGCTGCTGCATCGCCTGCCGCCCAGCCCACCACGCCTGCACGGGTTCGTACACGCGTGCGACGACGAGGAGCTCCGCGGGTTCACGGCGCGCCTGGATTACCTCTCGACGCTCGCGACCGCGACCGCCCGCTGCCCGATCGACGAGCTCGTCGGCGCCGCCCTGCGGCACGCCAGCCGCGTGCAGCCAGACCCGCGCGCCTACCTGGTCGCGGCCGGCAAAGCTCTGACGACGCTCCTGGCCAGCGACCTGCGGAGGCTCAGCACGATCTTGAGGTGCGCGCAGGCGTGACCCTCGACCCCGATCGCTCTCCGCGTCGCCTCGGCGTCGTCGTCGCGGGCTCGCTGTCGAAGGGCCTCGAAGCGCGGCTCGACGACTGCGTCTCCGTCGAGGACATGGCGGTCGGCCGCTACGTGGTCGTCGACGGCCACCGCCACCGCTTCTTCGGGATGATCACCGACGTCAGGCTCTCGGCGGCGAACCCCGAGATCGTGGCCGCGCCGCCGGACGGCTCCGATCCACTGCTCGTCGAGGTGCTGGCCGGCACTAGCACGTTCGGGATGGTGGACGTCGCGCCGATGCTGACGATCGGACGCGCGGACCTCGGCTCGAAGCTCATCGCGCCGATGCCGGTCAAGACGGTGCCGAGCCACTTCGCGCCGGTCGCCGAGGCGAGCGAGGAGGACGTCCAGACCGTCTTCGGCGCCGAGGACCAAACGCACTTCTACGTTGGCAAGCCGCTCGACATGGACGCCCGGATCTGCATCGACGTCAAGCGCTTCGCCGAGCGGTCGAGCGGCATCTTCGGCAAGTCGGGCACCGGCAAGACGTTCTTGACGCGCCTGCTGCTCGCCGGCATCGTCCAGAAGCAGACGGCGGTCAACCTCGTCTTCGACATGCACTCCGAGTACGGCTGGCGCGGCAGCTCAGAAGGCCAGCGCGCCGAGGTGAAGGGGCTGAAGCAGCTCTTCGGTGGGCAGGTCTCCGTCTTCACGCTCGACGAGGATGCCTCGCTGGCACGCGGCGTCAAGGCGGACCACGTCGTCGAGATCGGCCTCGACCAGATCTCACCCGAGGATTTCGAGCTGCTGAAGGATGTGCTCGACCTGAGCGAGGCGGCCTGCGAGTCGATCCACCGCCTGGCGCGGCGCCTCGGCCGCGACTGGCTGCGCCAGTTCGCCGACACCGAGGCGCCCGAGCGCGAGCAGATCGCCGCGGACTTCGGCCTGAACCCTGGCACGCTGAACGTGCTGCACCGCAAGGTCGAGCGGATCGCCCGGCTGCCTTTCCTCAAGCCGAGCGTGCGGGACGACTCGGTCAAGCGCATCCTCGCGAACCTGCAGCGCGGTCAGCACGTCGTCCTCGAGTTCGGCCGCCACGACTCGCTCGACGCCTACCTGCTCGTCGCCAACTTCCTGACCCAGCGCATCCACGACACGTACCGGGAGCAGGTCGACCGGGCGATGGGCGACCGCGCCAAAATGCCACGCCCGCTGATCATCACGATCGAGGAGGCGCACAAGTTCCTCGGTCCCGAGGTCGCGCACCTGACCAGCTTCGGCAAGATCGCGCGCGAGCTACGCAAGTACCTGGTGACGCTCCTGGTTGTGGACCAGCGGCCGAGCTCGATCGACGCCGACGTGATGTCGCAGATCGGCACCCGGGTCACCTGCCTGCTAGACGACGAGCGCGACATCCAGGCGGTGCTCTCTGGCATCCCGAACGGCCAGGCGCTGCGCTCGGTGCTCGCCCGGCTCGACAGCAAGCAGCAGGCGATCCTCCTGGGCCACGCGGTGCCGATGCCTGTCGTGATCCGGACGCGGGAGTACGGCGACGACTTCTACAAGGATGTGGCGCGGGGACGCCTGACGGCCAACGGCGATGCGACCGAGAACCGGAAGCAGCGGCTCAAAGAGGTCGAAGAGCTCTTCAGCCGGTAGCCGCTTTTATCATTCCGGGCGGAGCCAGGAATCGCGGCAGTGTCCACGTCGAGCGACGCTGGTCATTAATCCTCGTTCCAAGTTGCTCGTCGCTACTGTTCCTGGGACCGACACCCTTTAGCGCAGCGCCCCGCCCAGCTTCTTG
The DNA here is from genome assembly GCA_035651675.1 of Chloroflexota bacterium. GTDB lineage: Bacteria > Chloroflexota > UBA6077 > FW602-bin22 > FW602-bin22 > DASRFH01. The sequence continues at coordinate 88,884 of DASRFH010000165.1, read as the reverse complement.
ACCCGTAGCTCCTCACGATCCTTCAGGAAGTCGCCGATCACTTTGACCAGCGCGCCGGTGGCGAGCAGCAGCTCGGCCGTGTCGCGCGCGACCGCCGCGGTCAGCAGCGCCCTCGGGTTCGGCACCGCGCCGGCCGCCATCTCCGCCTTGTTCGTGAGCGCCGAAACGGCGCCCGAAATGGCGCCAGCGCCGGCCGACGCGTACCTGGCGGCCATGTCGATGCCCTCCTCCGTCGCCAGCTCGGCCGCCCCGACGCGCTCGGCGAGCTTGCGTCCAGCGCCGCTGCCCAGGAACATCGCGAGCACCTTCCCGAGCACCAACGGCAGGACGAAGATGACCAGCATCCGCGCCGGCCCTTTCACGGCTGCTTCCTCCCGACCAATCTCTTCTTCGAGTATGCCATGGCACTCACCGTATCCGGCTCGTATACCGAAACAGATGTCCTAAATTAGACTCCCACAAGTGGTCGCGCTCCGCCTCCTCCACCTGGCCGACGTACACCTCGGCGTCGAGAGCTACGGCCGCTTCGACCCCGCCACCGGGCTGAACAGCCGCCTCCTCGACTTCACCGCCCGGCTCGACGAGGCGGTCGACTGCGCGATCGACGAGCAGGTCGATCTGGTCGTCTTCGCCGGCGACGCGTACAAGAGCCGTGACCCGAGCCCGACGCAGCAGCGCGAGTTCGCGCGGCGCGTCCGCCGCCTCTCCGACGCCGGCATCCCGACATTCCTCCTGGTCGGCAACCACGACCTGCCGGCCGCGAGCGGTCGCGCGAACTCGCTGGACATCTTCGACACGCTCGCAGTGCCGAACGTCCACGTCGGCCGGTCGCTCTCGACCCACCGTGTCGAGACGAAGGCCGGGCCGGTGCAAATCGTCGCGCTTCCGTGGCTCCGCCGCTCGGCGCTGCTGGCGCTGCCCGACTACCGGCAGATGAGCGCCGACCAGATGCGCCGCGCCATCCAGGACCTCGCCGCCCGTTTCGTCGAGGACGCCGCCAGCCAGCTGGACCCGAGTCTGCCGGCGATCCTGACCGCACACGTGTCGGTCGACGGCGCGACCTACGGCTCGGAGCGCTCGGTGCTGGTGGGCGAGGACATCGTGCTGTCCAGGTCTTCGATCGCGCTCGACCGGTTCGACTACGTGGCGCTCGGCCACATCCACAAGCACCAGGTGCTGTCCGAGGATCCACCGGTCGTCTACGCCGGGTCGCTCGAGCGGATCGACTTCGGCGAGGAGAGTGACCCCAAGGGCTTCGTCCTGGCGACGATCGAGGACGGCAGGACGACCTGGCGCTTCCGCCAGGTCGCGGCGCGGCCGTTCGTGACGATCAGGGCCCGACCGGTCGGCGTCGCGCCGACGCAGGAGATCGTGGACCAGATCGAAAAAGCGAGCCTCGACGGCGCGGTGGTCCGGCTGATCGTCGAGACGACGCCGGAGGTGGACGCCTTCGTCGACTACGCGGCTGTCCGGCGGGCACTGCGCGGCGCCTATTGCATCGCCGGCGTGCGCCGCGACGTCGCCCGGGCGGACCGGCGCGGCGGTCGGGTGAGCGGCGTCGAGCAGCTGACGCCCGTCGACGCCCTCGAGCACTACCTGGCCGCCAAGGAGGTGGCGGCCGAGCGGCGCAAGCGCCTGGTGGAATACGCCCAGCAACTGATCGGGGAACCGTCGTGATCCCGATCTCCCTCCGGCTGCGCAACTTCATGAGCTACGGCGAGCACGTCGAGCCGCTCGACTTCACGACGTTCCAGGTCGCGTGCCTGTGCGGCGAGAACGGCCACGGCAAGTCCGCGCTGCTCGACGCGATGACCTGGGCACTCTGGGGACGGTCGCGTGCCAAGAGCGAGGACGACCTCGTCCAGCTCGGCAAGCTGGACATGGAGGTCGAGTTCGAGTTCGCGCTCGGCTCGGAGCGCTACTGCGTGCTGCGCAAGCGCTCGATCAAGGCGAGCGGAAAGCGGCGGATCGCCGTCCCGACGCTCGAGCTGCAGATCGCCGACGGCGACGGCTACCGGCCCATGACCGGCGAGAGCGTCACGCAGACGCAGGCGATCATCCAGCGGCTGCTCCGGATGGACTACGAGACGTTCATCAACTCGGCGTTCATCGTCCAGGGGCGCGTCGACGAGTTCACGCTGAAGTCGCCCGCCGAACGCAAGCAGGTGCTGGCCGACCTGCTCGGGCTCGAGCGATACGCCGAGCTGGAGTTGCGGGCGCGCGAGGAGGCGCGGCGCTGCCAGACCGAGCGGCAGGCGATTCAGGTGGAGATCGCCGCGATCGACGCCGAGCTGACGAAGCGCGCGACGTACGAGGCGCAGCTCTCGGCCGCGGCCCAGCGGATCGGTCAGGCAGAGGAGCTGCGGCGTCTGGCCGACGCTGAGCTGGGCCGCTGGAAGGAGGAGCAGCGGACGACGCGGCAGCAGGCGGCGCAGCTCGCCGAGCTGCGCCAGCGGCGGGAGCAGGAACAACAAGAGCTCGCGACGCTCGAGTCGCATGTGGCTGACCAGGCCGCGGAGGTCGGGCGGCTGGAGGAGCTTGCCGCCCGCGCCGAGGAGGTCGCCGCCAAGCTAGCCCGGGTCGACGAGCTCCGCGAGCGTGACGACGCGCTCCGCCAGGCAGCCGGCGAGCTCCTGAAGTTGGCCGACGAGCGGTCGGCGCTCGAGCGGGCGGTCGCCGAGGCGCGCGCGGACGTCGTGGCCGCGCTGGAGCTCGCACGTGTGAAGCTGCTCGGGCTCGAGTCGCTGGCGCGGCAGCGGGGCACCTTTGCCGAGGAGCTAGTCACGGTCGAGCGCGACCTCGCGCGGATGGACGGGCTCGAGAAGCAGCGCGAGGCGGCCCGCGCGGAGCTCCAGATCGTCGAGGTCGAGACCCGGTCGCGGCGCGAGGCGAACGAGCGGCTCCGCGCCGAGATGCGCGAGCTGAAGGAGCGGCTCGGCATGCTGAGCCAGGCCGGCGCCACCTGCCCCGTCTGCCGCGGCCCGCTCACCGCGGAGGCGCGTGACGAGCTCGTGAGGCAGACCGAGGCCGAAGGCAAGGCGAAGGGCGACGAGTACCGCGCGAACGAAACGGCGCTGAAAGAGATGGCGGTCCGCGGCACGAGGGCAGCCGCGACGATCCAGGGCGTCGAAGGCAAGCTGGCCGGCCGGGTGCCACTCGAAGCGAAGGCAGCCACGCTGCGCCAGACTATCGCCGACGCCGACGCCGCGCTCGGCCAGATCACGGACGCACGCGCCGAGGTGGCGACGATCGAGGAGCGGCTGGAGCGGGGCGGCTTCCTGCCAGCCGAGGAGGAGCGGCTCAAGGCCGTGATCCGCCGGATCGCAGAGCTCGCGTACGACGCCGACGAGCACGAGAGGGTGCGGCGCGAGCTAGCAGATCTGCGTGCGTACGAAGCACTCGCCGCCGAAGTCGCCGCCGCCGCGGCGCGGCTGCCGGCCGCCCGGGAGCAGTTGTGTCAGACGCGCGATCTGCTCGACGCGCGCCGGAAGGCGCTCGGCGCGCTGGACGAGCGCGTCGCGGAGCTGGAGGCCGAGGCGGCGCGTGCCGTGGAGGTCGACGCGCTCGTGGAGCAGGCATCGGCGGCGGTGGACGCGGCGATCCGCGAGAGCGCCGAGGCGCACAAGGCGCTCGGCGTCGCCCAGCAGCAGCTCCAGCACCTCGTCGCGCTCGGCGAGCAGCGCGCCGAGCGCGTGAAGGACGTCGAGCGGGCGAAAGACGAGAAGGCGATCTACGACGAGCTGGCGGCCGCGTTCGGCAAGAACGGCATCCAGGCGATGATCATCGAAGGCGCGATCCCCGACATCGAGGAGGAGGCGAACCGTCTCCTCGGGCAGCTCACCGACGGGCAGCTCAGCCTGACGTTCGAGACGCAGCGTGCCGCGAAGTTCGGCGACAACGTCATCGAGACGCTCGACATCCGCATCTCGGACAGCTACGGGCTGCGCAACTACGAGATGTACAGCGGCGGCGAGGCGTTCCGGATCAACTTCGCCATCCGAGTGGCGCTGTCGAAGTTGCTCGCGAGGCGGGCTGGGGCCGAGCTCCAGCTCCTGGTGATCGACGAAGGCTTCGGCACGCAGGATGCGACCGGCCGCGATCGCCTGGTCGAGGCAATCGGCGCCGTGTCGTCCGAGTTCGAGAAGATCCTGGTCGTCACGCACATCCAAGAACTGAAGGATGCGTTCCCGGTGCGGATCGACGTCGTGAAGGGGCCCGATGGCTCGCAGATCGCGGCGACAACCGTGATGGACGGGTAGCACCACGCAGCCAGCGGCTCAGCCGGCCGGCAATCAGCGCCCGGCGGCGGGTCGACGGCGTTGCCTTCCGACAGCTGAACGCCGACCGCCGACGCGCGGGCCGCTACACGATCAGCGTAATCTCCTGTTGCTCGCGCGTCGTCACGCGCGGTCCGGTTTCGTCGACGTGCACGTTGATCTCGGAGCGGACGCCGAACTCCGGGAGGTAGATACCCGGCTCGACTGTCACAGTCACGCCCGGGATGAGGCGGCGGGTGTCGTGGGTCTCGTAGTCGTCGAGGTTCACTCCGGGCCCGTGGACCTGCTGGCCGAGCGAGTGGCCGGTGCGGTGGTTGAAGTAGGCGCCGTAGCCAGCGGCTTCCACCACGGCACGGGCTGCGCGGTCAACCTGCCAGCCCTCGACCGGCTGACCGCGCGCGAAGCCGTCGCGGATGCGCGCCACCGCCGCCTCTCGCGCACGCTTGACGACGTCGAACACCTTCTGGTGCTCGGCCGGCGCCCGCTCGCCCAGGTACGATACCCACGTCGAGTCCACGTAGACCGTACCGGGGCGATCCTCCCGCGCCCACAGGTCGATCAGCAGCCAATCGCCAGGTCGGATCGGCGCATCGCGCGACGCGGTCGGCGCGTAGTGAGGGTCGCTGGCGTGTGCGTTCACCGCGACGATCAGCGGATCCTCCGTCGTCAACCCGCGCCGGGCGAATTCTTCCATCAGCCGCTGCTGGATGCCGTATTCGGTCGCGCCATTTCCGATCGTTCCCAGCACTGCGTCGAGCGAGTCGAACAGCTTGCCGGATGCGCTGATGTGATCGCGCAGGTCGCCCGACGACCAGCGGGCGACCGCCGCCTGGATCAGATCGGCGGACGAGCTAACCTCGATGCCCATCGACCGAACGAGCTCGAACGTGCCGGCGTCCACGCGCGACACGACCGGGAGCACGCAGCTCGGCGCCCAGTCCATCGCGAGCCGCCGGGCGCCGCCAAGGAACCGCGGCAGCTCGGCGTCCAGCTCCTGCCACGTCAGGTACTCGGTGCGCGCCAGCCCGAAGCTCGCCATTGCACTCGCGTCGATGCGGTGGCACAGCACGCGCGGTTCGCCCTCGCGCGGCACCAACAGGTACAAGCGACGCGTGACGTGCCGCGGCTCCCCGACGAGCTGCCAGAAGATCGGATTCTTGCCCTGGAAGTCGTAGAGGAGCCAGCCGTCTAAGCCAGCCTCACGAACCGCCTGCTGGGCTCTCGCGAGACGCTCGTCCATCGCGTACCTCTACTCGGGTGCGTCTCCTTCGAAAACGCACCCCACCGTGCTACGGACCCCGGTAATAGTCGCACAGATCGACGAGCACGCAGTCCTCGCACAGGGGCCGCTGTGCCCTGCAGACGTGCCGACCGTGGCGCACGAGGCCGACGTGGAAGGCGTAGGCATCACCCGGCGCGACCATCTCCTCGAGCACGGCGTGCGCGGCGTTGGCAGAGACCCTCGGGCCGATCAGCCCCAGCCGGCGGCTGGCGCGGTACACGTGGGTATCGACCGGGATGGCGGGCAGCCCGAGGTTGAACAGCATCACGCACGCGGCCGTCTTCGGCCCAACGCCCGGCAGCTCGCGCAGCGCGCTCCGCGCTTCCTCGATGGAGGCGTCGCGGAGGTGCGATAGGTCCAGATCGGGTATCGCCGCGAGGCACTGCTTGATGCGGGCCGCCTTGAGGTTGGCCAGCCCACCGACGCGGATCGTGTCCGCGAGCTCGGCGTCGGGCGCGGCGAGGATGTCGCGCCAGGTCGGGTAGCGGGCGCGCAGCAGCTCGTAGGCGCGGTGCGCGTTCTGGTCGTTGGTGTGCTGGGAGAGGATCGTGCCGACCAGCGAGCCGATCGGGTCGTCGTCCTCGCGCTCGGGCCGATCGATCCCGTACGCGACGCGGAGGCGCATGGCCACCCGCGCCGCCTTGTCGCGCAGCTCGGGCGCCGCGCTCACCTGCCGTTCGGGCATCCGTGGCCCAACGTCAACCCGCGCCGTGCTCTCGTCGACAACACGGTGCAGGTCGCTGGGAAGGCTAGACCTTGCCTTTGCCCTTGCACTTAGGGCAGCGGCCTTCCACCCGGTGCCAGCCGCCCGGCTCAGAGGGGTCGGGCCACTTCTCGTCAACCTGGCCGGTGCCCTCGCACCGCGTGCACTTCAGGCGCGGCTGGTTCATGAACCACGACATGAAGAACACGGCCACGACCATAACGACCAGCAGGACCGCGCCGCTGAAGAGCTCCATTCCTCGTCCTCGAATTCGGCCCGATTATAGTTCCCGACGATGCAGGCCCCGAGCGGTGCGGTGTGGCGCACGACGAACGCGCGCCACGGGGAGGAGTAGTGCAAGCGACGCCCCCGCCGCTCCTGACCGGTCTGAACGCGGCCCAGCGCGAGGCGGTCGAGGCGATCGACGGTCCGGTCTTGATCCTGGCCGGGCCCGGCTCGGGCAAGACCCGCGTGATCACCCACCGCATCGCCTACCTTCTCCGCCACATAGGCGTACAGCCGTACAATGTTCTAGCTGTCACGTTCACCAACAAGGCTGCGCGCTCGATGATGGAGCGGCTCGAGGAGCTCGTGCCCGGCCGGGTGCGTCACCTGACGATGGGCACCTTCCACGCCGTCTGCGCGCGCATCCTCCGGCGGGACGGCGCCGGGATCGGGATCGCGCCGCGCTTCTCGATCTACGACGACTCCGACCAGATAGCGCTGGTCCGGGCGGCGCTCAAGGAGCTGAACCTCGACGAGAAGCAGCACCCGCCGCGTGCCATCCTCTCGCGTATCTCGAACGCGAAGTCGGAGCTGAAGGGCCCGCACCTCTTCGCCGAATACACCACCTCCTACTGGGAGGAGATCGTCCTCCGCGTCTACAAGCGGTACGAGGAGATGCTCGCCCAGAACCGCGCGCTCGACTTCGACGACCTGCTCGCCCACACGATCCGGCTGTTCCGCGAACGGCCAGAGGTGCTCGCGCGCTACCAGGAGCGGTACGTCCACATCCTGGTGGACGAGTTCCAGGACACCAACACGGCCCAGTACCAGATCGTCAAGCAGCTCGCCGGGCGCCACCGCAACCTGTGCGTCGTCGGCGACGAGGACCAGTCGATCTACTCCTGGCGCGGCGCCAACTTCCGCAACGTCCTGAACTTCGAGACCGACTTCCCCGACGCCCGCGTCGTCTACCTCGAGCAGAACTACCGCTCGACCAAGACGATCCTCGAGGCCGCCCGCGCCGTCATCTCGGCGAACACGATGCGCAAAGAGAAGCAGCTGTGGACCGAGAACGACGAGGGGCTGCCGATCCGCGTCTTCGAGGCGTACAGCGAAGAGGAAGAGGCCGGCTGGGTCGCCAGCGAGATCGAGCGACTTATCCATCAGGGACGCCACAGCTACCGCGACGTCGCCGTCCTCTACCGCACCAACGCGCAGTCCCGCGCGCTGGAAAAGGTGTTCGTCCGCCGCCGCATCCCCCACAAGGTCGTGGGCACGCGTTTCTACGAGCGCAAGGAGATCAAGGACGTCCTCTCGTACCTGCGCGCCTGCCTGAACCCAGACGACACGCAGACGATGCAGCGCATCCTCAACACGCCGCCGCGCGGCATCGGCCAGAAGACGCTGACCGAGCTCGACCAATGGGCGCGGCAACAGCACGTGTCGTGGTTCCAGGCGCTGCGACTCCTACGCACCGACAACCACCCGTTCAGCCCGCGCGCCGAGCGGCTGTTGCTCGACTTCCTCCAGGTGCTCGAGCGGCTGATCGAAGCCAGCCAGCGGTTGGACGTGCTCGCGCTGATCGACGAGGTGTTGAAGCAAACCGGCTACGGCGACTTCCTGCTCGACGGCTCGGAGGAAGGCGAAGAGCGGATGCAGAACGTCCGCGAGCTCTCGACCGTCGCGCACCCATACGCCGATTACCCGCCGCCGACCGGGCTCGAGGCGTTCCTCGAGGAGACGGCGCTGGTAGCGGACGTGGACGGCTTCGACGAAGCCGCCGACGCCGTCTCGCTCATCACGTTCCACGCCGCCAAGGGACTCGAATTCCCGGTGGTGTTCCTGACCGGAATGGAGGATGGGCTCTCACCGCACACCCGGTCGTTTGACAACCCGGAGGCGATGGAGGAGGAGCGGCGGCTCGCCTACGTCGCGATCACACGCGCGCGCGAGCGGCTCTACGTCGTCTACGCATTCCGCCGCTCGCTCTTCGGCGGCTCGATGGTGAACGCGCCGTCGCGCTTCCTCGCCGACATCCCGGACCGGCTCAAGCATGGCCAGGGCGCCCGCGTCCAGTCCGCCGGTGGCCCGATCGACCGTTTCCACCGCGACGCGGCGCCAGCCGGCCCGCCGGGCGATTCGCTCTCGACCTGGGGCTCGTCGTCGCGCCTCTCCGCCGCCGAGGCGCGGTTCGTCCCTGGCGACCGCGTCCGCCACGCCAAGTTCGGCGAAGGCATCGTCGTCAAGTCGGCGATGCGGAACGGCGACGAGGAGGTGGACGTCGCTTTTGCCGGCGTCGGCCTGAAGAAGCTATCGCTGAGCTTCGCGCCGCTGGAACGGATCGACGAGTAGGTCCTTCATCGCGAGCGGAGCGAGGAACCCCGATCGCCCTGGCTTCGTCGACGCCGCGAAGCGGGCGCCACCGCTGGAATCGCTGGGCGGCGCGCTCCCCCGCGCGACGGCGAGCTCGGCGCTCCGGGTTCCAGGCCCGTAAGTCGGCGCAGCGCCTCAACCTCACGCGCGCTGAGCTCGCGCCACTGCCCGACCGGCAGCCGGCCGAGCTCGATCGGACCGACCCGGACGCGCACCAGCCGTCTCGCCGGGTACCGCACCGCGTCGAGCATACGGCGCACCTGCCGGTTGCGGCCCTCGTGGAGGGTGATCGCCAGCCACATCCCGTCGCCGCCCTGACGCAGCCGGCGCACCTCGGCCGGCGCCGTCACGCCGTCCTCGAGCTCGACGCCGCGCGCCAGCCGTCCCAGCACGGCCAGGTTCGGGTAGCCCGCCACGAGCGCGTGGTACTCCTTCTCGACCGCGTAGCGCGGGTGCGTCAGCCGGTGGGCGAGCTCGCCGTCGTTGGTCAGCAGCAGCAGACCCTCCGTGTCCCAGTCGAGCCGCCCCACCGGGTAGACGCGCTCCGCGACGTCCACCAGTGAACGGACGGTCGGGCGGCCCGCCGGATCGTGGATCGTCGAGACGTAGTTGATGGGCTTGTTCAGCGCGAGGTAGACGTGCCGCTCCGGCCCCTCGACCGGCGTGCCGTCCACGGCGATCCGATCGGCCGGCAGGACACGGCGGCCCATCTCCCGGACGACCTCGCCGTTGACGGTCACACGCCCGGCCGCGATCAGCGCCTCAGCCGCGCGGCGCGAAGCCACCCCCGCGTGGGCGAGCGCCTTCTGCAGCCGCTCGCCGCTCTCCCCGCTCACGGCCCTACCACGGCTGGCTGGCCGAAGGACCGCCCGGCCAGCTCCCACGACGCCATCACGCCGGCGTCCGTGAGCTCGATCCGGACCGATAGGAGCCCGAGCTGCCACGCCGGCACCGTTTCGCTGGCCGCGTTCGTGGGCAGCTTCAACCCCCGGTAGAACGGCGACGGCGGCAGGTCGGCTCGCGCGACCGCGAAATGATTGAAGTAGTGGTCGAACAGGGCACCGGTCTCGCCCCAACGGTCCGGCGAGTTCAGCACGACCGCGACCGCCCGCCGCTGCCCCCGCTGCGCGCTTGCCAGCAGCGTGTCGCCGGCCGCTGGCGTCGTGCCGGTCTTGATGCCGGTCGCGTCCGGCCGGATGAAGAGCAGGTCGTTGGTGTTGCGCCAGGTGTAGGTCGCCGACAGCCCTCGGACCGAGTGCTCCTTCGTCGCGACGACCTCGGCGAGCACCGGGGTGTCGAGCGCGACGCGCCCGAGACGCGCGAGGTCCCGGGCGGTCGAGACCTGGCCGGGCGCGTCGTCGCCGTGCACGTTCACCCAGTGGGTGTTCGTCATCCCGAGCGCGGCGCTCCGCTGGTTCATCAGCGCGACGAACTGCTCGGGCGAGCCGGCCGCGGCCTGGGCGATCGCCAGCGCCGCGTCCGCGCCGGATGGCAGCATCATCCCGAACAGCATCTCGCGGAGCGAGAGCCGCTCGCCGCTGCGGATGCCGGCGACCGAAAGCCCGGCGAGCTGGCTCGCCGGGACCTGCATGGGGATCACCGTATCCGGCCGCAGCCGCTCCAGCGCGACAACCGCCGTCATCGTCTTCGCGATCGAGGCCATCGGGAGCGGCCGGTCGGCGTCCTTCTCCCAGAGCGCCTGTCCGGTCGAGCCGTCCTCCAGGATGGCGCCGCGCGCTCTGATGGCGGGCGGGGCGGCTTGCGCGATCTCGCGGACCGTCACCTCGGTGACCGGGGCACGTGCCGCGTCGGACTCGACCAGCGCGACGGGACCGAAGCCGCAGACGAACGGCAAGACCGCTAGCAGAAGCAGAAGGCTGGGCGCGATCTCGCTCCAGGGAGCTGGGCGGTGTGAGAATCCCGCCGTCCCGCCCGCGCGGAAGGCCCCGCGCGGCCCGGGGTGGCCTGGATCCCTCGCGTCACGCCCAGGGTCGGCCGACACCGCAGCCGCGCTCACTCCGTGGCCCGCTCCACCTGCACCAGGTTGTCGTGGAACGTCGCGCCGCCGCCCATGTCCGACAGCCGGTCCGACGTCAGGGCGTTGACGTTCACGCCGTTCGGCGAGCAGCTCGGCCACCAGATCGACGAGTGCGCGGCGACGCCGGGTGGCACTGTCTCGCCGACGGCGGCCCAGAACCAGGCCTCGCCTCGGTCGTTGAAGACCCGCACGCGATCGCCCGTCATGATGCCGCGCGAGGCCGCGTCGCTCGGGTGCAGCTCGAGCGTCGGCTTACCTTCGAGCCGCCTGTGCTTCGCCAGGTGGGCGAACGTCGAGTTGAGGAAGGCGTGCGCGGCCGCCGAGACGAGCTGGATCGGGTAGCGGGCGGCGAGCGCAGGATTCGACTCGCGGCTCTCGGCCGGCGGCCGGTAGCTCGGGAGCGGGTCGAAGCCATCGCGCTTCGCCCGCTCCGAGTACAGCTCGCACTTGCCGGACGGCGTCGGGAAGTTGCCCTCGGCGAAGGGGGCGAAGGGCCGCGGCACCGCGAGGCGCGCCCACCCGTCGCGGCGGAGCCGCTCGTAGGTGATGCCGGCCATCGAAGGGTGGCTCGTTTCGAGCGCCTGGCGCACCAGCTCCTCGTCCGAATCGCGGAACGCCGGGTCGTCGTAGCCCATGCGCGCTGCCAGCCGGCGGAACAGCTCGGTGTTCGGCACCGCCTCGCCGAGCGGCTCGATCGCTGGCTCGGAGAGCTGGACGTACAAGTGCCCGTACGCCTTGTGCAGGTCAAGCTGCTCGAGGATCGACGTCGCCGGGAAGACGACGTCGGCGTACCGGCAGGTGTCGGTCATCACCTGCTCGTGGACCGCCACGAAGAGGTCGTCGCGCCGCAGGCCCGCCAGCACCTTCGACTGGTTGGGCGCGACCGCGGCGGGGTTCGAGTTGTAGACGAAGAGTGCCTTGACGGGCGGGTCGTCGAGCTCGGTCAGCGCCTCGCCCAGCCGGACCATATTGATCGTGCGCGGGTTGCCCCGGAGGAGGTCGGCACGTTCGAGCGCGGCCAGGTTGAGCCCGAAGACGCCGCTCGTCGACAAACAGATCCCACCGGCCGGGTGGCGCCAGGCGCCGACCAGCGCCGGCAGGCACGCGACGGTGCGGATCGCCATACCGCCGTTCGCGTGCCGCTGCATCCCGTAGTTGACCCGGATCGCCGCTGGCTGGGTCGTCGCGTACGCCCGGGCGAGCCGCTCGATCGCCGCGGCCGGGACGCCCGTGCGCTCCTCGGCCCACCCAGGCGGACATTCGGCGACGCGCGCGCGGAGTTGCTCGAAGCCGACGGTGTAGCGCGCGACGTAGTCCGCGTCGTGGAGGTCGTCGCGGCAGATGACGTGCATCATCGCGAGCGCGAGCGCCGCGTCGGTCCCGGGGCGGATCGGGACCCATTCGTCGGCGAGCTGGGCCGTCCGCGTTCGGTGCGGGTCGATCAGCACGACGCGAGCGCCCTTCGCCTTCGCCTCTTTGACGAACGGCACAAGGTGCACGTTCGTGGAGACCGTGTTGGTGCCCCAGAGGAGGATCAGCCTGGCATCGGCGAGCTGCTCCGGGTCGGTGCCGACCGTCGCGCCGACCGTGTACTTGTAGCCAACCGTGCCCGCGACAGAGCAGATCGTCCGGTCGAGCAGGCTCGCCCCCAGCCTGTGGAAGAAGCGCCGGTCCATCGACCCGTAGCCGAGCACGCCCATCGTACCGGCGTAGCTGTACGGGAGCACCGCCTCGGCGCCGTGCTCGGCGACGATCGCCCTCAGCCGCTCGGCCGTGTAGTCGAGCGCGTCGTCCCAGCTCACCCGCTCGAACCGTCCCTCGCCCTTCGCCCCAACGCGCCGGAGCGGGTGGAGCACCCGGTCGGAGCTGTACACGCGGTCGAGGTAGTTGTTCACCTTGACGCAGAGGAAGCCGCGTGTGAACGGGTGCGCTTCGTCGCCGGTGATCGAAACCGCCCGGCCATCGCGCACATCCAGCTTCAGACGGCACGTGTCGGGGCAGTCGTGCGGGCACACGGAGTACCGCGTCTCGGTAGGCGTCACAGCAGGAGGTTACGCTCCGTGGCCTTGTCGAACAACATCGCCTTCTCGGCGACGACGTCGAGCGGGAGGCAGTCGCCGCGGTTGATCGGCGTCTCGTCGTCCACGCGGACCGTCAGGTCGGCGCCGTCGGGCAGACGGACGTGGGCGAGCTGGGCGCGTTCGGCAATCAGCGGCTCGACCACGTCCACCGTGCCGGAGAGCTGACTGGGCGAGCCGGGCGGCAGAAGGCGGAACCCTTCCGGCCGGATACCCAGCAGCACACCCTGGCCCACCGCGAGACGGCGCGCCCACTCCTCCCCGAGCGGCACGCTGCCGCCCGCGAACCGCAGCGCGCCGTCCTCGACGCGCGCGTCGACGAAGTTCGCCGGCGGCGTCCCGACGAAGCCGGCGACGAACGCGTTGACCGGTCGGTCGTGCACCTCCCAGTAGGTGCCCACCTGCTCGATCCGCCCGTGCCGCATCACCGCGATCCGGTCGGCGAGCGCGATCGCCTCGACCTGGTCGTGCGTCACGTAGACGGCGGTGATCTTGAACCGTGCCAACAGCCGCTTCACCTCGACGCGTGTGCGGGCGCGCAGCTTGGCGTCGAGGTTCGAGAGCGGCTCGTCGAAGAGGAACACCTTCGGGTCGCGGACGATGCAGCGCGCGATCGCGACGCGCTGCTGCTGGCCACCCGAGAGCGTCTTTGGCTTGCGGTCTAGGAGCTGATCGAACCCGACGCCCATGATGTCGGACGTGATGCGGACCCGCTCGTCGATCTCTCGCTCGCGCTTGTGGATCCGGAAGAAGAAGGCGAGGTTCGACCGCGACTCCATGTGCGGGTATAGGGCGTAGTTCTGGAAGACCATGCCGATCCCGCGGTCGCCCGGCGCAACGCCGTGCATGTCGCGCTCGTCGTACAGCACGCGCCCAGCGTCCGGCTGCTCGAGCCCGGCGATCACCCGCAACAGCGTCGACTTCCCGCAGCCGGACGGCCCGATGACGCTGACGGTCTCGCCGTCCTGGATCTCGAGGTCGACGGCGTCGAGCGCCTTGACCGCCCCGCCGGCGACCGTCTTCGTCGCCCGCTCATCCTCCTCGAGCCGCCTGGCCTCGCGGAGCGCACTGGCGGCGGAGCCGTGGAACGTCTTGCTGATGCCCTCGAGCCGAATGGTTGCCATCGGCCGAGTTTACGTCGTCACAAGCTCACCTCACCCGCTCTGCGAGCCCGAGTGGGCACTCCGACGCCTTCCACTCCGGTCCAAGTGGCGAGCCAGGCGAGGCGAGGCGCCCCGCTACGATCCCACGATCAGGCTGCCGAACACGACGCGGTCACCGCTGCCGTCGGCGAGCGGCACACGCTGGCCCGTGTCTGGGCGGTAGAGCCCGACCTCGAAGCGATAGGGCCCGGGCGGCGCGTCCAGAGCGACGGCGAACGTACGCTCGTCTCGGATCACTTCGCCGGGCAGCCAGCTCCGGGTTGGCGCGCGGCCGCCAGCGGGCGGCGCGTCGACCTGGCCGCGCACCTGCTCGGCCGCGTCGAGCAGGTGGACGAACACGACGTAGTCCTGGGTCGGCGTCGCCGCCGCGCGCCAGTAGAGGGTGACGTGAACCGGGTCGCCAGGCCGCAGGCGGTCCGGCGCGGGATCGAACCCGACGAGGTCGGCGAAGTCCCCGAAGCGCGCCGCCAGCTGGTGCCGCGGCGCCGGAGCACCGAACTCCCTCGGCCGGTTTGTGACCTCGACGCTGCCCAGCGGCACGGGCGCCGAGGCGGCGCCGTCGGGCGCCAGCAGCCGCAGCCAGAGGTCGACGCGCCCGGCCGGCGCCGTCGCCGGCACGTCCAGGGACAGGCGCTGCTGCACGAACTCCGCGGTGGTCCAGCTGTCGCTCGGCCAGGCGCCGCCCAGCGGGGCGCGCACGCGCGCGATGGGCGCACCGGCTGCCCCAAGCCCGACCTCGACGCTCACGCCCGGGGCCGGCCCGCGCCACTCCCAGGCGAGCACGACCGGCAGCGGCCGGCCGGCCTCGACGGCCCCGCCCTCGCGCTTGTAGCCCACCAGGTCGACCGTCGCCCCACCGACGCGTAGCTCCCGGTCGAGCTGCGCGGTCAGGCCGACGCGGTACAAGTTGAGCCGCCCGGCACTGCGCTCGACGCGCACCGGGCCAAGGCTCGCGAAGTCGCGGCCGGTGCCGACAACTGGCAGTCGCGAGCCATCCGCACGGACGAGCCCGACCTCGAGCCGGTAGTCGCCGGGCGGGATGCCGGGCGGCAGGGGGAAACGGCGTTCGTCGGCGACGACCTCGCCGGCGCGCCAGCGCGTCGTCGGGTAGCCGCCGGCGCCCGGCTCCAGGTCCTCCTGCGCCCAGACGACGCCCCTGTCGTCCACGAGGTGGACGAAGACCGTCAGCCGCTCGGTCGGGGTGGCTTTGGCGCGCCAGTAGAAGACGAGCGGCATCTCCGTGCCGCCCGCGGACGCCGTGGCGTCGGCGCCGAGCAGCGCGATGGAGCCAAAATCGGCCCCGGAGACCAGCCGCGGCGCGGGTGGTGTGGGGATGGCGCCGGGTGGTACCGCGATCCGCACGAACGAGCCGTCGTCCTCGACCGGTGCGGACGGGAACGCCACCCGCAGGCGCTTCAGCGCGTCGCCACCCGAGCGAACGTAGTAGTCGGCGTGGCGTACCGGCACCGCCTGGATGGGGAACGTGGACGGCATCCGCTCGTCGCCGAGCATGAAGCGCAGCGTCGGATGGTCGGGCTCGACGGGTCCGACGAGCGCATCGCTCGCCCCACCGCTCGCCGCGAGCGCCCGCCCAATGGCGCGCACGTCCGCTTCGAAGGGCGCGGCCGAGACGGCCGGATCCCCGAAGCGAAGGAAGTAGTCGCGGCTGGCCAGGAGCCCGGTGAGCAGCAGGGGAATCGAGGCCAGCCGGTAGCTCCAACCAGCCGGGCGACGCAGCCACCGCGCCAACGCCTCGACGACCGCGACCAAACCGACCGCGCACAACAGGAAGAGCGGTGGCAGCAACCCGACGCCGCGCAGGAAGTGCGGTGCGCTGTCGCTCAGCACGGCCGGCACCAGCATCGCGCCGAGCCAGGCGAAGAGCGTCGCCGCCGCGACGCCGCCCAGTCGACGCCACGCAGCCAGGAGGCCGACGACGAAGAACACGGCGCTCCACGGATCGAAGATTGGCCGACCGGGCAGGTTGTGCCGCGCCTGGTGGTCGCCCTCGATCGCCAGAGCCCCGAGCGTGCTGAGCAGGTTCCCTCCGACGAGGCGGACCGGGTCGGCGCCGGTCCTGATCGCGTTCATCACCGAGACCTGGTCGGCGCGCCCGAGCCAGTCCTCCGGGTGGCTCAAGTAATGCAGCCCGAGCGGCGCCGCTACCACCCCGCCGACGACCGCGGCGGCGCCCGCGGCCGCCAGCGTCACCCGCCAGCAGCCGCGGCGCCGGCCGAGCACCGCGGCGATCTGGGCGACGACCGCGAAGGCGCCGATCGCGACGGTCAGCCGTGCCGGCAGGTAGGTGTAGAGGCTGAGCGCGGTCAGCGCGCCGGCCCCGATCGCGCTCAGCCAGCGGACTCGAGGGGTCGGCTCGGGACAGCCGCGCGCTGCACCGAGCGCGACTAGCAGCAGCGCCAGCCCAGCGGCGACGAGGGGCGGCAACGCGACCGGACGCAGCCCGACGCGACTCAGGTGGATTGGCCAGTACGATAGCGCGGTCACCGCGGCCGCGACCAGCGCCAGCCGGCGCCCGCCGAGCGCGCCGCCGAGCAGCGCCATCGCCGGAACCGTCGCGATCCCCCAGATCGCCGCCGCGGCCCGGATCGCCAGCGGAGTTCGGCCGAGCACGTCGATCGTCAAAGCGACCGAGTAAGCGAACGCTGGCTCTCGGCCGTTGTTGTCCGGTAGGAAGAGCGGCCGTGCTCCCGCCAGGATCCTGGCGCCGTCGATGCCCTCCCACGCCTCGTCGAAGGCGAGGCCCGGCGGGAGCACGTCCAGGCGGAACAGCCTCAGCGCCGCGCCGACGAGGACGACCGAGAGCAACAGCGCCAGGAACCCGCGGTCGCGCCACCACAGCCGGGACGGCATCACGGCACGGCGTCGACCACCGTCAGAACGAGGTGGTCGCCCGACTGCCCGTCGGCGGAGACGGGCAGTCGCCGGCCGTCGCGCGCGTCGTAGAGCCCGACCTCGAGCTCGTAGCGCGCGGGCGGCGCCCCGGCGTCGAGCGGGATCTGGTAGCGGTCCTCCACCACTTCCCCGACCGCCCAACCGTTGGTCGGCAGTGCGCCGCCGCCAGGGATCTGGTCGACCTGCCCCCGAACTCGGTGGGAGTCATCTAATAGGTGCGTGAAGACGGTGTAACTGGCTGCGACGTCACCCAAAGCCCGCCAGTAGAGCGTCAGTCCCAGCTTGCCGCCCGGATGCAGCGGGGCTGGATCGGCGGTCCAACCCGCCAGCTCGATCCCATCGCCGAACCGTGCCCCGACGGGGTGGTCGAGTGGTGGCAGGTCGAAGCGCCGCGGCCGGTTCCTGACCGTGACGCGACCGATCTCGCGCGGATCGAGCAGGCCCTGCCCGTTCGCCGGATCGACCACGCGAACGACGGCCGGGTAGTCGCCAGCCGCGAGCTGCTTCGGCGTCGCGACATCGCGGATCTCGCGCACGGTCTCGCCTGGCCGCCACGCCGCGGCGGGGTAGCCGCCGCCCAGCGGCCACCGAACGGTCGCGCCACCAAGCGTCAGCTCGACTTGCGCGCCGGCCGGAGGCCGCGACCCGGCCTGCCAGAGCAGCGATACCGGCACGGTCGTCCCGGCGTCCGCCGCCTTCGCGCCGACGACCGCCTCGGCCAGCCGCACCGGCGGTGCGTCGGCCGGTGGAGCGGACGGGGCCCCACCCGGCGGCACGTCGAACGGCCCGGATCGGAAACTTGGCCCGATCGCCGCGCCGCGGGCGTCGAGCACGTCCAGCGAGCGGCCGGCGAGCGAGTACACCCGCAGCTCGAGCCGGTAGCGGCCGGGCGGCGTGCCGTCGAGCGGCGTCAGCTCGCGTCGTTCGGCGACCTGCTCGCCGGGTTCCCAGAGGGTCGTCGGGTAGAAGCCATCGTCGGGGCGGCCGTCCGACGCCGCCCACGTGTGGCCGGCCTCGTCGACCAGCCGTGCCTGGACGCGCCAGTCCGTGCTCGGGTGCCCCACCGCACGCCAGGAGAGGCGGAACGCCGGCCTGGACGCGACCGCGTCCGTGCTGAGCTCAACGCGCTCTAGCACGAGCTCGCCGCCGAAGTTGGCGAGCTCGCCCGCCGGCGGCGCGGCTGTCCCCGCCGCCGAGGCCGCCGTGACGCGCAGCGGCGCGAGCAGCCAACGCATCCCAGCATCACCGGGCCCGGACAGCTCAACCTGGTACAGGCCGGGCGGCGTCGCCGACGGCACCGCGAGTGTGGCGACACCTGTCATCCCCGTGGCCTCGATCGCGGCCGAGGAGATGCCCCGCGGCGCGTTGAGAATCCACTCGGCTGGCGCCACAAGCCGGGCCGAGAGCCCGCCAGCTGCCGCGGCCAGGGCGAGCTCCACCCGGACCGATTCCCCCGCCGCCACGCGCGTCGGCTGCCGGTACCCGAGGATCCTCGCCGATCCGACCTGAACGCCACCCGGCACCGCATACGCCCACGGCGCGTGCTCGTTTGCGAACCGGTGGTCCCACCCATCCCGCGGAACCGTCGTCGTTATGTCACGCCATGGCACCCGCAGACCGAACAAGCACAACGCGGCGAGCCCGACACCGGCGGCGGCGAGCGCATCGCCCCTCCGTCCGGGAGGGGCCGGTCTCAGGTCAGGAGGGCGCGCGGCCCTTCGCCGCGCCATCCAGGCGCAGGACACGACGACGAACACGCCGGCGCTGACCAGCGAAACCAGGTCCGCCGCCCACCGCAGCCGAGTCTCCCCAAAGCGCAGCTCGACCCTGTGCATGCCGCTCGGCACGCCGACCGTGATGAGCCCATCCGGCTGGGACGGCCAGATCGCCGCCTCGGCGCCGTCCACTCGCGCCGACCAGCCCGGGAACCAGTGCTGCTCGAACACGACCGGCCGCGACTCGCGCGCCGTGAGGTCGAGCACGAAACCCATCCCGAGGCGCTCGACCGCATCGACCTGCACCGGCTGGCCCGGCAGCGCCCGGAGCGGGGCGTCATCTCCGAGCGTCACGTAGCCGGAGGTCCACGGCCGCTCCTGAGCGGCCAGCGGCAGGTACTCGTACCGTACGGTGCTGCCGATCGAGCTGGTCAGATACTCGTACTGCTGCACGCCGGCGGCGTTCACCTCGTCCGGCGCGATCCGCCAGCGGTCCGGGTTCGCTCCGAGCACAGCGGAGCCGACCACGGCGGCGACGACGACGCCGGCGTAACCGGCCCGCCACCGCCCCCCCAGCACCGGCACCGGTAGCGCCGCCAGCAGCGCGAGGCCGAGCGAGGCCGGGCCGAGCGCCCGCCACGGGAACTGCGCGATCTGGAGCGGCGGCAGTGCCTCCCAGGCAGCTCGCGCCAGCGGCGTCGCGAGCGCCGCGTAGCCCAGGCCGAGCGCGGCACTCACGCCCGCCAATGCGCCGAGCCGCCGGCCGATGATCGCTGCCAGCAGAAGCCCGGCGACCGCGACGACGGCCTGGACAAGCCCGAGCTGGAACGGCAGGTGGCCATCGGGCGTACCATCCAGCCCGTAGTCGTAGATCGGACTTGCCTGCACTAGCCGCGCGAGACTGAGGAAGTGGCCGCGGAAGTCGAAGTATCCGGTGGTGTTGAATTCGAAGTGCACGTAGCGGCGGTCCATGAGGACTGGCAGCCAGTAGAAGGCGCCCAACCCCAGACCGAGCGCTCCGGCGAGGCCCAGCAGCGCGGCGGCGCGGAACAGCGCAGCGCGGCTGGACCGAGCGGCCCGTACCAGCGCCCAGAGCGCCCAGAGCGCGATGGTCGGCAGCGCCAGCAGTGCCGAGAGGTTGTGCGTCCAGACGAGGGCCGCCGCGAGCAGGCCGGCGGCGAGCGCCCCGCCCAGACGTCCATCGGCCGCCACCTCCAGCGCGAGCAAGACGGCCGGCAGCAGGGCTAGCGCTGCGAACTCGCCCAGCGAGTCGCCGCGCGCGTAGACGTTGACGAGGTGGTAGGGCGCGCAGGCGTAGGCGGCCGCCGCGACCAGGCCGCCGAGGTCGCCGAGATGGCGGCGCGCCAACGCGAACATCGCGACCGAGCCAAGCACGAACCCGCCGACCTGCGTCGCTTTCAGCGCTTCGACGGCCGGCACGCCCGCCACGTGCAGGAGGGCGGCGGCGTAGAAGGCGAGCGCGCCGTAGAAGTCGAAGAGCGGGTAGCCGAGGCCGTAGGCCAGCTCCGGCGACCAGCGCGGGAACAGCGTCCCTTGGCGCAGCGCGTCGACGACCGCGACCAACCGCGTCAACAGGAACGGCGAGTCCCCGTACCGGTGCGTCCCGATCAGGCCAGGCCCGAACAGCGGCGCAGCCGCCGGCAGCGCCACGGCGATGGCCGCAAGCCAGGGTGCCCAGCCGCGCTCCACGGCCGGCCGGGTGCCCGGCACTCGGCCGGCGCGCGGCGCCGGGCGCGCGCGCGTGACGACCGCCACGCGGGCTACGGCTGCACGCGCAGGCGCGTGAGCTCGACGAAGTCGCCCTGGCCTATCTTGGCGAGCTCGTCGTCGAGCACCGGCACGTGCGCCCCCGTCGCCATTACGTACATCCCGGCGCGCAGCGAGTAATCACCCGGCGGGAGGTCAGGCGGCAGCCGGAGCGTCCTCACGTCCCGGACCGCCCTGCCCGGCGCCCAGCGCAGCGTGGGCAGTCCGCCGTCCGCCGGAACCGAGTCGCTCTGCGCACGCATCCGCCCGTTCCCGTCGACCAGGTGCACGAACACGGCGTCGTCGTCGGTCGTCGTCGCAAGCGGCATGAAATCGAGCGCGACCCGCAGCTCGTCGCCGGACCTGGCCGCGCCCCGGTCGAGCGCCCAGCCGGCCAGCATCGCGCGGTGCCCCAGCGGCACCCACGTCCGACCGCTCGCGACGGCCCAGCCGGGCGCGCCCGGCTGCCCGTCGCCCCGGACGACCCGATCGAGCCGCGCGAGCGCTCGCTGGACCGGACCCTGCTCGGTCGCTCGGGGATCGAGCGGTAGCGGGGTCGACGCCACCACCACGCCCGCGATGCGCGCCGCGTCGCCCAGCGAGCCACCCCGCGCATCGTGCACCGCGAAGCGGGTCCAACCGCCGCCCTGATTCGGCTCGTAGAAGCCGACCTCGACCTGGAGCTCACCGGCCGGCGCGCTCGGGGCGACCGCAAAGCCATACCGCTCGACCACGACCTCGCCGGGCCGCCAGCGCGAGGTTGGGTACAGCCCCTCACCCGGCGCGCCATCGCGCTGGCCCCAGACGTGGCCGTCCGGGCCGACGACGTGGACGAACTCACTCACGTCCCGGCCGAGCGCTCGGAGCGCACGCCAGGCGAGAGTCAGCGCGACGTCCTCGCCGGCCGCCGGCGTCTCGATCCGGTACCCAGCGAGCTCGATCGCGTCCCCGAAGTGGACGCCAGAAGGGGTCAGGCCAGGCGGGAGGTCTGTCGAGGGGATCGCCAGCACCTGGTAGAGCGGACCGAGGCGCTGCAAGTGGTGCGCCGCTCCCAGCCGCTGGTCGAGGGCGGTCGCGTACACCGGCCCGTCAGCAAGAGCGGCGTCTGCCTTCGCCAGCCACGGCACCTCGGCCCCGGACGGCGCCACGTAGTCGACGCGGATGTCCCGCCGCTCGCCGCGCGCCAGCTGGCCGTACCACAGGATGGTGGCGTGGTACCAATCGGTCAGGATCGTCGAGCCGGGAGCAGCGGCCGCGAACGCATCGCGGAGAAAAGCCTCGTCAGCGGTGTCATGGCTGAGGTCGAAGCTCGCCCAGCTCGCTTGCCCGTACGCCGCGGCCGGGATGGCGAGCACGAGGCCTGCCGATACGCCGACCACCCCTAGCCGCGCCCGCGACAGGAGCAGCGCCGGCAGCGCGGCCAACACGCCGATCCACAGCGCAAGGACGACGTAGGTTGGGATCAGATAGTCGGCGATCACCGGTGCCCGGTACGAGAGGCTGATGAAGAGGTTGATGAGCGCGACACCGCCGGTCAGCAGCGCCCAGCGCGGCCGCGCGACCAGCGCCACAAGGCCGCCCCCGAGCGCCAACGCCAGACCCAGGCTGCCGAAATTCGTGAGCAGGATCTGCCGGCCCATCTCCAGGCGCGGGGCCGAGAGCGGATCGAAGTGCAGCATGTCGCCCGCGAACCCGCGCGCGGTGATGAGGTCGAGGAACGCCCGCGGTGTGGTGGGGTGCGACGCGTCGAACTCCGCCCCCAACGCCGATCGGATCGGCAGGTAAAGGAAGAGCAACAGCGGCAGCAGCGCCGCGACGGTCGTTCGCATCAGCACCCGCCCTTCGCGCAGGACGCGTGGCCTGACCGCCAACACGTACAGCACGAAGGCCGGTGCCAGGATGGGGAGCGAGACGTGGTGGACGACGCCGAGGCCGAAGAAGGCGCCCGCGCCGTAGAGCCAGCCAGGGCTGCGCGTCGCCCCGTATGCGGCCAGCGCGGCCAACATTGCCCCGAGCAGGAACCCGGTCGTCGGCCGAATCGACGCGATGGTCGCCTGTCCCCACCAGGTAGGCGCCACGGCTAGCCAGGCGGCCGCCACAAGCCCGGCGGGGATCCCGGCGGCGCGGCCGAAGACGCGCGCAGCCGCGAAAGCCGCGGCGCCCAAGGTGGCCGCCCCGAACACGGCGGAAAGAAGATTGACGCGCCGGGCGACCTCGCCGAACGGCACCGCGAGCGTCCAGAGCTTCGACAGCAGCGCGTAGAGCGGATACCCGGGCGGGTGCGGGATGCCGAGGACGTAGCCAACAAACTGGAACTCGCCGCTGTCGCCACCCTGGACGCCGGGAGCCGCGGTCGCCCCGTAGAGCGCCAGGCCCACCAGGAACGCGGCGAGCGCGACGAACGGCGCGGGGTCGAGCGACCGCCGCGTCAATCGGGGCTCGGCCGGTGCCGGCTCGGGATCGGGAGGCGCGGCCGGCCGAGCCTCGATCGCAGCGCCAGCCACGCCGGCATTATAGGGACGGCCTCTTCAGGGGCTCATTCGAATGCCAGCACGGTACTGCCCAGCCTTGGTAGACTCCCGAAAAAGGGCCGGGAGGTGGGCGGATGCGCTACTCGGGTAGGCGGTACCACCCGGCCGGAACGCCGCTGCGCGGACACTCGGGCCGCCGCGCCCAGCGCCGCAGCCACGAGTGGGTCACCATGCGCGGGGGCAACCTCGTGCGCTCGTTGACGCCGCGCCAGGCGGTCGTGTGGCTGATGCACCTCGACGAGCTCGCCGCCGAGCTGCCAGCCGCGTTACGCCCCGAGTTCGAGGACGATGTGCGCCACCGCCTCGCACGCGCGCTGCGTGCGCGGGTTGCGACGCGCGAGGGCCTCACGCGGCGGAAGCGGCTCTCGCTCCGAGGAGCCTAGCCGCGACGAACCTCGCCCGACGCGCGGTGTAGGACCAGTTGGCGAGCCGCCACGCCCCAAAGGGCACCGGGGTTCCTCCCTCCCCCGAAACGCCACCTACCTCGAGGCCATAAACGCACGCGCGAGCTCGGCGCCCCGCTCCTTGTCGTCGGTCCGGAGCTCGCCGTCCAGCACGAGCCCCAGCAGGTAGTCCTTCACCTCTCGGATCCACGGACCCGGTGGGCGCCCGAACATCGCCATCAGCTCGTTGCCGTCGAGCGGGCTCTTGAGCGCGGCGACCTCCTCTTCGGCCGCGATCTTATCGATCCGAGCGCGCAATGCCTCGACCCGTGCCCGCGCCGCCGCGACCTTTTGGGGTCGGTAGCTGGTCACGTCCGCGCTCGAGAGCTGCAGCAGCAGCGGTAGCTCGTCGCCTGCCTCGCGCATCAGGCGGCGCACCGCGCCATCGGTCCACGTGGGCTCGTACTGGTTGGCGCGCATGTGCATCCCGACCAGCCGCGCGACCCGCTCGGTCGTCTCGCTGTCGACGCGCAGGCTGCCGAGCACCTGCCGCGCCATCGCCTCGCCAACCCGCTCGTGGCCGGGGAAGTGCACCTCGCCGTCCTCGACGACCATGGTCCGCGGCTTGCCGACGTCGTGAAGCAGCGCCGCCCACCGCAGCGTGAGGTCAGGCGGCGTGTGCTCGACGACCCGCAGCGTGTGCTCGAAGACGTCCTTCGCCCGCCGCCCCTCCGAGATCTCCCGCAGCGCGAGCAGCTCGGGGACGATCCAGCGCATCAGGCCGAGCTCGGCCAGCAGCCGGAGGCCTTTCCCAGGCTCGGGCGACATCAGGATGCGGTTGGTCTCCTCGCCGACCCGCTCGCGGCTGATGGTGCGCAGCGCGTCAGCGCTCCGGGCGATCGCCGCGCCGGTCGGCTCGTCGAGCCGGAAGCCGAGCTCGACGGCGAAGCGCACCGCCCGCAGCATCCGAAGCGGGTCTTCGGCGAAGCGTTCCTCCGCGTCCCCGACGGCCCGCACGAGCCGCGCCTCGAGGTCGGCGCGGCCGCCGTATGGATCGAGGAGCTGGCCGGTACGCAGCTCCTGCGCCATCGCATTGATCGTGAAGTCGCGCCGCGCGAGGTCGTCGAGCAGCGACACGCCGTAGGCGACCTTCGGCTTGCGCGAGCCCTGCTCGTACGCCTCCGCGCGGAACGTGGTGATCTCGACCGGTATCCGCGCATCGCCGACCGCGAAGACGGCTGCGATCGTGCCGAACCGCGCGCCGACGTCGTAGACGGCAAGCGGACGCGTCGTCTCGAGGATCGCGCGCGTCTCGTCCGGCGTGGCGTCGGTGGTCAGGTCGACGTCCTTGTGCATCCGGTGCAGCATCGCGTCCCGCACCGACCCGCCTACCAGGAAGGCGTGCCGCCCGGCGCGCTCGAACGCGTCGGCCAGACACCGGAGCAGCTCGTCGACGTTCGGGACTGGCACAACGAGCGATTCTAGAATCGGCCGCGTGATCGCCGGACTCTTGTTGGCGGCGGGCGAGTCGACGCGCATGGGCAAGCCCAAAGCGCTGCTGCCCTGGGCCGGAACGACGTTGATCGAGTACGGCGTACGCGAGCTGGGCAGCGCGGTCGACGACCTGATCGTCGTGCTGGGACACCGCGCCGAGGAGCTGGCGCCGCTGGCGCCGCGCCACGTGGTCAACGAGAGCTACCGTGCTGGACGCTCGACCTCGATCGAGGCAGGTATGCGTGCCCTGCCCGGTGGCGCCACAGCCGTCGTCATCGCCAACGTCGACCAGCCTCGCCCGTCGGCGATCCTTCGTCGGCTGATCGAAGCGCACCAGGCCGCGCGCAGCCTCATCTCGCGCCCCGTCGTCGGCGACGCCCACGGCCACCCGACCGTGTTCGACCGCGCGTTGTTCGACGAGCTTCGGTCGCTTTCCGAGGAGAACGAGGGACTGAAGAGCGTCCTGCGGCGCCACGCCGACGCCATCCAGAACGTTCCGTTCGACGATCCGATCGTGCTCCTCAACCTCAACCGGCCCGAGGATTACGAGTCTGCCCGGGCCCGCTTCCACTATCATTGATGGTGGTCGTGCTAGACGGGGAGCTAGCGGTGCCCTGTACCCGCAATCCGCTCTAGCGGGGTTGAATTCCCTCCCGAGGTCGTGAGCTCCAGGCGCATCCGGCGTTAAGTGGCGTTGAGGGCTGAGTCCCGCGCGGCGGAAGTCCGCGAACCCCGCCAGGTTCGGAAGAAAGCAACGGTAAGCGGTGCCTTCTGGGTGTCGCGGGGAAGCTCAGCCTGAGTCGGCTGGCGTTGGGACGTCGCGGATACGCGAACGACGGAGGGTGCACGACTAACGACGATGCCGCCTGAAAGGCGCCAACGCGGCCGGGCCCGCACCTCGATCCGCAAGGGCGGAGCACCCCGGCGACGGGCGGACCCCCGACGCCATACCGATCTGAACCCGTCGCGTGAGCTCCGTTCGACGCTCGCCCGGTTCGGGCTGCGCCCGCGCAAGGGCTTCGGGCAGAACTTCCTGGTCGACCCGTTCGTCCTCGACCAGATAGTCGCGGCTGCCGAGCTGGCTCCGCACGACGACGTGCTCGAGGTTGGCCCCGGCCTCGGCGTGCTCACCAGGGCGCTCGCCGAGCGGGCGCGCCGCGTGGTTGCGATCGAGATCGACCGCGGCATGGTCGCTGCGCTCGCCGAGACGCTCGCCGACCAGGCCAACGTCGAAGTCGCCGAAGGCGACGCGCTCCGGGTCGAGCCAGCCGACCTGTTCGCCGGACCCTACAAGCTCGTCGCGAACCTGCCCTACTACATCACGTCGCCCCTGCTGCGGCACTTCTTCGAGGCTGCGCGCCCGCCGCAGCGGATGGTCGTGATGGTGCAGCGCGAGGTGGCGGAACGGATCGTGGCCGCGCCGGGGGCGCTGAGCCTGCTGGCCGTCTCAGTGCAGTTCTACGGCCGTCCACGCATCGTCGGGCGCGTCCCGGCCAGCGCCTTCTTGCCGGCGCCGAAGGTGGACTCGGCCATCGTGGCGATCGACGTGCTCGGCAAGCCGGCGGTGGCGGCCGCGCCGGGGCCGTTCTTCAAGGTAGTGTCGGCCGGCTTCGCGATGCCGCGGAAACAGCTCCACAACGTGCTGCCGCAGAAGATATGGATGCCCCCCGACGCAGTCGGCCCGGCGCTCGAGGCGGCCGGGATCGACCCGATGCGCCGTGCGCAGACCCTCTCGCTCGAAGAGTGGGCCCGGCTGACGCACGAGCTTCAGGCGCGCCACCTCGTTTAGTGCGTCGCACGCCACTCCGAACAGAGCGAGGACCCTCGGCCGGCCCGGCGGCCAGCGGCGTCGGCAGTCGCTCATCACGGCCCCGTCGCCTCGTCGCCTCGACTCTCGGCGCAACAGGTCGGACCGTATGACGGTGGTCGAATCCGCCCCCGCCAAGATCAACCTCTCGCTCGAAGTCGTCGGCCGCCGAAGGGACGGCTACCACGAGCTCGCCACCGTCCTTCAGACAGTCGGCCTCGCCGACGAGCTATCGTTCGAGGAGTCCGACGGGCTCTCGCTCGCCTGTGACGACCCATCGTTGGCGACCGACGGCAACCTCGTTCTGCGGGCGGCCCGGGCGCTCGGCGGCGGCCGCGGCGCCCGGATCCATCTACGCAAGCGGATCCCGGTGGCGGCCGGGCTGGGGGGCGGCTCGGCGGACGCGGCCGCGACCTTGCGGGGACTCGCGCGGCTCTGGGGGCTGCGCATCGGCGAAGGGGAGCTGCTGCGCACCGCCGCGACGCTCGGCGCCGACGTGCCGTTCCTGCTGCGGGGCGGAACTGCTTTGGCGACAGGCCTCGGCGACCAGCTCGAGGCGCTGCCCGACATCCCGTCGATGTGGGCCGTCCTTCACCTGCCCGAAAGCGGACCAGCCGACAAGACGGCGCGGGCCTACCGCGCGCTACAGCCCGAGCACTTCTCGGACGGGCGCCTGACGCACGAGCTCGCCTCGTGGATCTGGGCGGGGGCGCCACTGCGCCTAGAGCGGTGGCCGAACACGTTCGAACGCGTCGCCGACCAGCTCTACCCCTCGCTCGCCGCCGCTCGACTCCGTCTCAGGGGGGCCGGTGCGCCGTGGGTGCGGCTCGCCGGCGCGGGACCGACGCTCTTCACGATGGTCGGCGACCGATCGGCCGCAGAGGCGATCGCCGACAGGCTCGATGCTCCTGGGCAGACGTGGTGCGTGCCAGCTCACCGGAGGCTTGGTTGAACGTTTATTCGTCCGTCGATATCCTTTCGGCACTGGGGGCCCATTGCCACCGTTGATCGACGGGGTCGGCTTGGCAGTCGCCCTCGTCCTCTACCTGTTCGCGACGACAGCCGAATCGGCGCTCGGGTCGCTGAGCCACATCCGGGTGCACCAGCTTCTCGAGCGGGGCGAACAGCGTGCGCGCAGGCTCGACCTGTTCGTCGCGCACCCGAGCCGCTTCATCGTCCCGCTGTCGATCCTGCGGACGTTCAGCGGCATCGCGACGACCGGGTTCGCCGTCGCCATCGCGGTCGGGTCTTGGGGCCCGACGATCGCGCCCGTGCTCGCCGCGGCTGGTCTGACGTTCGTCGGCCTGATGGTCCTGCTCGCCCTCCCACGCGGAATCGCCGTGCACGACCCCGAGCACACCGGGCTCGGGCTCTACGTACCGATCCGCGCGACGGCGTGGGCGCTCGGGCCGCTGGTGCGCGGCATCAACGCGCTTGGCGCGGCGAGCGCGCGGATGCTCGGCGTCGAGCCCGTGCCCCAGGCGATGGTCAGCTCACCAGACGACCTCCACGTACAGGCATCGGCAGCACGCGAGGCGGGGCTGATCGAAGAGGACGAGCAGGAGATGATCGACTCGATCATCGAGCTCGACAAGACGACCGTGCGCGAGATCATGGTCCCGCGCATCGACGTCGCCGCCCTGCCGGCGACGGCCACGCTCCAGCAGGCGCTCGACCTAGTCCGGTCGCGTGGCTACTCGCGCGTTCCCGTCTACGACCAGTCGATCGACAACATCCTCGGCGTCCTGTACGCCAAGGATCTGCTTCGCTTCCTGCAGCCGGGCGACCCGACCCAGCCGGTGCGCGAGTTCCTGCGGCCTGCCTACTTCATCCCCGAGTCGAAGAAGACCGACGAGCTGCTGCGC
This sequence comes from Chloroflexota bacterium, assembly GCA_035651675.1. Taxonomy (GTDB): domain Bacteria; phylum Chloroflexota; class UBA6077; order FW602-bin22; family FW602-bin22; genus DASRFH01. The sequence continues at coordinate 60,270 of DASRFH010000165.1, read as the reverse complement.
GAGCTGCAGAAGCAGAAGGTTCACATCGCGATCGTCGCCGACGAATACGGCGGTACCGCCGGCATCGTGACGATCGAGGACCTGCTCGAGGAGATCGTCGGCGAGATTCAGGACGAGTACGACCGCGAGGAGGCGAAGATCGTGCCGATCGGGCCTGACGAAGCGATCTTCGACGCCACCGTGTCGATCGACGACGTCAACGACGCGCTCGACCTGTCGCTGGAGGGTGAGGACGTCGACACGATCGGCGGTCTGCTCTACGAGAGGCTAGGCAAAGTGCCGACGCTTGGCGACGAGGCGGAACTGGACGGCGCCGTGCTGCGTGTCGAGGCGACCTCCGGCCGGCGCATCCGAAAGGTGCGGGTCCAGCGGCGTGCCGAGCCCCAGGCGGAGGCGACGGCCGGTGCCGCCTAGCTCGGTGGTCGACTGGGAACCGCTGGTCGCCGCGGCGCGGGCGGCGCGCGAGCTTGCCTACGCCCCGTACTCGAAGTTCCTGGTCGGCGCCGCGCTGCTGGACGAACGCGGCCAGATCCACGCCGGCGCCAACGTCGAGAACGCATCCTACGGACTGACCGTCTGCGCCGAACGATCGGCGGTTTTCGCGGCCGTGTCGCGGGGTGTGCGCCGCTTCGCGGCGCTCGCCGTCGTGACCGACGCGTCGCCGCCGGCGACGCCGTGCGGCGCGTGCCGGCAGGTCCTGCGGGAGTTCGCGCCCGCGCTGCCGATCGTGGCCGCCAACCTCGCCGGCGAGCGCCGCGAGACGTCGCTGGCGGTGCTCCTGCCCGACTCCTTCGGGCCCGAATCGCTGGGAACGTAACAAAGCCGGTCGTTGCCAGGCCGGGAGCCGAGCGGTATTATCGTCGTGTCAAGCCAGCGGGGACGCCGTTTGGTCGCCAAGGGGGTTGCTCGGCCATGGGTCTGTTGCGTGTTCTGTGCGGACGCGGTGACGTCAAGGTCGAGTGGGAGACGGAGAAGGCCGAGGCGGTCGCCGAGGCGGAGAGGATCTTCCGCGAGAACGCGGCGCGCGGCTACGCGGCCTTCAAGGTGGAGGAGTCCGTGGAGGGGGCGGTGAGGATCGACGAGTTCGACCCGACCGCCAAGGAGATCATCCAGGTCCCACGGATCGTCGGCGGCTAGGCAGTCACTATGCTCGCGGCCGCGCGCCGTTGGGTGGAGGCGGTCACCCGCGGCCCGCTCGACACGCGCCTCGGCACGTTCACGATCTGGGGGCGCCGCTCCGTCGTCCCGCGCGATTACGACGAGTGGCCGGAGGGGTGCGAAGGCGCCGAGCTCGGCGACCGACACCACTTCGAAGACGACGCGAACGCCCGCGCCGACCAGATGCTGCGTGACGAGCTCGGACCACAGTACGCCGTGCTGGCACGGCAGGGCTTCCTCGACGTGCCTTCGACCCTGTTCCGCAACACGTACTACCGGCTGCGGCTGCGCCGGCCCATCGAGGTGTTCAAGAACGGCCGCCGCCAGCCCTGGCGGCTCTGCATCGTATCGATGGAGCGCGTGCCGCCGGCCGACGAGTTCTTGATGAAGCTGCTCTGGCTTCGCGCGAACGAGGAGTACGTCCTGACGACGGCGAACCGGGTGCGCTGATCGCGCACCCGGTTCGCCGCTACTTGACGGAGACCTTCGCCCCGGCTTCCTCGAGCTTCTTCTTGGCGGCCTCCGCCTCCTCCTTGTTGACGCCCTCCTTGACGGGCTTCGGAGCGGACTCGACGAAGTCCTTGGCCTCCTTGAGCCCCAACGCAGTGAGCTCGCGGACGACCTTGATGACGTTGATCTTGTTGGGTCCGGCCTCCTCCAGAATGACGTCGAAGTCCGTCTTCTCCTCGACCGGCGCGGCCGCGGCAGCACCGGCACCCGCCGGCGCGGCACCCGGCGCGGCCGCCACCGCCACGGGCGCAGCCGCCGTCACGCCCCAGGCCTCCTGGAGAGCCTTGGACAACTCCGAAATCTCCAGCACGGAGAGCCCGTTGAGCTGATCGATGATGGACTGAACCTTCTCGCTTGGCACCCTGTTACTCCTCGCCGCTCAGGCGGCTTCTTGCAGTTGGTTAGCGCGCGCTTCGAGCGTGTAGACGATGCTCGAGATCGCGCCGTTGAGCAGGCCCACGAAGTTGGAGAGCGGACCCTGGATCGCTCCGGCCAGCGCCGCCTGGAGCACCGGCTTCGGCGCGAGGCTCGCCAGGTCGGCGACCTGGTCCGCCGACAGGATCGTCCCGTCGACCATCGCCCCCTTGAGCGAGAGGATCCGCGAGGTGCGCGCGAAGTCGGACAGCACACGTGCTGCGGCCGCGACGTCGTCCTTGGCGAACGCGATCGCGGTGGGGCCCTCCAGGAACGAATCGAGGCCCTTGACCCCGGCTCGCTCGGCGGCGATCCGCGTGAGCGTGTTCTTGACGACCCGAAAGGTCACGCCAGCCGGACAGAGCTGCGCGCGGAGCCCAGCCAGCTGGGCAACATCCAGCCCGCGGTAGTCCGCCAGGATGAACGACGGGGACTCTTTTAGGGCGGCCTGGATCGAGTCGATCTCCAGGCCCTTCCTAGGTGCCTTCGCCACTGATGCTCCTCGGCGGGGAATTAAGCGGCCCTCGGAGCCGCACCCGCTGTCTTCGGCGCTATTGGATTGCCGCTAGTTTACGAGGCGCTGCCGGCCATCGCCAAAGCTGGCTGCAAGTCGACCGACACGCCTGGCCCCATCGTGGCGCAGACGGTGATCGTCCGCACGTATTGGCCCTTCGCACCGCTCGGCTTCGCCTTCTGGACGGCGTCGATCAGCGAGCCGAGGTTTTCGACGAGCTGGTCGGTCTCGAAGCTCGCCTTGCCGATCGGCACGTGCATCAGCGCCGTCTTGTCGAGGCGGAACTCGACCCGGCCTTTGCGGGCGTCGTTCACGGCGCGCGCAAGGTCCTGTGGCTGGACGACCGTGCCCGACTTCGGGTTCGGCATCAAGCCGCGCCGACCGAGGATCTTCCCGAGGCGGCCAACGCGGCCCATCATGTCGGGCGTCGCGATCGCGATGTCGAAGTCGAGGAACCCGCCCTCGATCTGCTTGATCAGGTCGTCCGCGCCGACGACGTCGGCGCCGGCCTGCTCCGCCGCGCGCGCCGCCTCGCCCTGGGCGAACACAAGCACGCGGACCTTCTTGCCGAGTCCGTGCGGCAGCGACGCGACGCCGCGTACCTGCTGGTCGGCGTGGCGCGGGTCGACGCCCATCCGGAAGTGCGCCTCGATGGTGCCATCGAAGTTGGTGTAGGAGGTCTTCTTGGCGAGCTCGACGGCCTCGCGCGGCTCGTAGAGCCGGGCCGGGTCGACGAGCTTCGCTGCCTCGAGGTACTTCTTGCCATGCTTCTTAGTCGGCATCGTGTCGTCCTTACTGCACCGCGATGCCCATCGATCGGGCGGTCCCGGCGATCATCCGCTCGGCGCCCTCGATGTCCACCGCGTTCAGGTCTTTCATCTTCAACGCGGCGATCTCGCGGAGCTTCTCCTTCGAGATCGTACCGATCGTGCCCCTATTCGGGGTACCGGAGCCCTTCTCGACCCCGGCCGCCTTCCGCAGCAGGTCGGCTGCTGGCGGCGTCTTGGTCACGAAGGTGAACGACCGGTCCTCGTAGACCGTGATCTCGACCGGGACGATCGAGCCGGCCTGGCCGGCCGTCTTCTCGTTGTACTCCTTGACGAACTGCATGATGTTGATGCCGTGCTGGCCCAGGGCTGGGCCGACCGGCGGAGCCGGCGTCGCCTTGCCGGCGTCGATCTGGAGCTTGACGATCGCGCGGACTTTCTTCGCCAAAGCTTCTCCCTGGGGGTGGGTCCGTGTGCCCCACACGGACCCGGGTAAGAACTAGAGCTTTTCTACCTGTAGGAAGTCGAGCTCGATCGGCGTCTCGCGTCCGAAGAACGACACCATCACGCGAACCTTGCCCTTGTCCTGCAAGATGTCGCTGACCACGCCGATGAAGTCGGCGAACGGGCCGTCGATGATGCGGACACTCTGGCCACGTTCGAACGCGATCTTGACGCGCGGCGCCTCGGCCGTCATTTGCTTCAGGATCTTGCGGACCTCGGTCTCCTCGAGAGGGATCGGCTTGTTACCCGACCCGACGAAGCCCGTCACGCCCGGCGTGTTGCGCACGACGTACCACGACTGGTCGTCGAGCTTCATGTCGACCAGCACGTAGCCGGGGAAGACCTTCCGCTGGACGGTCCGCCGCTGGCCGTCCTTGACTTCGACTTCACCCTCCATCGGGATCACGACCTGGAAGATTCGGTCACGGACGTCCATCGTCGAGATGCGGTGCTCGAGGTTGGTCTTGACCTTGTTCTCGTAGCCCGAGTACGTGTGGATCACGTACCACTTCCGGTCGGGATCACCGGAGTCGATGACCACCGGCCCCTGGGGAGGGATCTCCTCGTCGATCGTCGGCGCCTTCGTCGACGTCTTAGTCGCAATACGCGGCATGTCTAACCCTGACCCAACAACATCTTGAACAACTGGGCGAACAGCAGGTCGAATCCGCCCAGGATGGCACCAACCGCGACCGACGCGACGACCACCAAGATTGTCAGGTTGGTAGCCTGCTCGCGGGTCGGCCAGACGACCTTGCGCAGCTCCGAGCGCGTGTCGCGGTAGAACCGCTGGATGCCGCTCTCGCGGTCCGTCGCGCGCTGGATCGCGCCGACGCCCGGAAGGCGACCGAAACGGGAGGGCGCCGGCGGGGTGCGCCCGTACCTGGATGCCATTGGAGGGCTCCTACGCGCCATCGAACCTTCCGGACTCAAAAAACCGCGGTGGCCTTCGCCACCGCGTGTTTGCACTATAGGTCCAGCTGGAACGGATTGTCAATCGGCGCAACGAGGGAAGCTCTCTTGGGGAGCCAGATCTGGCATAACCTCCCCCCATCCCGTCCCTAACGAGCTCGACGGGGTACGTGCACGGCCTCACCCGTTACGTCGAGTGCTGCCTCGGCGAGCACCTCGGAGAGCGTCGGGTGCGGGTGCACGGCGAGGCCGACCTCGAGCGCGGTCGACTCGAGCAGCTTCGCGGCGCTGAGCTCGCCAATCAGCTCCGTCACGTGTGGCCCGACCAGGTGGGCGCCGAGGAGCTCACCGCTGCGCGCGTCGGACACGATCTTGGCGAAGCCGTCCGTCTCGCCGCCGATCATCGCCTTCGCGTTGGCGCGGAAGCTGAACTTGCCGACCTGCACGTCGCGGCCGTCCTTCCGCGCTTGTTCCTCGCTCAGCCCGATGCTGGCGACCTCAGGGCGCGTGTAGGTCGCGCGGGGCAGGGCATCGTAGTCGACGGCCGGGACCACCTCGCCGAGGATGGTAGCGACCGCCACCTCGCCTTCATGGGCCGCGACGTGGGCGAGCATCAAGCCGCCGACGAGGTCTCCCGTCGCGTAGACGTGCGGGACGTTGGTCCGCATCCGGCCGTCGACCTTAACGAACCCACGGTCGCGCGCGACGCCGACCTCCTCGAGCCCCACGCCGTCGCTGGCTGGCGCCCGGCCAGTCGCGACCAACAGCCGATCGGCGGCGAGCATCTTGCGCTCGTCGTCGAGCTCGACGGCGATCTCCACGCCGTTCTTGTTCCGCTTCAGGGTGTCCGGTAGCAGCCTCGCGGAGACCAGCACCCGGACGCCGCGCCGCTCGAAGTCGCGGTGGACCAGCGGACTCACCTCCGCATCCTCGAGCGGCAGGACGCGTGGCAGCAGCTCGACGAGCGTCACCTCGACGCCGAAGTCGCGCAGCATCGAAGCGAACTCCGCCCCGACCGCCCCCGCCCCGGCGATCACCACCGACCGCGGGAGCTCCGTCCACCGCGTCACGTGGTCGCTCGTCACGACCAGCTCGCCGTCGACGTCCAGGCCAGGCAGGCTCTGCGGTCGCGAGCCGGTCGCGACGATCACGTCGCGGGCGCGCAGCCGCCGGTCGCCGACGACGACCTCGGTCGGACCGACGAGCCTCCCGTCGCCGGCCACGATCTCCACGCCAGCCGCGCGCAGCAGGTTCCGGATGCCCCCTTCGTTGATCGAGACGATCTTGTCCTTGCGCGTCGCGATGGCCTCGAAGTCGAAGCCCTCCACCTTCGCCGCGACGCCCCACTCGGCGGCACGCCGCACCCGGTCGAGGAACCCAGCGCTTTCGAGGAACACCTTGGTCGGGATGCAGCCCCGGTGAAGGCACGCGCCGCCGAGCTTGTCCCGCTCGACGATCGCGACCGACCGTCCCTTCTTCGCCGCCCGGATCGCCGGAACGTAGCCGCCCAGCCCGCCGCCGATCACGACGAGGTCGAACGAGTCCGTCATCAGTAGACCAGGCTGAACGGCTGCTCGAGCAGCTTCTTCAGCTCCTGGAGGAACTGGCCGGCGTCCCAGCCGTAGACGACCCGGTGGTCGGCCGAGAGCGTCACACGGCAGCGGAAGCCAGGCACGACCTGGCCGTCGCGCACGACCGGCTCCTCGGCCACCGCACCGACTGCCAGGATCGCGACCTGCGGCGGGTTTACGATCGCCGCGAACTCCTCGACCCCGAGCATGCCCAGGTTCGAGATCGAGAACGTGCCTCCTTCGTAGTCGGCGAGCGCTAGACCACCCGAGCGCGCCTTCTCGGCGAGCGCGCGCGATTCGGCGGCGATCTGCGGCAGCGTCTTCTTGTCGGCGTTGCGGATCACGGGCACGACGAGGCCGCGGGGCAACGCGACCGCGTTGCCGACGTTGATCTCGGCGTGGCGCTGGATGCCCCGCTCGGTGTAACTGGCGTTGATGTCCGGGAACTTGCGCAGCGCCAGGGCGGCCGCTTTGATGAAGAGGTCGTTGACCGAGATCGCTGCCTCCTTGCCGAGGTAAGCATTCGAGTCGGCACGGAGCCGCATGGCCGCGGTCATGTCGATCGCCGTCGTCACGTAGAAGTGCGGGATCTGGCTCTTGCTCTCGACCATCCGCCGCGCGATCACGGCTTGCATGCCCGTGAAGGGGGCGAGCTCGCCCTCGGCCGACGGCGCGGGCGTGGGGACGGGAGCGGGCTCCGCGGCACGCGATGCCGCGGCCGGCTGGGCCTCCTCGACGTCGGCGCGGACGATGCGCCCGCCCGGCCCTGTGCCCTTGATATTCCTGAGGTCGAGACCACGTTCGGCGGCGAGGCGCCGCGCAAGGGGCGACGCGCGCACGCGGCCCGCGCCGGCGTGGGGCTCCTCGAGCCTGGTTGGCGCTTCCGTCTTCCGCGGATCCTCCGACTCCGGTTTCTCCTGGGCCGCGCGCTGCTCCTCCGCCTTCGCCGCCTGGCCGTTTTCGCCGGCTCTGTAGAGAACCGCGATGGTCTCGCCCAGTGGGACCGTCTCGCCGTCCTTGACCTTGATCTCCCCGAGCGTCCCCTCCTCGAACGACTCGTATTGCATCAACGCCTTGTCCGTCTCGATCTCGGCGAGCACCTCGCCCTTGGCGACGTGATCGCCGGGCTTCTTCAACCAGCGAGCGACCGTGCCCTCGGTCATCGTGTCGCTGAGGCGCGGCATCACGATGTCGACCGGCATCGCTACCGCCGGCGTTCGAGCGTGCGACGCACCGCCTTGATGACCCGGTCGGCGTCCGGAATCGCCGCCTGCTCCAGCACTTTCGAGTACGGCATCGGCACCTCGGCGAGTCCCACCCGCAGCACCGGAGCGTCCAGCCAGTCGAAGGCGTGCTCTTGAATCGTCGCGGCGATCTCAGCCCCGACGCCGAACGTCGGCCAGTCCTCCTCGAGCACGACGGCGCGCGTCGTCTTTTCGACCGAGCGGACGAGCGTCTCCCGGTCCAACGGCCGCAGCGAGCGTAGGTCGACAACCTCGGCTTGGACGCCGTCGCTGGCGAGCTTCTCGGCGACCTGCAGGGCCAACGGCGTCATCCGGGAATGGGCGACGAGCGTTACGTCGCGTCCCTCGCGCGCGACCCGGGCCTGGCCGAACGGCACGAGCTGCTCCTCGGTCGGCACCTCGCCGCGCGCGTTGTAGAGGTGCAGGTTCTCGAGGAACAGCACGGGGTCGTCGCCGCGGATGGCGGTCTTGAGCATCGCTCGCGCGTCGGCTGGCGTCGACGGGGCGACGACCTTCATGCCCGGGACGTTGGCGAACCAGCCCTCCATGCTCTGCGAGTGCTGGGCGCTGAGCTGGCCACCGGAGCCCGCCGGGGTCCGGATCACCATGGGGAGCTTGACCTCGCCGCCGAACATGTACCGCATCTTCGCGGCGTTGTTGACGATCTGGTCGATCGCGAGCAGGATGAAGTTGATCGTCATGAACTCCACAACCGGTCGCAGGCCGAGCATGGCCGCGCCGATCGCGCACCCGGCGATCGCTTCCTCGGCGATCGGCGTGTCGCGCACCCGCTTTGGTCCGAACTCGCGCAGCAGCCCCTGCGTGACGGCGTAGGCGCCGTCGAACTTGCCGATGTCCTCGCCGAGAAGGAAGACCTTGTCGTCGCGCCGCATCTCTTCGCGGAGGCAGGTGTTCAGCGCCTCGCGGTAGGTCATCACCGGCACGTCTACATCTCCTCATCCGAGGCGTAGACGTACTTGCCGAGGTCGGCCGGGTCGGGATCGGGAGCGTGCTCGGCGAAGTCGACCGCCGCGGCGGCTTTTTCGTCGGCCTCCCGTTCGATCCGCTTCGCCTCGTTCTCGTCCAGCAGTTTCGCTGCGATCAGCCGGCGCTCGAACCAGTTGATCGGGTCGCGCTCGCGCCAGGCCCGAACCTCGTCCTCGGTCCGGTATTTCCGCTGGTCGGCCATCGAGTGCCCACGGTAGCGGTAGGTGACGCACTCCACCAGCGACGGCAGCCGCTCGCGGCGCGCCCGCTCCAGGGCGGCCTCACAAGCCTGGCGAACCGCTAAGACGTCCATGCCGTCCACCCGCTCGCCCGGCATGTCGTACGCGCAGGCCTTACGGTGGATCTCGGTGACGGCCGAGTCCATGGCGACGGAGTGGCCCATGGCGTACTGGTTATTGGCGCACACCCAGACGACCGGCAGCCCCCACAGCTTCGCGACGTTGAGCGACTCGTGGAAGGCGCCGATGTTGGTCGCGCCCTCACCAAACACACACATCACCGCCTCGTCGCCGCCGAGGTAGTCGATCGCTAGGCCGAGACCCGCCGCGATCGGCAGGTGTCCGCCGACGATGCCGTAGCCGCCCAGGAAGCGGTGCTTCTTGTCGAAGAGGTGCATAGAGCCGCCGCGCCCCTTCGACGTGCCGGCCTCCCGGCCGAAGAGCTCGGCCATCACCGCGCGCGGGTCGGTGCCGCGCGCCAGCGCGTGGCCATGCGTCCGGTACGAGCCTATGAGGTAATCGGTAGGTCTCAGCGCGGCGACCGAGCCGACGACGGTGGCCTCCTCGCCGACGTTCAGGTGGATATAGCCGCCGATGCGGGCCTTCGTATACTGCTCGGCCGCGCGCTCCTCGAAGTGCCGGATGAGCTGCATCTGCGCGAGCATCGCGATCAGCTGATCGCGCGGGTAACGCGCTACGCCAGGGTCGTCAGACCGCTCGTTTTCGACGACGTCGGTCGCCGGTCGTGACTGAATGGAGGCTCGTCCCGAGCGCTCCTTCGACATACAACTCCTCCGGTCTGTCCATCAACCGGCAGGCGTGCGGGTCGGACTCACCGGGAGCACGCTGAAGTCGGCTGAGATGAAATATGGACCTCGCGGCATCTGCGGGCCCGCACCCCTAACGTAGACAAGGTACGTGCCAGTCTCTGTGCCCACGTCGGCGAAGGCCCGCACCGCGACGGTTCCGTCTATGCGTTGACGACCGACTTTACCACCGCGCGGCGCGACCAGATCGACTTTATAGCGGCCCGGATCCGGACCCGTCAGCGTGACGACCAGCGTGGTGTTTGGCTGGTCGACGGCCACCTGGTAGACGTCGACGTCGTCCGGGCCGTTGATGACAGCCTCGATCGGGTTGGCGGTGATCTGCGTCGCGAAGGCGGGCGTGTCGTTCGGCTCGTTAGTGTCGATGGGCGTCGGCGTCGGTGCGAAGCGCGACGCCTCCGCCTCGCTCGTCGGGATGATGGTGCCGCGGACGCCCGGGTTGACCGTCGCGCGGCGGGTCGGCACGAACGTCATCGGCGGCTGCGGGAACGAGCCGCGCATGAGCGTCGGCGTGGGCCGCGGCGTCGACGTGTAGGCTGGCACGACCGTCGGGGTCGGCGTGTCGGGCGGCGCGGGCGTGCGCGTCGGGAACGGCTGCACGGTCCGGACCAACAGCGCCAGGTCGGTCGTCGGGGTCGGCGGCGGCGTGGCCGGCGCCGGTCGTGTCGGCAGCCCCCCACCCTCGGTTACGACCGCGACGGCCGAGGCGGGGACCGGCGACTGCGCCGGCACGGCCGCCGACGCCGGCGCGCAGGCGACCCCAACGCCCAGCGCCGCGAGGGGGACGAGTGCCCAGCCCAGCCGTCCCAGAGGAGATCGCTCCTTCGCGTGATATATTCGGCCGTTCCCCGAGAGGTTTGAGCGCGTGGTCTACCGCATCGCCGGCGTCTACCGGCGCCGCATCGACGAGATCCTGCCTTTCTTCGACAAGGCCGAGCTACGCGAGGAGCCCGACGAGACGGTGCTCGTCCTCCCCCCCACCTCGCCGGATGGCCCGGGCGCCGAGGTTCGCGCGATGCCGGCCGGTTTCTACGTCCACTGGTTCGCGGGGCGCCACCTTTCCATCGACGACCAGGAAGAGCGCAACCAGGTGTTCGCGCACCTGGGCCGCTGGACCGAGCCGCTCGCGCAGCGCGAGATGTACGCCGACTTCGGCCGCAAGACTGGCGACCTGACGGTCGGCCGCTTCCGACTCGTGCCGTTCGCGGCGAACCCGGCCCTGTCGGTGCGGCTGATCGAAGAGGGGCTCGAAGAGGTCGCCGTCTACCGGGATCGGGTCGAAGCGGCGATCCTGGACGGGCTGCACAAGCTCGCGGCCGAGCGTGCGAAGCGCACCACCGGGTAAAAACCCGGCCCTATACTGACCATCGGGATGGCATCGGTTCACTGTGCGCGGTGCGGCCGCACGGCCGAAGGGCTCACGCGCGCACCGCTGTCCGGCCAGCTCGGTCAGGACATCCTCGCCCGCGTTTGCCAGGACTGCTGGAAGGATTGGCAGGCGGAGTCGTTCCGGATCATCAACCACTACGGCCTCCAGCCGGTCGATCCTGCCGACCGCCAGAAGCTGTTCGGCTTCCTTCGTCAGTACCTGAGCCTGGGCGAGCAGGTCGGCTAATGGCGGCCGACCTGGGCCTCGCAGAGCACGTCAAGGCCGACGCGGTCGGCGAGCCCGGCCAGCGCACCTTCCGGGTTCGGCTGTTGAGTCCAAGCGGCTCGGCCTGCCTGTGGATGGAGAAAGAGCAGCTCCAGGCGCTGGGGATGGCGATCGACCAGCTGGTCGCCCAGCTCCGGTCGAACCGCACCGGACGGAACGAACCGCCTGCGCCGGCGAGCGAGTCGGGCGACTTCCCGACGACGTTCGACTACGAGTTTCGCGTCACGCGGCTCGGCCTCGGCTACGACGACCAGCAGGACGTCCTGGTGCTGCTCGCGCACGACCCGGAGGCCGACCTCGACGGGCCGCCAACCCTGACCTGCCGCGTCACGCGCGGGCGCATGCGGACGCTCTCGTCGGAGATCGGCACGGTCATCGCCGCCGGCCGCCCGCGTTGCCCGCTCTGCAACACACCGCTCACCGGCGGCCCGCACGCGTGCCCCGGCTCGAACGGACACACGCCGCACCCAATCAGCGGCTGAGCGCCGGCTCGGTCAGCACCCCCGCCCAGATGAGGAAGTTGCGGTAGAGCCGCAGTCCGGCCGCGCCCGACTTCTCCGGGTGGAACTGGGTCGCCACCCACCGATCGCGTCCGAGCACCGACGCGAAGGAGCCGCCGTAGTCGGTCGTCGCCAAGACCGCCGAGTCGTCCTCGGGCGCGCAGTAATAGGAATGGACGAAGTAGAAGTAGGCGCCGTCGGGGATGCCGTCGAACACCGGGTGCTCCCGCCGCCGGAAGACCTGGTTCCACCCCATGTGCGGCACGGTGAGCCCCTGCGCGAACCGCTTGACGCGGCCGGGCACGACGTCCAGGCAGGGGTGCCAGCCGCCCTCCTCGCTGCCGGTCAACAGTGCCTGGAGGCCCATACACACGCCGAGGAACGGACGAGCCGAGGCGATGTACTCGCGGACCGGCTCGACCAGGCCGTGCCGACGGAGGTTTGCCATCGTGTCGGCGGCGGCGCCCACGCCAGGCAGTATCAGGGCATCGGCGCGCTCGACGGCCCTCCAGTCGTTCGTGACGACCGGCTCCACGCCGGCGTGCTCGACCGCGCGCCGGACGGACCGCAGGTTCCCCGCGCCGTAGTCCACGATCGCGATCACCGGCCGATGATAAGCTCTCTACCGACGTGAAGCGCGACATTCCGCTCGAACAGGCGCACCGCCTGATCGCGCCGGGGCCGGTCACGCTCGTGACGTCGCACTACCGCGGCGACATGAACGTCATGACGGCGAGCTGGCTGGTACCGGTCTCGTACCGACCCGTCTTGATCGGCCTGAGTGTGCACGTGAGCAACCTGACGAACGAGCTGATCCGCAAGGGCGGCGAGTTCGCGGTCAACATCCCGTCGGTCGACCTGCTGCGCCAAGTGCGTTACTGCGCCTCGGTCTCCGGGCGTGACCAGAGCAAGTTGACCGTCGCCGGGCTCCGCGAGGAGGGACCGCACGTCGTGCGCCCGGTGCTGATCGCGCCGTGCATCGCGCACGTCGAGTGCGCGGTGGTCGACGCCGTCACGCCGGGGGACCACACGCTTTTCATCGCCGAGGTCGTGGACGCCCAGGCCGAGGAGGAGGCGTTCGACGGCGGCGTCTACCTGCTGAAGGAGCGGGACCTGAGCCCGCTGCACCACCTTGGCGGGGACCGGTACGCCGTGCTCGGCGAGACGATCGTCGGCGACGCGGCCCTTCCGGGCGCCGAGTCGAAAATCAGCTAGCCCTGGGCAGGGCGCCTAGTGCTACAACCTCCCTGTGCTGTGCTACGTTGTCGCGAACGCGCAGCAAGGTAACGGGGAGTCGACTAGCGGTGCGCACAATTGATCTAGCGATCGCAATCGGGGGCGCGGCGGGCCAGGGCATCGCCACCCCCGGCAACATCCTGGCGCGGATCCTGGTGAGGCGCGGGCTCCACGTCAACGTGTACGACGCTTACCAGTCGATCATCCGGGGCGGCCACATCTTCCTGACGCTCCGCACCAGCGACGAGCCGGTCCTGAGCCACGGCGACAAGCTCGACGTGCTCATCACGCTCAACCAGGACACGATGGACCGCCACCTGAAGCTGATGGGGCCGGGGTCGGCCGTCCTGTACAACGCCGACAAGATCAAGCCGGGTCAGCCCGCCCCCGGCGTTCAGCTCTGCCCGTTCTCGGTCAAGGAGCTGGCGCCGAACGTCAGAGGTGACCTGGTCCAGAACACGCTGGCGCTCGCGGCGCTCCTCCGGCTGGTGGGCGTGGAGTTCCAGATCCTCGGCGACATCATCGCCCACCAGTTCCGGGCCAAAGGCGACGCCGTCATCGCGGAGAACGTCGGCGTGGCTCGGGCCGGCTACGACCACGCCGACAAGCACTTCAAGCCGTTCCCCGTGCCGCTGCCTGACACGGGTAAGCCGCTGGCGTTCCTCGACGGGAACACGGCGCTCGCGATGGGCGGTGCCGCGGCCGGCGTGAAGTTCTACTGCGCCTACCCGATGAGCCCGTCCTCCGGCGTGCTCCACTGGATGGCCGCGCACGGGCGCAAGCTCGGCATCATGGTCCGTCAGGTCGAGGACGAGCTCGGCGTCATCAACATGGCCGTGGGCGCCGCCCACGCCGGGACCCGCGCGATGTGCGCGACATCGGGCGGCGGCTTCGCCTTGATGACCGAGGCGCTCGGCGCGGCGGCCATGATGGAGATCCCCGTCGTCTGCATCAACGTGCAGCGGGCCGGGCCCGCGACCGGGGTCCCGACCAAGACGGAACAGGGCGATCTGTGGCAAGCGCTCGGCGCCGGCCAGGGGGACTACCCGCGCATCATCGTGGCCCCGACCTGCATCGAGGAGTGCTTCCACGTCGTCCCGCAGCTCTTCAACCTGGTCGACCGGTTCCAGTGCCCCGGCATCATCCTCTCAGACCTACTGCTATCGGAGGGCCGCTTCAGCATCGACCCGGCCGAGCTCGACTTCGACGTCAAGATCGATCGGGGCAACGTTATCGGTCTGAACGGTTCGAACGGCCACGCTAACGGGACGTATAAGCGGTACGAGATCACGCCGGACGGCATCTCGCCGCGCGCCATCCCGGGCACCGAGGGCTACGTCCACGTCGTCGCGACGGACGAGCACGACGAGGACGGCGTGCTGATCTCCGACGAGTTCACCAACCCGCTCAAGCGCCAGGCGATGCACGAGAAGCGGATGCGGAAGATGGAGGGCGTGCTCGAGCTGCTCGACCCACCCGAGCTGTACGGCCCCGCGGACGCCGACGTGACGCTGATCGGCTGGGGCTCGACGCGCGGCGTGATCCGCGAGGCAATGGGGCAGCTCGCCGCCGAGGGCATCTCCGCGAACAACCTGCAGGTCAAGTGGCTCGTCCCGCTGCACGCCCGCGAGATCCTGGACGTCGTCGGCAAGGCGAAGCGGACGATCATCGTCGAGAACAACTACAGCGGCCAGTTTGCGCGCTACCTGCGCTCGGAGACGAGCATCGTGGCCGACGGTCACGTGCGCAAGTACGACGGCGAGCCGTTCATGCCCCACCACATCGTCGAGGGCGTGAAGAAGGTCCTGGCCGGGACCGCGAAGCAGTTCGTACCGACCCACGAGATCATGGTTTAGGGGGCAAGGACATGACGCTAGCGACTCCCAGCGCGCCAGGCGCAGACGTTCCGCGGGGCGTACCGGTACGCGTTCCGATCACCGTCAAGGATCTGAAGGGCAAGGCCGAGCCGGACTGGTGCCCCGGCTGCGGCGATTTCGGCGTCCTGGCAGCCCTGAAGCAGGCGATCGCCGATCTCGGTCTCTACCCGCACGAGGTGCTGGTCGTCAGTGGCATCGGCTGCTCGTCCAACCTGCCCGGCTACATCAATACCTACGGCATGCACACGCTGCACGGCCGCGCACTCGCGGTCGCGACCGGCGCGGCGCTAGCGAACCACGAGATGAAGGTGGTCGTCACCGGTGGCGACGGCGATGGTTACGGCATCGGCGGCAACCACTTCCTGCACACGATGCGCCGCAACGTCGACCTGACCTACATCGTGATGGACAACCAGATCTATGGCCTTACGACCGGCCAGACGTCGCCCACCAGCATCAAGGGCATGAAGACGAAGTCGACGCCGAACGGTAACGTCGAGAACCCGATCAACCCGATCCCGCTGGCGATCGCGGCCGGCGCCACTTACGTCGCCCGCGGCTACACGGGACAGATGAAGCATCTCGCCGAGCTGATCAAGGGCGGGATCATGCACAAGGGCTTCGCCCTTATCGACGCCTTCAGCCCGTGCGTGACGTTCAACAAGGAGAACACGCACGACTTCTTCAAGCAGCGCACCTACCGGCTCGAGGAGCGCGGCCACGACCCGCACGACTTCCACGCAGCCATGGAGCAGGCGTACACCTGGGGCGAGGAGATCCCGATCGGCCTCTTCTGGGAGCGAACCGACCTGCCGAGCCTCGACCAGCTCGAGCCCGTGCTCCAGGAGGGTGGCCCGCTCGCGCGGCGCCCGCTCGGCCTGACGCCGGAGCAGGGCCAGGCGCTCCTCAAAGAGCTGATGTGACGATTCCCCCTCCGACAGGGAGGGGGAATCAGCTGCCGCGGTGCAGCATCCCGTCGACAACGCTCCGCAGCCACGCGAGTAGCGCTTCTTGCGCCGTTGGCGGCGCAGGCGGCGGTGGGCCCTCGAACGGCTTCGCCTTTATCAGCGGCCACGGCGCCAGCCAGGCCCGCCATTGTTCGTCGATCTGCGCCTGGTCGGCGCCGAGCACGCGCCTCAGGCCGTCGTCGTACGTGACGCCTTCGTGGAAGACCTGCAGCAGCTCGCTCACCTTGCCCCGCCCGTACTGGTCGAGGAGGAAGTTGACCGCCGACTCGCTCTCGGCGTAGGCGAGCAGCGCCTGGTCCGAGTCGACGGGGAACGCGCCGCTCAACGCGCGCAGCGGGATCAGCTTGTGCTGCGCGATCGCCGTCGACAGCGCGTCGGCTTGCTGCTCGTTGACCTGGGGCTCTTCGTGGGTCGCCAACCCCTCGTTCAGCCACTGCGGGATGTCCCCGAACGGGTTATCGGTGACCTGGTGGATCACGGCGTGCGTCAGCTCGTGCGGGATGGCTCGCCGGGCGATCTCGGCGCCCTGCTGGTTTGGCGGGGCGTAGAGGAGGATCACGTTCTCCTGCGGGTAGTAGGTGCCGCCGACCCATTCGAGCCCCCCACGGAAGCTGGCGCTCTGGAACTCGCTCTGGTCACCGTAAACCAGGATGCGCACCGGCCGGTCGAGCGTCACGCCGAGCTCGCCGCCGAACTGGTTGAGGGCACGCGTCGCGACTGTCATCAGGCCGCGGCCGAAGTCGTCGCCGCCGCGGTTCCAGTCGACCTCGATCGGGCCGTTCTTCAGTTGGTGCCACTGGAAGCGCCTGTCCTCGAGCGTCGCCTGGAACGTCTCGCTCTTGCTCCTGGCACCCCGGTCGTCCTGCAGCTCCCAGTAGTATTGGAGCTGGGTACCAGGCGGCAGGTAATCGCGCGTCAGGTCGAACTCCTGCTGCGCCCGCACCGTGCCAGGGCCCAGCGCGATCTGGGCGTCGCCCGACACCAGCGTCCGTCGGCCGCTCACGCGGTACCACAGCGTGGCCCTCTGGATCGGACGCGAGCTCGTCGCGTCGAGGGTGAACACCATGGACGTCGGGAACTTGCTCTCGAACGTCGCGCGGAGCACGCGCAAGTCGGCGGCTTGCGCGGACGAGACGGCGAGGAGGAAGACGGCGATCGCGAGGAGCGGCGCGAGTGCCCTAAGCCGCGTCTTGCCCCACCCTCGAGCGGAGGTACGCTTCGATGAAGTCGTCTATCTCGCCGTCGAGCACCGCACCGGTGTTGCTGGTCTCCACGTCGGTCCGGTGGTCCTTGACCATGTTGTAGGGATGGAGCACGTAGGAGCGGATCTGGTTGCCCCAGCCAGCCTCCTTGTGCTCGCCTTTGATCCTGGCCTGCTCCGCGTCGCGCTTCTGCTGCTCGAGATGGGTCAGCCTCGCCAGGAGGATCTTCATCGCCGTCTCGCGGTTCTGCACCTGCGAGCGCTCGTTCTGGCACGTGACGACGATCCCCGTCGGGATGTGCGTCAGCCGGACGGCCGTGCTCGTTTTCTGGACGTTCTGCCCGCCGGCCCCGGAGGAGCGGAACACGTCCATCCTCACGTCGTCCGGGTTGATCTGGACGTCGAGGTCGCCCTCTACCTCCGGCATCACCTCGACCAGCGCGAAGGACGTATGGCGCCGGTGGGCGGCATCGAACGGAGAAAGCCTGACGAGCCGGTGGACGCCGTGCTCGGCCTTCAGCTGCCCATAGGCGTTCTGCCCGCTCACCTCGATCGTCACGCTCTTGATCCCGGCCTCCTCGCCGGGCGTCATATCCATGACCTCGGTCCTGTACCCTTGCCGCTCGGCCCAGCGCAGGTACATGCGCATCAGCATCTCGGCCCAGTCCTGCGACTCGGTGCCGCCGGCTCCGGCGTGGATGGCCAGGATGGCGGAGCGGCCATCGTATCGCCCGGAAAAGACGAGCTGGAACTCGAGCCGCGCCAGCTCCTGTTCCATCTGGTCCGTTTCCCGGCCGACCTCGGCGATAACCTCGGCGTCCGACTCCGCGGCGGCGAGCTCGAGCAGATCGAGCGCGTCGGTAATGCGCTTCCGCAGGCCCCGCCAGCGGTCCAGCTCCGCCCGCAGCTCGGTCAGGCGGCGCATGGTCGCCTGTGCCGCCGCCGGGTTCGACCAGAACTCGGGAGCGGTCGACTGCTCGTCTAGGTGGGCGAGCTCGCGCTCTTTGCCGGCCAGGTCAAAGGCGCACCTCGAGCTCCCGCACACGCCGGTCCAGCTCGTTGAGGCGCGCGCGAATCTCGTCCAAGGGTGCTCCTGCGACGTGGGCTCGGCGAAATTATAAGGTTGCACGATGACTGAAACGGTGGGCCTCTACGTCCACGTCCCCTTTTGTACGGCCAAGTGCCACTACTGCGACTTCAACTCGTACGCGGGCCTCGATCGGCTCTTCGAGAGCTACGTCGAGATGGTGTGCCGAGAGATCGAGACGCTGTCGGAGGGGCTGGGCGCGCGGACCGTCTTTTTCGGCGGTGGGACGCCGAGCCTGCTGGCGCCGGAGGCGCTGGGCCGGATCTTGTCGTCCATCGACCGCCATCTCCTCCTCGACCCACAAACGGAGATCACCGTCGAGGCGAACCCGGGCACGGTCGCCGAGTCGCGGCTTTCCGAGCTCCGCGCGCTCGGCATCAACCGCATCTCCTTCGGCGTGCAGAGCTTCGACGCGGGCCTGCTGGCCGACCTCGGCCGCATCCACACCACCGACCAGGCGGCCAGCGCGCGACGGGCGGCCCGCGCCGCTGGGTTCGAATCCGTCAACCTCGACTTCATCTACGGCCTGCCGAACCAGACACTCGACACCTGGCGCGAGACTCTCGAACGCGCGCTCGATCTGCGGCCAGAGCACCTGTCGCTCTACGCGCTCACGGTCGAACCGGGCACGGTCTTCTTCCGCCGCGCCGAGCGCGGCCAGCTCCCGCTGCCGGATGAGGACCTGGTCGCCGACATGTACGAGCTCGCCGTCGACCTGCTTGCGGGGGCCGGCTACGAGCAGTACGAGATCTCGAACTGGGCGCTGGGTGCCACCCACCGCTGCCAGCACAACCTCGGCTATTGGCACAACCTCGACTACGTCGGCGTTGGGCCCGGCGCGCACTCCTGGTTCCGCGGCGAGCGCCACGTCAACACTCTGTCACCGGTCCAGTGGGCCGCGCAGGTGGAACGCGGCGAAGCGCCTGTCTGCCAGAGGGAGCAGATCCCGCCCGGCCTCGCCCTCGGCGAGACGATGATGCTCGGGCTTCGCCTGGTCGACGGAATCGATCTCGACGCGGTGTCCGCCCGTTTCGGCGTCGACGTGCGCCAACGCTACGCAGGGCCAATCGACGAGACGCGTGCGCTGGCGCTCACGGAGCTGTGCGGGTCCCGCCTTCGGCTCACCAAGCGAGCCCGGCTGCTCGGCAACGAGGTGTTCCGGCGCTTCCTGATGGGCTGAGAGCCGGAGGGAGACGCGTCGAATCCCGCTCCGGCGCCTGCTTCAACAGAACGCGAGCTCGAGCCGGCCCTCGTGCGCCCCGACGAGCGCAAGCTGGACGTTCGGAAGGCTCGTCACCGCCTCCACGAGGTCGATGCCTGGCTCGTGCTCGACGGCGAGCACGAGCGTGCCGTGCTCGAACTGGAGTGCCTGCACGTGGCGGACGCCGGCGCTGCGCTGGATACCGCGTTGCAGCTCGAGCGCGCGGGCGAAGCTGGGGGTGCCGGCGACCGAGACTTCGGTGCGCTGCGATTCCGAGGAGGGCGAAGGAGCGAGCGCGCGCGGGTGCGCGGCCGCGACCGGCGCCGGCTCGCGCGCCGGGTCAGGCGGCGGCGGGGCAGCCACCGCGGCCGGCTCCGGCGGGGGCGCCGGCTCGGCGGTCTGCGCGGGCGGCACCGATCGCTGCTCTGCCCGGGCAGCTTCGACGGCTCCGCCAGCGCCCGCCGCGCCCACTTCCCCCCTGAGCAGCGCCTGGATCCCGGCCGACACGGTCGCGAGCTGGCGTTCCAACCGCTGGATCTCGCCCAACAGCTCGTTCCGCCGCCGTTCCGCCTCGGCAAGCATTCCGGCAGCTTCCGCAGCGGCCCCTCGCCGGATGGTGTCGGCCTCGGCACTCGCCTGCCGACGAACGTCCGCGGCCAACTCCTCGATGGCTCGACGGACCTTCTCCTCGAACGCCCGATAGATGCCCTCGTCGCTCATCCGCGCGGGCCGCAGGCTAGCACGGCACCCCGAACATCTGCGTTGGAGTCCTGGAAGAAAGAGCCAGCTTTAGGGGTCCTTGAGGGGTCGTCTGTTGACACCAATGGTATATTCGCCGCCTCCCCAGCCAGGAGTGCCCGCCCCATGAGCGTCGCCGCGCACACCCTCCCGAGCATCGCCCCTAGGCACCGCGACGACGACTGGTTGAGACGGGAGGTCGACGACATATGGGCCCGTTACTTCGGCGACACGCCGAGGGTCAACGAGATCGAGGTGGGCTGGCGGCGGCCATGGAAGCGTCGGCTGGGCGTGATCAGCCTCTCGCACGACCAGAAGACCACCCGCATCGGTCTGAACTCGCTCCTGGCTCGCCACGACGCACCGTACTGTTTGACGCTCATCACCGTCGCGCACGAGCTCACGCATTACGCGCACGGCTTCGGCTCGCCCCTCCCGCGCAAGTACAGCCACCCGCACCGTGGCGGGATCGTGACCCGCGAGCTGCGCAAGCGGGGGCTCGAGGCGGCCCTGGACGAGTACCACGGCTGGATCGACCAGCACTGGTGGAGCTTCTACGCCCGCCATGGGGGGTGGCGCCGGCGTTGAGTCGTTAGCGGTCGCGTTCCACGACAAAGCGGGCGATCGCGCGCAGCTCTTCGCCACCCCGAGCTCTCGCGCCGGTGGCGTCGAGCGCTCTCAGCGCCTCGTCGCGGTGCCGATGCGCGTCCCGCTCAGCAGCACTCCTGGCGCCTGAACGCTCCATGAGCCGGATCGCCTCCGCCACCGCGTCCGCGTCCCGCGCCGGCAGGGCATAGAGCGCGCGCAGCCGGGCCGCGTCGGCTGGCGGCAGCCGCTCCGCCGCCAGCAGGAACGGCAATGTCCGCTTGCCCTTGACGACGTCGTCCGCGGCGGGCTTGCCCGTCACCCGCTGGTCGCCCCAGATCCCCAGCACGTCGTCGACGATCTGAAAGGCGCGACCGAGGTGGCGGCCGAAGGCCCGCCATTCCTCCCGCCGCGCCGCGCCTCCACCAAGCAGCGCACCGATCTCGATCGAGGTCGCCAGGAGCGCGCCGGTCTTCCCGTCGATCATCGCCAGGTAGTCCGCGGCCGAAACCTCGTCGCGCTGCTCGAACTGGAGGTCGAGGTACTGGCCTTCGACGAGCCGCAAGCAGCACTCGTGCAGCAGCCGCGCCACCTCGAGCACCACCTCGGCTGGCGTGCCGAGCTCGGCGCAGCGGAGCGCGCTCAACGCCGCCGCCGCGTGCATCGCGTCGCCCGCGTTGATGCCCTGCGCGGCGCCCCAGACGCTCCACACGACGCGGCGGCCGTGTCGCTCGGCCGAACGGTCCTGGATGTCGTCGTGGATCAGCGAGAAGTTGTGCAGCAACTCGACCGCGGCCGCGGCCGGCATCGCCGCGGCCGGGTCTCCGCCGGCCGCTTCGTCGGCGAGCAAGAGCAGCGTCGGGCGGAGCTGCTTCCCGCGCCGACCTCTGCTGGGATGGCCGTCGGCGTCGACCCAGCCGAGGTGGTACGCCAGCATCGTGTAAAGAGACGACCGCTCGGACGTCGGTATCGCGCGGCGCAGCTCCCGCTCGAGGGGCTCCGCGAAGCGGGTCAACAGCCCGCCCAGATCGACTGTGGACGCGGAGATGCTACCCGTGTCCGTCCTTTTCGTCCTCTTCTTGCTCGTCGTCGTCTTCGAAATAGTCGTCACTGTAGGTGCCGACGTCGCGCCCGTGGTACACCGAGACGATGAAGTCGTCGCGCGGCACGTCGGCCGTCATCACAAGCTCGTCGTCCGCCTGCTCGATGATGTCGAGGATGTCGTCTTCCTCCAGCTCGCGCTCGACGAGCATCGTGCCGTAGACAACGCTCGGGGTAAAGTGCAGCTCGATCCGGCCGAGTCGGTCGGCCCCGTCGAACATCAGATAGCCCTCCGAGTGGGGCGTCCGGTACTGGCGCTCGAAGCGCAGATCGTCCATCAGCTCTCCCGCTCGAGGCGAACCCTCGTCCCCGATGCCACCTTCTTGAAGACTGTCGCGTCTCCTTCGATCCGCCCGACGACGTTCACCGGGCTCGCGGGGCGCACTTCGTCGCCCCGGCTAGCCGGCGTCGGCCCGAAGAAGATGCAGAACGCGTGGCCTGGCGGCCAGTAGCCGAGATCGCCGACCTCGACGACGGCCTTGGCATCCTCCTCGCCCTTCTGGACGGGGATGCCGAAGTAGATCTCGTCGCCCCACGTCGAGCCGGGCACCTCGATCGGCAGCGCGTCCCAGATAGCCCGCGCGGTCGACGAGTCGTTCAGCGTTGCCGATGCCGTCACCGGACCGGCCGTGATGCGAATGCGGTTGGCCACGTGCAGCGACCTCGCCGGTGAAGCTAGTTGGCCCCCACGCCGGGCGGCCACCTACAGTTAGCGGTGGACGCTTACCATCTTACCACAGAGGCCGTCTGCATCCCTGGCCCCCCTGGTCGCCTGTTTCTGACGGGCCTCTATCGAGCTGGCCGGTTCGACCGATTGTAAAATGAGCCCTTGCCCGGAAGGATCCCCAACGTAGGCATGCCCTCCTTCGCCCGATCTGTCGGTGCCTTCCTGGACCGGTGGCGTGCGCCGGGCCTGCCGATCCTTCTGATGGCCGCGCTCGGGCTCCGCCTGTTCGGCATCGACTGGGACCAGGGGCACCTGTTCCATCCGGACGAGCGCTACATCATTATGACGACCGAGGGGATCAAGCTCCCCTTCCCGGTCGACCTCGGCCTCCTCGTGACGCCACAGAGCCCGCTCAACCCGCACGGGTTCGCCTACGGCTCGCTGATCTTCTACCAGCTCCGCCTCCTCCAATGGGTCGTCGGCACGATCGCCGGCGTCGTCGGGCTGACCGGCGCGACGACCGACTGGCTCGACCCGGGCATGAACGGCCTACGGCTGCTCGGCCGGGCGCTGTCGGCGCTGTTCGACACCGGCACCGTCTACCTGACATTCCTGCTCGGAAAGAAGCTCTACGGCCGGAAGGTCGGCATCCTCGCCGCGCTCTTCGTCGCCTTCGCGGTCATCCACATCCAGTACTCCCACTTCTACGCGTCCGACACGCCGATGACGTTCTGGGCCACGGCGGCCCTAGTCGCCTCGGCCTACTTCATGGAGTCGGGCGCGCGGCGGCACGCCCTGGGCGCCGCGGCGGCGATGGGACTATCGCTCGCCAGCAAGATCAGCGCGGCGCCGGTCCTGGCCGCGATCGCGGCGTCGCACGCGCTGCGCTACGCGGTGCCGACCGACCAGGAGATCGCCGACGGCGCACCGCCGCGTGTGCGGCTCACCGCTCGCGGGCTGAACGTGGCGATCGGCGCGTTCCTGGGCTGCCTCGTCGTCACGCTGCTCGTGGCCGTGGCCTGCGAGCCGTACGTCCTGATCGACTTCAAGACGTTCGTCCAGAACACGGTCGAACAGAGCGCGATCGCCCGCGGCATCGCCGACGTGCCGTACACGCGCCAGTACGCCAACCGCCCCGCGTACTGGTACTTCGTCCAGAACGTCGCGCTGTTCGGCGTCGGGCTCCCGCTCGGCGTCGCGATGTTCGTCGGCTGGCTCTACGTCGCGATCCGGGCGATCCGCTTCCCGAACCGCGCCGACCTGATGCTGCTGGCGTTCGTCGTGCCGTACTTCGCCATCACCGGCGACTTCCACCAGAAGTTCCTCCGCTACATGCTGCCGATCATGCCGGTGCTCGCCCTCTTCGCGGCGGTTGGCCTGGTCCGGCTGTACGAATGGGCGCGATCGCAGCCGGCGTGGTCGCCGTGGGCGCTTCCGTCGGTCCGGGTCGCCGTCGCGGCGGCCGGTGTCACGATCGTTGGCACCGTCCTGTACGGCATCGCCTACGAGAACGTCTACGTCGGCGAGTTCACGGCCGTGCAGGCCTCGCGCTGGATCTACGCCAACGTGCCGCGCGGGTCGACGCTCGCCAACGAGCACTGGGAGGAGGGCTTCCCCGTCGGCGTGATGGTCGACGGCCCGAACGGCGGTCAGCGCCAGCTCGACCCCGGCGTGTTCGGCTACCGGCAGGTCACGCTCAACCTCTACGAGAACGACGACCCCGCCAAGCTCCAGCAGCTCGCGCAGACGCTGGCGCGGACCGACTACATCCTGTTCTTCTCGAACCGGCTTTACGGGACGATCCCGCGGCTGCCCGACCGCTACCCGATGAGCACCGAGTACTACAAGAAGCTTTTCGGCGAGCAGCTCGGCTTCCAGCTCGTGGCCGCGTTCGAGAAGTATCCGAGGCTCGGCCCGATCGCGCTGGTCAACGACACGTTCGCCGAGCCCGGCCTCCCGACTCCGGCGCTGCTGCAAGACGACAGACCCGCGCCGATCACGATCAACCTCGGCCGCGCCGACGAGGCGTTCTCGGTCTACGACCACCCGAAAGTGCTCATCTTCAAGAAGGTTCAGCCCGTCACCGAGGCGCAGGTCCGCGCCGCGCTGCAGCCGGCGCTCGTCCAGGGGCGGCCGAACCGTGTCGCGCCCGAGTTGGCCGGCGGCCAGACGTACCGCTCGCTCCTCCTCTCGCCGGAGCAGGCACTGCGCGACCGGCTCGGCGGCACCTACTCACAGCTCTTCGACCGCGACGGGCTGGTCAACCAGATCCCGCTGCCGGTCTGGATCGTCTCGCTTGTCGTCGTCGGCGTCCTGTCGCTGCCGATCACGGTGCTCGCCTTCCCACGGCTCGCCGACGGCGGTCTCCCACTGGCCAGGACCATCGGCATCCTGGCGATGACGTGGTTCACGTGGATCGCGGTTGGGGTTGGCGGGCTGCCGGCTGGCCGACCGATGACCTACCTCGGGCTGGTCGTGCTCGCGATCGTCTCGCTGCTGTTCGCGAAGAGGGCGCTGCCGCGGTTACGCGAGCTCTGGGGGGCGCGGCGGCGCGCGCTCCTGGCCGGCGAGCTGGCGTTTTGGCTCCCGTTCGCGTACCTCGTCTGGGTGCGGGCCATGAACCCTGACCTCTGGCACCCGGCGCGCGGCGGCGAGAAGCCGATGGAGATTGCCTACCTCATGGCGGCGGTCAAGTCCACGACCTTCCCGCCGTACGACCCGTGGTTCGCGGGCGGCTTCCTCAACTACTACTACTTCGGGCAGATCATCGCCGCGAACCTGATCAAACTGACCGGCGTCATCCCGACGACCGCGTTCAACCTGATCGTGCCGACGATGTACGCGCTGACGTTCGCGGGCGCCTTTAGCGTCGGCTACAACCTCTGCCGCCGCAACGGGCTCGTGCCCGAGAGGATCGCGCTCGGCGGCGGTGCGCTCGCCGCGATGTTCGTCACGAGCATCGGCAACCTGGGCGGCGCGCTCCAGATCCTCGACGGCTTCGCCCGCATGGCCGGCGTCAGCTACCAGAGCCTGCTGCCCGGCGCGCAGTACCTCGTCCTGGCCGCCATGGGCTTCGTCAACTGGATCGTCGGCGGCCAGTCCTACCCAATCGGCACGGATTGGTACTGGACCAGCACCCGGGTGATCTCGGGGACGATCAACGAGTTCCCCTACTTCACGTTCCTGTTCGCCGACCTCCACGCCCACCTGATCGCTCTGCCGTTCACGCTGCTCGCGATCGCGCTGGCCGTGAACCTGGTGCTCTCGCGGCCGACGCGGCTCAGCTTCGCGCCGTTCGCCGAGACCCGGCTCGGCTTCGCGATGCCGGTCGCTCTGCCGCGCACCCAGCTTCGCCTTCCCCCGGTCCGAGACCTGGCGCAGGCGGTCAACTGGAGCGTCCCCGAGGGCGCGCTGCGGCTGTGGCTGACCGGCCTCGTCGTCGGTGCGCTCCTGCCGATCAATTCGTGGGACTTCCCCACCTACCTCGGGCTCATCGCGGTAGCGAGCGTCGCGCCCTGGTGGTTGTCGCCGCACCGGGACCTGAACGGCCTCCTCGCCGCGCTCGCCCGCGTCGGCGTGATCGCCGTGCTCAGCTACCTGCTGTTCCTGCCGTTCCACCAGAACTTCGTCTCGTTCTACACGGCGGTCAGCCCGGCACCGCCCGAGCACTCCGAGGTCAGCGGTTACCTGATCATCCACGGCTTCTTCCTCGCCGTGCTGATCAGCGGCGTGGTGCTCGACCTCGCCGCCGGGCTGCGCCGCGCAGGGTTCGTTCGGACGCTGCGTTCGTTCGCCCAGCGTTGGGACCGGCTGCCGCACATGCTGGAGCTGCGCCGACGGCTGATCCGGAAAGACGACGGCTCGGCCGCGCTGGTGCTGTACGGGGGCGCGGCGATGATCGCGATCGCGGTGGTCGGCGCCTACCTGACGTTCACGCTGGCCGGCCTGCTGCTGGCGCTGCTGGTGCCGGTGCTCTGGCGCCTGCTCGCGCGGCCACGCACGCTCGAGAGCGCGTTCGTCCTCCTGCTCTTCGCCACTGGCCTTGCGCTAGGCGCCGGCTGCGAGTTCCTCGTCGTCGGCGATGCCGGCCGGATGAACACGGTCTTCAAGTTCTACTTGCAGGTCTGGGTCATGTGGGGCATCGCCAGCGCCGTCGCGCTGGTCATGATGCGCCAGCGCCTCCTGGGCGGACTCCGACGCCCCGGCTTCGGCCGCTGGTGGACCGGGCTCATCGTCTTCCTTCTCGCCTGCACGCTCGTCTACCCGGTCGTGGGGACGCGGGCACGGGTCTCGGACCGGTTCCAGAACCCGAGTCCGATCCCGTGGACGCTCGACGGCACTGCCTACATGGACACCGGCACGTTCAACGAGGACCAGCCGCCGGTTGTCCAGAGGACGACCTTGCACTTCGAGACCGACAAGAAGGCGATCGAGTGGATCTGGGACAACATCCCGGGGTCGCCCGTCATCGCCGAGGCGAACACGATCCCGAACCTCTACCACTGGGGCTCGCGGATCTCGATCTACACCGGCCTGCCGACGATCATCGGGTGGGACTGGCACCAGACCCAGCAGCGGCTCGGGTTCCGGTACATGATCGACGAGCGGCTGCGCGACCTGAAACAGCTTTACTCCGACCCGAGCCCCGACCGCGTCGTGCCGATCCTCGCCAAGTACCACGTCGGCTACATCTACGTCGGCGAGCTGGAGCACGCCTACTACCCCGACGCCGGCCTCCGTAAGTTCGACCAGATGGTCGGCCGCGAGCTCGAGCTGGTGTACGACCAGGACGGCGTCAAGATCTACAAGGTGCTGAGCGAAGCGTGAGCCAGGCACTGTACGTGCTGAGCTGGTGGCTTGCCCTCCAGCTCGTCGGCGTGGCGGCGCTGCCCCTGACGCTGCGCGTCTTCCGGAACCTGCCCGACGCGGGCTGGGGTTTCGCCCGCCCCGTCGGTCTGCTCGCGGCCGGCTTCGTCTTCTGGGAGGCGACCACGTTTGGTCTGCTCGCCAACACCTGGTCCTCGATCTTCGGGACGCTGCTCGTCGTCGCGGCGATGAGCTGGACGCTGGCCTGGCGAGAGGTCGTCGGGCTCAAGGCGTTCGTGCGCCGACAGCGCGTCCAGGTGATCTCGATCGAGGCGCTGTTCGTCGCCGCTTTCCTCCTGTGGGTGGTCGTGCGGTCGTACAACCCAGAGCTGGCCGGGACCGAGAAGCCGATGGAGCTCGCTTTCCTGAACGGCGTGCTGCGGAGCGAGCACTTCCCGGCGCTGGACCCGTGGCTCTCCGGTTACGCCATCTCGTACTACTACTTCGGCTACGTCATCACCGCGATGCTCTCGCGGCTGGCGGCCGTACCCACCGGCGTTGCCTTCAACCTGATGCTAGCGACGCTCTTCGCGATGACCGCGACCGGTGCCTACGCGCTCGGATCGGCGCTCTACGCGGGCGCACGCGGGGCGAGCGCGAGCGCAAGGCGGACGGTCCTGACCGGCTTGCTCGCGGTCGTCCTCGTGCTGTTCTGCTCGAACCTCGAGCCGGTCATCGACACGCTCAACGCCCACAGCGCGTTACCAGATGGCTGGCGCCAGTACATCGTCGATCACGCCGCGCCGGGCGCCGGGTCGATGCGGGATATGCCGCCGCCGTACAACAGCCCGACGCTTGGGCCGACCGACCCGCCGGACTTCATCTGGTGGTGGCGGGCGACGCGCATCGTCAGCACGCCCGGGCCGCCCGGCTCGCAGCGCCCGCTCGACTACACGATCGACGAGTTCCCGATCTTCTCGTTCATCCACGCCGACATGCACCCACACGTGCTGGCGCTGCCGTTCGCGTTCGTCGCGCTCGGCTTCGCGCTGAACCTGCTGCGCTGGCCGCGCGAGCTGAGCCTCGACCGCGTCCGGCGCGAGCCGTGGATCGTCGTCCCACTGCTGGTGCTGTTCGGCGGGCTCGGCTTCCTGAACACGTGGGACATGCCGACGTTCCTGTTCGTCCTGGCGCTCGTCTACGGTACGCACCGCGTGCTGTCGCGCGGCGCGCTCGATCGGCAGGTCGTTCGCGAGCTCGCCTACGGATTCCCGGCCGCGCTCCTCGCCTGCGTCGCCGTCTACCTGCCCTTCTTCTTCGGTCTGAGGTCCCAGGCATCGGGCATCGGGATCGTCCTCACGCACACGCAGGCGCTCCACTTCTTCCTCTTCTGGGGGCCGTTCTACCTCGTCGCCCTCACGTTCCTGGCAAGCCAGCTCGCCGCGACCTGGGCGAGTGCGCCGGCCGATGACTGGACGCGAAGCCCGGCGGTGTGGGCCGGCACCCTGGTGCTCGCGGCCGCCTGCGGCGTATTGGGCGCACCGGCCGTAGGTTTCATCCTACCGCTCCTCGTCGCGGCGGTCGCGCTGATGTCGCGCTACACCCTCGCGCCACTCGCGGCGGCGGCAGTCGCGGCCGACCTGCCGCTCGCCCGTTCGGCCGTGCGGCGGCGGCGCGAAACCCAGCCACAGGCGGGTACGAGAATCGCCGGCGCCTCGCTGCCGCTCGCCATCCCGCGCGAGCACTTGTTCGCGATCGTGCTGACGTTCACAGGCCTGCTGCTCGTCTTCGGCACGGAGCTCGTCTACGTCCGCGACCTGTTCGGCGACCGCATGAACACGGTCTTCAAACTCTACTACCAGGCCTGGCCGATGCTCGCGCTCGCCGCCGCGTACGCCGTCCCGCTGATGGTCGGGCGCATGCGGGCGCTCGTCGGCGCTCTGCGGGTCGGCGCGACGGCCTGGGCGGTGGCGCTCGGCCTGGTTTTCGCCGGCACGCTCATCTACCCGTACGCCGCTACCCTCAGCAAGACGCACAACTTCGCGGGCCCGGCCACGCTCGACGGGCTGCAGTTCTGGAGCCGGATCCAGCCCGACGACGCGGCCGCGATCGGTTGGTTGCAACAGAACGTCGGCGGCGCGCCCGTGATCGTCGAGGCGACCGGTGGGTCGTACCAGCAGGAGTTCGGCCGGGTCTCGAGCATGACGGGACTGCCGACGATTCTTGGCTGGGCGTTCCACGAGCAGCAGTGGCGCGGCAGCTTCGACGAGCAAGCGCGCCGCAAGCCGGACATCGACACGATCTACACCTCGACCGACCAGCGGCAGGTGCTCTCGCTGCTCGACAAGTACAACGCGACGTACGTCTTCGTCGGGACGAGCGAGCGCCAGGCTTACCCGCAGGCGAACTTCGACCGCTTCGCGCAGTTCATGGATCCGGTGTTCAAGCGGGGCCAGGTGACGATCTACCGCGTCCGCGGAAAGGCCGGCTAGTGGCCTCGACCCGCCCACGACCGCGGCGCGGCTCTGGGCGCGCGGCAGCCGCCGGCGCCCCACCGGTCCCACCGGCCGCGCCGCTCCCGACAGCCCTCGACGAGTCCCCTCTCGCGCGCCCGCTGACGCTGCCGGGCGTCACGCTCGAGGCCGGCGTCTACATCCTCGTCGCCACGGTATCCCTACTGTTGCGCCTCTGGCGGGTCGACGCGCTGCCGCTCTCGCCCGCGGAGACGCGCACCGCGCTCGCGTCGCTCGACATCACGCGCGGTGGGCAGCTCCCGAGCGAGGCAGGCGCGCTGCTCGGCTTCGGCGACGCGCTGGTCTTCGCCCTTGCGGGCGCGACCGACCTCACGGCGCGACTCCTGCCGGCGCTGATCGGCGGCCTGGCGCCCGTGACGATGATCTGGGCTCGGAGCCTGATCGGGCGCGGCCCGGCCGCGATCGCCGCGGTGCTGCTCGCGCTCTCGCCCTTGATGCTCGACCGCGCCCGCGCCGTCGACAGTGGCGCGATCGCGGCGACGGTGTGCCTTGCGCTCGGTTGGAGCGTGTTCGAGTACGCGCGGGCGCGGCGGCCGGGTTCGCTTTTCGCGTCGGCTTTCTTCCTGGCGCTGGCGTTCGCGTCCGGCGTGGGCGCGGTCTCGGCGCTGCTCGCGCTGCTGGTCGTCGGCGTCGCCGGCCTTGCCTCGCTCGGCGAGCGCCGATCGCTGCCGGAGGACCTGGACGCCGCCTTAGCCGCCCTCGCGCCAGCGAACGGCCACCGGCGCGGGCCCATACCGACGGCCGAGCTGGTCGCTTCGCCGGGCCGTTCCACCGTGCTGCGCGCGCTGGCAGTCTTCGCCGGCACGCTCTTCGTCGTCGGCACCGGCGCGCTGACGAACGTCGGCGGCGTCGGCACCGGGCTGTTCGCGCCGCTTGGCGCGTGGCTGACCGGCATCGTGGCCCCCGACCGTGGCTCGATCTGGACGGCGCCGCTCATGCTGCTCGCCTACGAGCCGCTGGCGCTCGTCGTCGGCGTGGCCGGGTCGGTGCTCGTGCTTCGCGGGGGCCGCGCGGTCGGGCGCTTCCTGGTGCTCTGGGCGCTGGGGGGCTTCGCGGCCGCGGTGCTCTCGCCCGACCAGGCCGCGACGCTGCTCGCCTCGGCCGTCGCGCCCGCCGCCGTGCTCGCCGCGGTCGCGATCGACCGCGCCGCGAGCGCGCTCCCCCGCTACGCCGTGGACTACCTCGTCGCGCTGCTGGTGCTCGCCTGGGGGTTCAGCCTCGTGGTCCTCGGGTTCGGGCACGTCACCCAGGCCGACCCGATCGGGGTGCGCTACTTGTCGCCCTGGTTGGCGCTCGTCGTCGGCCGGTCGAACGGCGACGCGTTCGCGCAGGCGACGATCCTCGTGCTGCCGGTCGCGGTGCTTCTCGGCGCGGCGTTCTATCTGTGGCGCCGCACGCCGGCGGCCGGGCGCGGCGTGCTCGGGTTGGCCGTCGCGACGGTCCTGCTCGCGTGCGCCGTCCATGCCGGCTGGAACCTGGCCTACCAGGTCGCCGGGAACCCATTCGAGCTGCCCCGGACGCGCCAGACCTCACTCGACGTGCGGAACCTCGCGAGGGACGTAGACCAGATCCGCCAGGTCCTCACGATCAACCGCAAGGATAAGGTCCTGGTAATAGATGAAAGCGAACGCTATCCGTTAGCGTGGTATTTGCGGGACCGTGACACGCGCCTCGAGTCTCCACCGAGCCCGAACCAGGCGATGGTCGTCGAGCCTGTGGACGCCAAGCCGCCGACCGGCCCCTACGTCGGCCAGCGCTACCGGGTGGCGATCGACGGCACCGTCGCGTTCGACGGAGTGGCGTCGTTCTGGCGCTGGCTTGTGTACCGCGAGGCGCCAGCCGCGCTGCGCGGCGAGGACGCGATGCTCTACGTCCGAGCGCAACAGTAGGGTGATGCAATGAGCGTAGCCGAGAGCTCCCTGTCGACAGCGGTCGCGCCCCGACTCGACCGCGCCACCTCCGACCGGCTCGCCGGCGTCCTCCAGCGGCCTCTGCTGGGCGTGCTGCCGATCGACGTGGAGAAGGCTGCCTACGGCGGCGTGCTGCTGGTCGCCGCGCTGCTGCGCTTCTGGGACCTCGGTCCGCGCATGCTCCACCACGACGAGAGCCTGCACGCCACCTACACCTGGTACCTGTACACGGGCAAGGGCTACGTCCACGATCCGATGATGCACGGGCCCTTCCTCTTCGAGTTCGGCGCGCTGATGTTCTTTCTGTTCGGCGCGACCGACGCGGTGAGCAGGGTCGGCACGGCGCTCTTCGGCGTCCTCCTCGTCGGCTTGGTCTACCTCACGCGCGACTTCATCGGTCGCGGCGCGGCGCTCGCCGCCGCCGTGCTCATGGCAGTCGCGCCGACCATCGTCTACTACTCGCGATTCGACCGACACGACATCTACCTGGCGGTCTTCCAGTTCGCCTTCCTGCTCGGCATCTTCCGCTACATGCGGTGGCGGCGAACCGCCGACCTCTGGCTGCTCGTCACGGCGCTGTCGCTCGCGTTCTCGACCAAGGAGGACACGTTCCTCCAGATCGCCTACCTGGCGCCTTTCCTCGTCTTCCTTTGCCGCAAGGAGCTCGGCGAGATCGGCAAGCTCGTGCTCAGCTCGATCGGTCTGAGCGATGGACCGAAGCAACTCTCGGCCGCCGCCGACGTCGCGATCCTGGTCGGCACGCTGACGCTTCCCCTGGTGTCGGGCGGGCTCGAGTTCGTGCTGCTGAAGGCACAGACCAACGTCGACACCGCCAACACGCTGCTCGTCGGTACCTTCGCCGTGCTGGCGGTGGCCGGGGCGATCGTCGGGCTGCGTTGGAACGCGCGCGTCTGGGTGACGGCGGCGATCATCTTCTGGGGCATCTTCATCGCCCTGTACACGACCTTCTTCTCGAACCCCGGCGGCCTGTTCACCGGCGCCATCGGCGGCCTGAAGTACTGGATCGACCAGCAGGGCGTCGCGCGCGGCAACCAGCCCTGGTACTACTACCTGCTCCTGCTGCCGCTCTACGAGTTCGTGGCGGTCATCTTCGGCATCGGCGGCGCCGTCTACCTGCTCCGAAGACGGACGTTGTTCGGCGTTTTCCTTGTCTACTGGGCGGTAGGCGCGCTGCTCTTCTATGGCTGGGCGGCCGAGAAGATGCCATGGATGGTCATCCATATGGCCATCCCGTTCGTGATGCTCGCCGGTGTCGCGGTTGCGCGGCTGGTCGAACAGGTCAACCGCGCCGTGCCGCCGCTGACCGAGAACGGGCCGCCGCTTCGCCAGTACGGTCTCTTCGTCCTGACGCTGTTCCTCGCCGGCGCGGCGCTGATCAGCGGCGTCTCGCGGCTCTCGGCGGCCGGCGGGCCGCTCGCGATCGCGCAGACGCTGAGCGGCGGCGCGCGCCCGGACACCGCGGCGCTGTTCCAGGCGTTCGGGCTGATCGCGGCGGCAGCGGTCCTGGTCTACGCCGCGACCAACACATCACGCTTTTTCGGGCGGGCGCTCTCGGCCAAGGTCGCTGCCCTGGGCGCGCTCGTCTTCGTGCTTACGCCGCTTTCGCTGCGCGCGATGTGGCAGGTGAACTTCTTCCACGGCGACGTGCCCGTCGAGATGCTGGTCTACACGCAGACCACGCCGGACGTCGGCAAGGTGATGGACGAGATCAACCGGGTCGCCTTCCGCACCGGCACCGACCCCAGCACGATCAAGGTCGTCTACGACTCGGGCGTCTCCTGGCCGTTCGTGTGGTACCTGCGCGACTACAAGAACACGGTGTTCATCGGCGGCGGCCAGGTGCCCGCGAACGCGATGGACGCGCCGATCATCCTGGTCGGCCTCGAGAACAACCGCGACCAGGCGATCAAGCAGCAGCTCGGCAGCAAGTACGTCGGGCAGCGGTACCGGCTGCGCTGGTGGTTCCCGGAGGACTCGCAGACCCCGTCGCTGTGGCCCGGCTACCGTAGCCTGACGTTCCGCAGCTTGCTAGCCGTCGTTTCCGACCCGAGCGTGCGCTCGGCGGCCTGGCGCTATTTCATGTACCGCGAGACCCCACCGCTCGGCTCGACCGACTTCATGATGTTCGAGCGGAAGGACCTCGTCTCGGGAGCGTGGGCGGCGCCGCAGTCGTCGGCGGCGAGCGGCGGGGCGGTCGAGGCCGACGCCGACGCCTACGCGAAGGCGACCAAGCCGATCGCGGCGGCGCAGGTGATCGGCGGCCAGGCCGGCAAGGGCGACGGGCAGTTCAACCAGCCGAAGGGCGCGGCCGTGGGGCCGGACGGCTCGCTCTACGTGATGGACACGTTCAACGCTCGCGTCGAGAAGTTCGACAAGGATGGCAAGTTCGTGCTCGCCTGGGGCTCCGAGGGCCAGGGCGATGGGCAGTTCAAGGAGCCGTGGGGCATCGCGGTCGGCCCGAACGGCGACGTCTACGTCGCGGACACGTGGAACCACCGCATCCAGCGCTTCGACAAGGACGGGAAATTCAAGTCCAAGTGGGGCCAGCAGCAGATGGTCGGCAACACGACCGACGCCCCCACGAACTTCTTCGGCCCGCGCGGCATCGCCATCGACGCGGCCGGCTCGCTCCTCGTGACCGACACGGGCAACCACCGCGTGCTGCGGTTCGACGCCGATGGCAAGCCGATGGGCGTCTACGGCGGGCGCGGCGCCGATCCGGGTCAATTCAGCGAGCCGGTCGGCATCGCCGTCGACAAAGGCGGGAACTTCTACGTGGCCGACACGTGGAACCACCGCGTGCAGAAATTCGACCCAAACGGTCGCCCGGTCGCTCAGTGGGCCGTTCCGGGCTGGGAGAGTGAATCGCTGGTCAACAAGCCGTACCTCGCGGTCGACGGCGATGGCTCGATCTACTTCACCGACCCCGAGGCCAACCGAGCCGTCAAGTTGAGCGCGGCCGGCCAGGTGCTGGCCGTCTGGGGCAAGCAGGGCCGCGACAACAGCTCGTTCCAGCTGCCGACCGGCATCGCGACGGCGGCCGACAACGCGGTCTACGTCGTCGACAGCCAGAACCAGCGGGTGCTGAAGTTCGCGCCGATCCGGTAGACGCCGCAGAGGCGGAGATCCCGCCGCCGATCGCCAGCGACGAAGGGCCCGACGCCGCCAGGCGGTGGCGTCGGGCCCTTCTCACGCCGGGCGTCGTCGCGTTCGTCGCCCTCAACGTCGTCCTGTTTGCCGGCCTCATCTGGGCGATGGACGACCCACTCGTCATCCGGATCTCCACCACGGGCCCGACGCCGCTGGCGACGGTGAACGGTGCCGAGCTGCCGTCGCCGGAGCCCGCCGCGGCCACCGACGGCGTCGCGCTGTACCTCCAGGGCGCATCCTACGGCACCACCCCTGGCACCTGGCGCGCGTGGCTCGAGTCGGCGCTCGCGCCGTGGCTCTGGCTGGACACAGACCAGGGTTGGGCTGGCCTCGCGACCTTCCGCAACGGCAGTGTCGCCTGGAGCCACGACTTCGGCACGCAGCGGCTCGACGGCTGGACCGACCGCGCGGGCGCGTGGGCGGTGGGACCGTTCGGAACGGCGACCACGCCGGGGCTCGACTTGCTTAGCCGGGACGATGTCGCCGTCGGCGACGGCGAGCTGATCGCCGTCGCCGAGCGTGGGCACAACGGCGTGGGGGTCGAGATCGGCAACGTCGCCGACGGGCAGCTCCTGCTCGTCCGACCGCTCCACCGCGACCTGACGTGGTGGCGCGTCAAGGACGGCGTGTGGGTCGGCCCCACGGCCGGCGGCACGTTCAACCGCCCCTGGCAGAGCGCGCTCAAGGACCTCGTTCGCCACCTCCTGCGTCCCTACTTCCTGGCGCTCGGCCTGGCGACGGCGTTCGCCTTGATCGGCGTGCTGGCCGACCTTGCCGGGTGGAAGCATCCCCTTCCCCGGAGGAAGGATGGCCGTGCTTCAGAGCTGCCCTCGAGCGCAGCGAGGGACCGGGGGGTTCCCGCCGCATTCGCCTGGCCCATCGCCGCCGGACTGGCGGTCGCCGTG
The DNA here is from genome assembly GCA_035651675.1 of Chloroflexota bacterium. Taxonomy (GTDB): domain Bacteria; phylum Chloroflexota; class UBA6077; order FW602-bin22; family FW602-bin22; genus DASRFH01. The sequence goes on along the minus strand of DASRFH010000165.1, from coordinate 24,482 downwards.
CTCGGCGCGACGGGCTACATCGCTTACTTCCTCCTCGACCACATGCCGCACGTCCAGGACTCGGTCGCGTACCTGTTCCAGGCGAAGGTGTTCGCTCTCGGCCGGCTCTGGGTGCCGACTCCGCCGCTGCCGGACTTCTTCGTCCACGAGTTCGTAGTGATGAAGGACGGCCGCTGGTTCGCCAAGTACCCACCAGGCTGGCCGGCGGTTCTCAGCCTCGGCGTGCTGGTCGGCGCGCCGTGGCTGGTCAGCCCGCTCTGCGCCGCGCTGGGCGTCCTGGCGACGTTCCGGCTCGGCGGGGTCGTCCACGGCCGCGGGACCGGACTGCTCGCCGCGTTCCTGCTCGCGCTCTCCCCGTTCTTCCTGTTCCTGGCGGGCGACTTTATGTCGCATACAAGCGGGCTGCTGTTCGGCGTCCTCTTCGCGATCGGTTACGCCGCGGCCGACCGCGGCGGGCGGCGTGGCGCCGTGCTCGCCGGGTTGGCGCTCGGCGTCGACCTGCTGATAAGGCCGTGGACGGCGGCGTGCATCGCCGCGCCGTTCGGCGTGGACCTGCTCGTCCGCGCACGCCGCTCGCCACGGAAGGCGCTGACGACCGCCTCGCTGATCCTTGTCGGCGTCGCGCCGTTCGTCGTCGCGTACTTCGCGTACAACTGGTACTTCACCGGCAGCCCTGCCGTCACGACGATGGAGCTGTGGTGGCCGTTCGACCGACTCGGCTTCGGACCCGACAAGGGACTGCAAGGCCACACGCCAGCCAACGGCTTGTTCAACACGCTGCGCAACGTGAGTGAGCTCGCCGTCGACGCCTTCGGTTGGCCGTCCATCGCCACGTTCGCGCTCGCGCTGGTGCCTTTCGCGATCGGACGGGCCCGACGCTGGGAGCGGCTGTGGCTCTCCGCATGGCTGTGCTTAATGGTCGGTTACTTCTTCTGGTGGGCGGACGGCGTGATGTACGGACCCCGCTTCTACCACGAAGCGATGCCGTTCATTGCGCTGCTGAGCGCGCGCGGCGTGGTCGGGCTCGCCGAGCTGGGCCGCACGCCCGGGCGCGTTCTCGCCTACGTCCTGCTGGGCAGCCTACTGGCGTTCGACGTCGGCCTGTACATCCCCTCGCAGCTACCGGGCCTTAAGGGATACAACTACGTTAGCGCGGCGTCGCTCGACGCCGTGGCGCACGCCGGGGTTCACGACGCCGTCGTGTTCACCGATCCAGGGCCGGCCGCCGAGTGGTGGAACTACGGGATGGTCTTCTCCGCGAACTCGCCGCTGCTTGACACGGACGTGATCTACGCGCGTGACCTTGGCGCGGAAGACGAGCGGCTGATGGCTCTCTACCCTGGTCGGCGGTTCTACCGGCTGCGCAAGACGAGCCTGGTCGAGATCCATCGCGGCGACTCGCCGTGACCCAGCGATTCCCGAACTGGCGGGCGACCGCGCGCTACTACTTGCTCGCGCTGGCCGAGCGGGTACCGCTCAACCACGCCGTGTGGCGCGCCTCGGAGGCCGCGGTCCTCGCCAACGTGCCCATGCGCCGCCCGATCCTCGACATCGGCTGCGGCGATGGCCTCTTCGCGCGGCTGCTGTTCCGCGACAAAGTCGAGATGGGCGTCGACCTCTCGATCAGCCAGCTGACTCAGGCGCGCAGCTCCGGAGCCTACGAGCAGGTCAAGATCGCCGATGCGACTGATCTGCCTTTCCCCGATCGCTCCTTCGAAACGGTCTTCAGCAACTGCGTGCTGGAGCACATCCCGGACGTCGACGGCGTCTGCCGCGAGGCTTACCGGGTGCTGCGCCCTGGCGGGGTCTTTGTCTTCACGGTGCCCACGCACCGGTTCGCCGACTTCCTCTTCTACCCGGCGCTCGCCCAGGCGCTCGGGGTCGCGTTTCTCGGCCGCTGGTACGTCCGCGCCCTGAACCGCGTTTTCCGCCACTACCACACCGACAGCCCCGAGCGCTGGCGGTGCCGCCTGGCCGAGGCCGGCTTCCAGGTCGAGGCGATCTGGCAGGTGATGCCCCGGGCGCTCACCTCCGCGTGGGACCTGTTGATGCCGTTCGCCAGCCTCCAGCTCGTCGCCCGGCGCCTCGTCCCGGGCTGGCCGTACCCCATGCAGCGGCTAATGCTCAGGACGGTAAGCCGCGCGCTCGCCGACCTCATGCGGCCGGAGGACTGCCGCCCGGGCGCGAACATGGTGATCGTCGCCCGCAAGCCCGGGCACTGATGTCCTCCGCGCCGCGCACGGTCGACGTTCCCTGCGCACTCTGCGGCGGGTGGGACGCGGAGCTCGTGCGCCGGGCGGCGCCGTACGCGATCGTTCGCTGCCGCGGCTGCGGTCTCGTCTACCTATCGCCGCGCCCCACGCCGGAGGCCACCGCCGCGATCTACGGTCCGACCTACTTCGAGAGCCAATCGGCAGCACTGCCCGGCTACGCGAGCTACGCGCGCGCCAGGCGCTCGCTGGAGAGCGAGGCGGCCGCGAAGATGGCTATGGTCGAACGGCAGATCGCTCCGCCGGCCCGGCTGCTCGACCACGGCTGCGGGACGGGCGTCTTCCTCGAGGCCGCGGTCCGGCGCGGCTACGACGCGGTCGGCCTCGACGTGTCGCGCTACGCGATCGAGACACTGGTGCGCGAGCGCGGACTACCGGCCGAACAGGGCACGCTGGAGAGCGGTTGGGGCCGCGACGCCAGCTTCGACGTCGTCACATCGTGGGACGTGCTGGAACACGTGCCGGACCCCCGTGAGACGCTGGCCGCCATCGCGCGCGTCTTGCGGCCCGGGGGCGTGCTCGTCGCGACGACACCCGACGTCGCCGGCCTCGACGCGCGGCTGCTCGGGCGCCGCTGGTATGGCTTCACCAAGGTGCCCGAACACTATTACTACTACTCGCGCCGGACGTTTGGAACGCTGCTGCGCGGCGCCGGACTCGAGCCGGTGCACTTCGAGCGGTGGGGATTCGTCCGCGACCTCGGCTTCTGCGCCGAGAAGGTGGTAACGATCGGCCGGCTTGGCGCGCTCGGCGGCGCCGCGCGCCGATTGGCCGACACGCCGCTCGGCCGGATCCGGGTGTCGCTCCCGTTCGTCGACATGCTCGTCGTCGCTCGGCGTCCTTACGCTGCAGAGGCCCCGTCGTGTGTCGAGAATAGCTTCGTGGCGAGGGCCTCGGCGGGCTGATGCAAGACGAGCTCATCGACATGCCCGAGGTGCCCGACGTCCCGGACGAGGACGACGAGGGCGACCAGGCCCCAGGCGACGCCTCGGCCGAGCCGGGCGCCGCCTCGGGGTCACCACCTCCGGGGGCCGGCCTGGCGGCGAGGCTCGCGCCGCTGCTGGCACCGCTCAGACCGGTGCTCGAGCGCGTGCCCACGCCGATCCTCACCGGCGTGGGCAGCGGGCTCGGAGTCGTCGTCCTCGTCCTGCTCGTCTCGGCGATCACCGGGCGATCCGCCGCCGGCACGCGGCCAGTCCAGGCCCAGGAGAGCGTCGTCGTCGACGTCGTCGAGGCTTCGCCGACGCCCAGGCCGCCGACGCCGACGCCGCGCGGCCCCACGCCGACGCCGACGCCGGTCGTCTGGGAGGCGCTCCCGACGGGCGGGTGGATCGGCCGCGGCTTCACCGGCCCGTCGCGGATCGAGATGATGCGTCCGCCCCAGATGCTGCTCTTCGACAACACCCAGGACCCGTACACGATCGTGACGCGCTTCCAGGTACTGACGGCGAGCGGGCCCGGTGCGCCACAGTGGGGGGTCCTGCTCTCGTACGTCGACCAGACGAACTACGTCGTGCTCCAGGGGAGCACCGACAAGGACCGGATGCCGATCTTCAACCTGGTGTGGGCGAAGGATGGCAACGGCGGCACCATCGGCGACGCGGTCCACGTACCGGAAACGCCTTACTGGGGCCGGGACGTGCACGAGCTGCGCGTCTCGGGCAACAAGGAGCGCATCCGGGCCTGGGTCGACAACATGTCGATCGGGCAGTGGACGAACAAGGACCACCAGCTGCCCGGCGGCAAGAAGGGGCTGTTCATCTGGTTCGCCGCTCACATGCGCTTCGACTCGTTCGTCGTGGAGTAAGGCGACGCGCATGGCCCGACGCAGAGGCCGCTGGCTATAGTGCTCGGCGCGACGCTGTGGGCGATCACGTGGGCTTGATGGAAGGCTCGCTCAGTATCGCTGCGGAAACGGCCCGTCCACGCGCGAAAGCGCGGCCGATCTCGCGCATCGACCGCCGGGCTGTCCGCGCGCTGCTCCTTTCGGTCGTGCTCATCGGCGTCGGCTGGCTCGCGCAGGGCATGCTGGGTCGTCGACTCTACGTCGTCGAGGCCGGCGTCCTTCTGCTCGCGGCCGGCGCGCTCTTCGCGCGCATCGCCGTCCGCGAGCTCGTGCTGCCGCCCCTCGCGCTGCCAGCCGTTCCGCTGCCGGCGTTCGTCGTCGATCGTAAGCCGCACCCTGGCGCGCGCCTGGTCGGCGTCGCCCTCGCGCTGAACCTGGCCGCGATCGCCCTTCTCTCGTGGGGCTGGTCGCTCGAGCGCGCCAATCGCTTGAGCAGTCTGCCGGGCGGCTACTCGATCCCGTGGCTCCTTTACCCGATCGGCGTCGCCGTCGCCGCGGTGGGCGTCTACCAGCTTGACGCCCGCCCGAGCCTCCGCGGCGTGGTGCGGCGCAACCACGCCGTGCTCGCGGCGCTCGGCGTGCTTCTCCTCGTGGCCGCGGTATTGCGGTTTTACCGCCTCGCCGACCAGCCGTACGGCCTGTGGTTCGACGAGGCGCGCGACGGGCTCGAGACGCTCAAGATCATGGCGGACCCGACAGTCCGGCCCGTGTACGCGTTCTTCGTGGACGAGCCGGCGATGAAGCTCTACGCGACGATCCCTTTCTTCTGGGTGCTGGGGCCCACGCAGCTCGCGCTCCGGATCCCGACCGCGCTCGCCGGTGTCGCGGGCGTGGTGGGCGTGTACGTCCTCGGCCGCGCCCTGTTCGGCCGTGTGGTCGGGCTGGCCGCGGCCGGGGTGATCGCGACGATGTCCTGGCACGTGACGTTCAGCCGGCTCGCCTTCAACGCGGTTTACTCGGTCGCCCTCGACGCCGCGGCGGTCGGCTTCCTCGCGCTCGGGCTCCAGCGCGGCCGCCGTACCTACTTCGCGCTCGCCGGGGCGGCGCTCGGCCTGGGCCTCAACTTCTACTACGTCTCCCGCGTGCTGATCCCGGTCGTCGGACTGTACCTCGCCCACCGGGCACTGGTCAGTCGGTCGACGTTCCTTCGCGAGCACGGCGCCAACGTGGCGATCTTCGCGATCTTCGTGTTCCTCACCGCCTCGCCGCTCCTCGCCTACGCGGTCGAGTTCCCGAAGGAGTTCAACCAGCGGACCGCCAACGCCTCGATTCAGACCGAGATCCAGCAGCAGCACAGCTACAAGCCCCTCTTCGACAACGTCCAGAAGCACCTGCTGATGTTCAACGTCCAGGGCGACCCCAACGGACGGCACAACCTGCCCGGCGCGCCCATGCTGGAGCGGATGACGGCGGTGCTAGCCGTGCTCGGCCTGCTCATGGCGCTGAGCCGCCTCCGCAACACGTCGTACTTCGTGATCGCGCTCTGGTGGCTGTTCGCGATGCTCGGCGGCATCCTGTCGCTGGCGTTCGAGGCACCGCAGGGACTGCGCTCGGTCGACGAGACGGCGGTCACGGCGGTGCTCGCCGCCTTGCCGCTCGCGGCCGTCGCGAGCCTGCTCGGCCGGATCGTCGGCAGCAGACCGGTCCGGCTCGGGTCGGTGCTTGCGCCAGCGCGCGTGGCGTTCGGCGGCGGGCTCGTCGGGCTCGTGCTGGTCGGCATCGGCGTCTCGAACGTCCAGCGCTACTTCGTGGAGCAGGCCGGCGACTTCTCGAGCTGGAACGCGCATTCCACGGCGGCGACGTACATCGGGCAGACCATCGCGGCCGGCCGCACCGTCGGCCGCGTTTACCTCGACGAGCCGCTGATGGACCAGCCGTCGATCAGCTTCCTGGCGCCGAGCTACAAGCCGCAGCTCAAGTTCGACCCGGTCGGCACGCTACCAATCCGGGACGCCGAGGGCGCGACGATCTTCCTCGAAGGCGAGCAGCTCCGGAAGCTCGACATGGTCCGTCGGATGTACCCAGGTGCGCAAGTGGACCAGCTCCGCTTCCAGGGCGGAGGCCCGACCGTGCTTTACACCGTCCGCGTCCCGCCGGAGCAGGTCGCCAGCGTCGAGGGCGTGATGGCGAGATATTGGGCTGGCGGCCAGCCGAACGGCGAGCCGCTCACCACCGCGAAGCTGCCCGCGATCGACGGCGCCGTCCCCTCGCTGCCAACGCCGTACTACGCCGAGATGAAGGGCACGCTGGTCGTGCCCGATTACGGCGGCTACACGCTGCGGCTCGAGGCACCGGCAGCGGTCAAGCTCCGGCTCGACGAAACGGAGCTTCTCGCCGGCGGCGGCGAGACGTCGATCGTGCTCCCGCGCGGCAACCACGCGCTGACGGTGGCCGGGACGGTGGACACGCCGACGCCGATCCGTCTGCTCTGGCGCCCACCGAACGGCGGGAACCTCGCGCCTGTTCCGCCCAGCGCGCTCTTCACCGACCCCGTCAACAGCAACGGCCTCCTGGGCACCTACTACGCCGGCCCGAGCTGGTCGGGCCAGCCGGCGCTCCAGCAGATCGATCCGACGCTTCAGATCCGCATCCACATCCTGCCATTGCCACGGCCGTACACGGTCGAGTGGAAGGGCAAGATTTACGTCCCGACCGACGGCCCGTACCGTTTCGGCACGGAGTCCCGCGATGGCTCGTGGCTCTTCGTCGACGAGCGGATGATCGTGGACAACGGGAAGGGGACGGGAGACTACGTCGAGGGCAGTCTGACGCTCACGGCTGGTTTCCACGACATCCGTATCCGCTTCCTCGACCGGACCGGCAACACCTTCATCAACACGTACTGGACGCCACCCGGCCGCGCCCGTGAGCCGCTGCCCGACCAGCTCCTCTTCCCGCCCCGCGGCGTGTACCCGGACAAGGTCGCCCTGCCGCCCCCGCCGACGGCGCCGGTCGCCCAGGCACCGCCGACGGCGCGGCCCGCGCCAGGCGCGCCACCGACTGCGCCGGCAGCCGCACCACAGGCGCCGAGCCAGCCCGTCGCGAGCCGACCAGGGTCGGCCGCCGACACACCCGGAATCGCCGCCGAAGTGGTCGCCCGCATCGGCGAGCCCGGCGACGGTCCCGGCCAGTTCCAGCAGCCGCGCGGCGTCGCGTTCGACAAGCAGGGCAACCTCTACGTCGCCGACACCGGCAACCACCGTGTTCAGAAATTCGACCCGTCGGGCAACCCGATCGGAAGCTGGGGCTCGCCGACCGACCTGGTCGAGCCGCTCGCCATCGCCGTGGACAGCGCAGGACGCGTGGTCGTCCTCGACTCCGGCTCGAGCTGGATCAAGCGCTACACCGCCGACGGCCAGCTCGTGGACCAGTTCGGTGGGCCCGACGCGCGGTTCTACCACCCCCGCGGTATGACCGTCGACGCGGCCGATGACGTCTGGGTTGCCGACACGGGCACGTCGCGCGTGGTCGAGTTCAACGGCAAGGGCGAGCAGATCGCGGTCGTCGGGGCGAAGGGCAAGGCACCTGGCCAGCTCGGCGAGCCGACCGGCGTCGCGGTCGATTCGACCGGTGGGGCGTGGGTCGCCGACTCCGCCAACTCGAAGGTCGTCCACTTCGACCGCGACGGCGCGCCGCTGAGCGAGCTGCCGATCGGTAAGTCCGGCAGCTCGGACGGCCCACACACCATCGCCTTGCCGCAAGGTGGGGCTGTCGTAACCGATCCCGAGGCCGGCAAGCTGATCCTGATCGGTCCCGACGGCGGCGTCCGCGGCCGGGTCGACGTGGATGGGCTGAAGCGTCCCGTCGGCATCGCGATCGCCGACGATGGCCGCATCGCCGTCGGCGACGTCGCTCAGCACCAGGTCGTGGTCCTGGCTCCGCTGCCTCTGAGGTAGGCGAGCTCCCGCTACGGCAGGGTGTTGAGCGCCCCGGGAACCGGCTGCCAGTCCGTCTGGCCCAACGCCTCGACCGAAACGGGCGGTCCGACCAGCACCCCGGTGGGGGGGGTCAAGACCGACGGCGGGACGATGGACGTTTCCCCGTCCGGCGGCGTCCAGATCCACTCGATCGCGCCGTTCGTCCGCTGCGCCTGGACCGCGATCTCAACCTGGTGCGGGCCGGCGGTCAAGGGCACGTCGGCGGTCTTCGCCTCGTCCGGCGAGCTGCTTGCGCGCAGCACGCTCTGGCCGTCGACCCGCAGCTCGAGCGTCCCCTCCTCGAAGAAGCCCATTTTGTACGTGCCGCTCTTCGGCGCCGTCAGCGTGCCGCGCCAGGTGACCGTGTACGGCCGGTCGTCCGGCCGCAAATAGTGCGCGTAGCAGCACGTGGCGAGCGTGTTGTCGAGGCGGTGCACCTCCGGGCGTCCCTGCACCTGTGCGACGGCGTAGAGGCCGTGGGGCGCGGTCTGCGCGGCGATCAGCTCCTCGGCGCGCGGCGCGCGCCACTGCGCGGGCTGCGGGGGGTCACCCTGACGCGCCGTCGGTTGGGCCATCCACTCGAACGTCGCCGGGCGGTCGGCCGCCGCGACCACCCCTTCGAAGACTACGGCGTGGTCACCCCGCGCCAAAGCGACCGTGCTGGTCGCCTCCGCCGCCCCGGCGGGGACCACCGCGACCTCGACGCCGTCGATCGTCATCCGGGCGGGTCCCGGTCCGATGCGGAACGAGTAGTTCCAGTACCGCTCGACGCGCAGGCCCGCGGTCCAGCGCACCGGGGCCGGGTAGCTGCTCAGGCCGGTCGGCACAGCGCCCAGAGTGGCCACACGGACCGCACGACCGTCCGGGGTCTGCGCGGTCGCGCCGTGCTGCGCCGCCGCATCTTCCTTCGGCACGCGGTAGATCGTGAACATCAGCCCTTCGGTCGGGTGCACCTCGGGCTGCGGCACGCCGGTCGGGTAGAGCTCGCGGAGGTAGGGTAGGTAGTACGACTGAGGGCGCATCACCATGAACGCCAGGTTCTGGCCGCTCGGCACCGTCAGCGGCAGCTCGTCGCCGGGCGATTCCACGCCTCCGCGCGGCGTGAACGGGGCGAGCAGGCGTACCCAGCCGGAGTTGACGACGTGGAACGCCCGCCCCAGCGTCATCACCAGCGTGTCGGTGCCCTGCCTGGCGACGGCCTCGCCCTGGCGGGTGGGCACCGACCAGCGGTCCATCGCGGCGTAGTCGACGAAGTAATAGTGCGCCTCGCTCCACATCATCCAACCGACGAGCGCCGCCATGACAACCGTCGTCCACCGCGGCGCCCACCGCGCCGGCGCAACGCGCCCGGCTCCGACCGCGTCCACCCGAGCGCCCATCTCGCCGAGCACGAGCATCGGCAGCAGCGCGATCACCGGCACCGCCGTGGTCATGCGGTGGAAGTTGGGCGTCTCGACGGTGACGATCACGCCGAGGAGGCCGACCCAGACGAAGACGGCCAGCGCCACGAAGCGTGGGTCGCGCCAGCGCAGGCAGATCCAGCCCAGGCCGACCAGCGTCAGCACGGCGAGCAGGCTCGAGCGCAGCAGCGGCGCCTCGGTCGGCCAGACGCCGCCGCGATCGGCGAACTGGTTGAAGATGCCGACGGTCCGGACGACCTGCTCGACCACCAGCCGCCAGATCGGCCAGCTCGGCTGGTAGTAGGCGAGACGCACAGGGTTGTTCTGCGTGAAGATCGAGACGTCCTCGGCGCGGCTCGAGATCACATCCGGACGGACGTAAGCCAGCGCGAAGAACGGCGCGCCGGCCACGACCGCGCCGACCGCGCCCAGTAGTCCGCGGCCGAGCACGGGGACGCGCCGCCCGCCGAGCCCGTGCAGCAAGGCGTACCCGACGACGCCAACGGCGAAGATCGGCCAGAGGCGGGCCGATGGGTAGAAGTAGATCGAGAGCGCGCCGGCCATGCCGGCGCCGATCCACGCCCACGGCCGGCCACGACGCATCCCTTCGAGGAACAATGCCAGGCTGAGCACCCAGAGCGTCGCGGTCGGCGTCGCCTCGGTCGTCTCGCGCGCGAACTGCAGGGAAGCGCCGAGCACGGCGAGCAGCGCGCCGGCGAGGAGGCCGGTCCGGAGACCGAACTGCCGGATCGCCATCCACAGGACGATGCCGACCGACGCGATGCTGAACAGCCCTCCGAACATCCGGGCCTGCACGAAGCCGATCCCGACCACACGCATCCACTGAGCGACCAGCCAGAAATAGATCATGTGGATGCGGTACCAGCCGTAGTCGAAGACCCCCTCCGGCTTCTGCCCGCGCAGGATCTGGATGGAAAGCGCCGCCCGGTCCCCTTCGTCGGCGTTGATGCCCCACGGGATGGTGTCGAGGAACAGCAGCCGTGCTGCCCCCGCGACCAAGAGGATCGAGGCGATCGCGCCGAGGGCGAGCCAGCGCTCGCGTCGGCCGCTCGGCCAGGATGCCGGCTCCCAGAGGCTCGGCCACGTGAAGTCTCGGCCGGCCGCGATCCCGGTCGCGATCAGCGCCAGCATCGCCGCGATCCAGACGTACCCGCCGGTCTCGGTCTTCAAATTCTTCACGATGAGCGACGTCGACCAGGCGGTGAGCCCGAGCGAGATCGCCAGGCCGACGCCGAGCACAAGCCAGCGCCGGCGCCCTCGCTCGACGACGGGGGCTTCCGGGCGCGCGGCTGCCAGGGCGAGCCACGCGCCGCGCGCGCTCGCGACGAACAGGGCGATGCCGGCCACATAAAAGGCCAGGCTGGCAACGCCAGGGACCTGCTTCAGGGTCGGCGACTCACGGTAGTCGACCAGCGCCTCGCCGATGGCCGCCAGCAGCAGCCCGATCACGCCGACGACGAGCGCGGGCTCACCGCGCGACACACCCGCAAGGACGCCCGGCCGCCCACGACCAGGTTGCGGCGCCGCCGCGGGCGCTCCCGGGACCCGCCCCCCGATCTCCGTGGTCGTGGCGTTCATCCCGCTACCTCAGCCGCCTGGAGAGGTCGTAGACGAAGATCTGGTGGCGGACGTAGTCGAGCAGGTACAGATCGCCGGCGGGGCTCGCCGCCAGCGCGGTCGGCTGGATCAGCTCGACCGGCCCGTCGCCGTGCTTACCCAGGACGAAGTCGAGCTTCCCATCCGGTAGGTAGCGGTAGACCTGGCCCCCCGCCGGACTCGAGACGTACAGCGCACCGCCGTCGCCCTGCGCGACCGTCATCCGCGGTGGCGCATCGGTCGTCGCCGGCGGCATCGGCCACTCGCCGGCGAACTCGCGGCCGCGCGCGAAGCGCTCGATCCGCTTGTTCCCAAGGTCGGCGACGTAGACCGTACCGTCGGGACCAACCGCCACCGCACCTGGCCGCTCCAGCTGACCGGGACCCTTGCCCTGCGCCCCGACCTTCTCAACCGGTTGGCCGTCGAGCGTCATCCGGACGAGCACGTTCTGCGCCGTGTCCGACACGACCACGACGCCATCGGGACCGACCGCCATCGCGTCGGGCGCCTTCAGGACGTCGGGGCCGCCGAGCTTGGCCAGCCACTTGCCACTCGGATCGAACCGCTGGATCCAGCGCGTTTCGCGGTCCAGGCCGAGCACGGTGCCGTCCGGCGCGACCGCCACGTCGGCGATGTTCTTGAACTGCCCGTCCCCGACGCCGGGCGCCCCCAACATGGCCAACGGCCTGCCTTTGGGGTCGAACACGTCGATCCGGCCGTTGCCACGATCGGCGAGGTAGACCCGCCCTGACGCGTCGATCGCGAGCGCGGCGCCGGTGTCGAACTGTCCGAACTTGGACCCCTTTTGCCCGAACTTGAAGTCCCACTGCCGCCAGACGGCGTCCGGCCCGGCCTGCTCGGCGAACTGCGCGGCCGGAACCTGGTAGGTGTAGAAGAGCAGCTCGCCCTTGGGCGTGCGGTACTCGAAGAGCTGGTGGCCCGGATACGTCCGGGTGATCTTTTCGACCGCACCCTTCACCCAGGGGAAGATGATGAAGTTCGCGTTGCGGTAGCCGCGCTCTTTGACCGGGATCTCGTCGATCGAGCTGACGTCGTCGCCAGCCATCCCGCGCGCGATGAAACGCATGATCCCGACGTTGAACCACATACCCGGGGGCGTCACGACGTAGCTCTTGTAGGTCGGGCCGAGGTCCCGCACGATGCGCGCGGCGACGGTGGCGTGCTTCGCCGGCGAATCAACCGGGTAATCGACGAAGAAGATCTTGTAGTTCCAGAGCGCCGCGTAAGCGAGCGCCGCGCACAGCGGCAACGCGAGCGGGGCCAGCGCGGCGCGCCCGCCGACGCGGCCGATCACCCAGGCGAGCCGGTCGAGCGCGATCGCGGCGATCGCGACGATGGCCGGCAGGACGACGACCATGCGGCTCATCGAGGGCGTGTCGATCGTCGGAATGCCGAGGAGGACGATCGAGACCCAGAACCAGATCGAGATCAGCGCGTAGCCAGGCCGCTTGAGCCCGAACGAGACCCCGACCAGCCCGAGCAGGAACAGCGCGCCGACCACGGGGTCGACGATCGCCACGTGGGGTGGGTAGAACGCCTGGCTCCCATCGCCAGTGAACGCCAGCGACGTCAGGCAGCGCCTGAGCTGCCCGATCACGATCCCGACCACACCCTGGCCCGGGAAGAACTCGTTCAAATACTCGGGTTTGTTGAAGATGAACGTCCGTCCGCCAGGACCGGTTAACAGCTCGGGGTGCGCCGCCAGCCAGAAGCCCTGCGGGAGGAACAGGACGACCGACGCGGCCGCCATGGAAGCGACGGCTGCCCACTGCTGCCGCACGAAGGCGCGGTCGCGCAGCCCCAGGTAGGCGAGGAAGAGCACCACGATCGGCACCAGGAAGCGGGCGCCAAGGTAGACGTACTGCGCCGCGCCGAGCCAGACGCCCGCCACGACCCAGGGCAGGAACCGCCTGGTCCGGTACCCACGCAGCATGCCGAGGAACACACCGGTCGTGCAAAGCAGCATCATCGACTGCACGAGCCCGACGCGTGTCCAGAACAGGTGCGTGTGCCCGATGGAAAGCAGCACCGCGCCCGTCAGCGCCGCCCACCGCGGCGCCATTTCGCGCAGAAGGAGGTAGAAAAGCCAGACCCCGACCGCGCCGCAGATCGCGGACGGCAGCCGGAGGCCAAAGACCGTCTCGCCGACCACCTCCATGCTCAGCGCCTGGATGAACCAGCCGCCGTACGGGTTCTCTGCCCAGCCGGTCTGGAAGACCGACACTTGCGTCGCGACGTGCTCGCCGAGTGGCGGCTGGTCGTACCACAGGTTGAGACCAGCTTCGGCGAACTCGGCCTCGTCGTTGTTGAGGTCCGCGGGGATCGCCTCGAGCTTGTACAGCCGGATGGCCAGGCTCGCCAGCACGACCGCGACGACGAGCGAGCGCCACGCCCACTCGCGCCAGCCGACCCGCAGCCAGGCCAGCCCGGGCGCCGGGAGCTCGTAGGCCAGCGCCGCGGCGAACAGCCCGACGACGCCGACCAGCCACAGCCATCCGCCCAGCGCAGAGGTCAGGTCGCCCTTCAGCAGCCAATCGCCGGACGCGCACACCAGCGCGGATGGCACGCCCAACGCGATCATCGCCCGGGTCCGGCGGTCGGTCGCGGACGCCTTCGGAAGCACGAACGCGCTCGGCCCGAGCGCGCGGCCGGACAGCCACCACGCGATGGCGCCGGCCAGCGCCGCCGCGCCCCACTTGCGCGGGACGTCGTCGACGCCACGTAGCCCGGGAAGGCCGTTCTGGACCGCCAGAGCGCCGATCGCCGCCACCACCATCACGGCGAGCGCGATCAGCCGCGCGGGGCGATTGGCGGCGTGGTCCGCCGAAGCCGCTCGGGCCCGAGCGACCGCGACGCTCATGGAGTGCCCCGGCTGGCCCGCTCCTTGTCGCGCGCGGCCAGCTCCTCTGGCGTCAGCACAGGGATCCGTCCATCGTCGACGAGCGCATCCGGCTTCGCCGCCAGGATGGCGTCGTGGCTGACGAGGTAGGCGTAGAACTGCACGTACCCGTTGGTCTGCGCGATGGTGACTCGCTGGCTGCCCGGGTACATCTGCTCGACGGCGTTGAGCCGCGATTCGGTCCCCGCGCGCGCCAGGAACGCGATCCCCTTATCGCGCGGAACGCGGTCGACCGGTAGCCGCAGCGGCTTGTCCCGGATGTCCAGCGCGTCGAGGTTGGGCGACAGGAAGTCGATCGTGTCGTAGCGGATGTAGCTGTCGGCCGGCCCGAGCCAGTAGACACGGTACTTGTCGTTGATGCCGTTCACGTAAGTGGCGAACAGCGTCGCGAAGCCGGCGGGCTGTTCCTTGACGATGTGCTGGTTGAAGTAGATGTCGTAGTTCTCCCGCGCCGCCAGCGCGCCGAGCGCGAGCAGCGGGAGCACGAACGCCCACGTCGCGATCCGACCGCCGACCACCGAGACGCCGCGCCAGCCGGCGTCGATGCCGATCGCAGCCGCGATGAACAGCACCGGCGTGATGATCACGACCCGCGGCGAAAAGAGCGCGTCGACCGTCATCACCGATCCGGCGATCAGCGTCAGCCAGAACCAGGCCGCCAGCATCGAGTAGCGGGGCCGGGTAAGCCGAAACGTGATCACCGCCAGACCGACCACGAAGAACACGCTCGTCCAATAGTCCACGAGCGGACCGTGGTGGCCGTACTGGAGGCTCGTCTCGCCGCGCTGGTTGAACGCCAGCACCGAGTTGCGGAGCTGGATGAGCATGGCTTCGCCCAGGGTGTTCACCCCGAACGAGCGGATGAGGTGGTTCTGGATGTCAGGGTTGGTCACCGAGACGCCGTTCGTACGGTTCAGGAACGTGTCGGGGTGTTGGACGAAGAAGACGATCACCGGGGCCGCGAACAGCAGCGCGCCGCCGCACATGGCCAACACGCCGCTCCAGTGCTTCGTGAAGAACGCGCGGTCGCGGACCGCCTGGTGGACGAGGTAGACGGCGCCGATCACCGGCGCGATGCGCGCGCCGTAGTACACCTCGAAGCCGAGGCCGACGGCGAAGCCCGCCAGGAGCCAGTTCGCGGCGCGGCGGGTGTCGATCGCGCGCAGCATCAAGTAGACGAACAGCGTGCCGGCGAAGACCGCCTGCATGTAATGGAAGCCGGTGCGACTGAAGTGCACGTGCCAGTGGTTCATCGCCAACAGCACGCCGGCGACGAGCCCGATGCGCCAGCCGAAGAGGCGGCGCGCGATCAGGTACGTCAGTAGGACCGAGAGCGTCCCCTGGACGACCGACGCGATCCGGAGGCCGAACAGGTTGTCGCCGACGAGCGACATGAACGCCGCCGGGATCGCGTAGCTCATGTTCGGCACGTCGGCCCAGCCGACCCAGAACAGGCTTGGCGCGTCGCCGTGCATGATCGCGCGCGCCGCGACGCCGATCGCCGCCTCGTCGCCGTGGACCTCGTACGGGATCTGCGGAAGCCCGATCAGGCGGTACGCCAGAGTGATCGCCAACAGGCCGAGCACGCCGGCGAGCTCGATCAGCCCGGCGCGGGACGGACGCGCCCAGCTCAGACGCGGCGGGTTGCGCGCCATCAGCGCGGCGCCGCCGAGCACCGCGGCCATCGCGACGACCCAGAGCCAGAACGCCTTGCCGTACACGGTGGATGGGTCGAAGAAGAGCGCCTTCGGCGCGACGAAGCCGCCGCGCGGCTGGATCCACAGGAGATACGTCATCCCCGCGCCGACGGCCACGCCGACGAGCGTCAGCGCCAGGCCGCCGGCCTGGCGGGGTGCGCGCCAGACACGCGGCGCCAGGGTCGGCTCGGCGGCGCGCTGCTCGCGGGGCGCGGCGCGGCGGTCGATCAGCCCGATGCCGGCGACGGCGAGCACCACGGCCGCGCCATACCAGAGCGCACCGGCCACGACCTGGTTCTCGGGCGTCAGGAAGTGCTGGGCCCGGTAACCGGCGGCGACGGCCGCCAGCCAGAACAGCAGGCCGGCGACGACGCTCCACGGGACGGCCCGTGCCTTGGCGACCGGCGCGCGCGCCGAGGCCGAACGAGCCGGCGCCGCGGCCAGGCTCACGCGGAACCCCCCACGATCCCAACCCGACCGCTGGCCGCCAGGCGCCAGAGGCCGGGCAGCCCGAGGGCGATCGTCACAACGTAGGTCAGCCCCTGGAACACCAGGATGAACGCAAGCGCCTCGCCCTGCGCGATCCCAAACAGCGCCAGAACTGAGACGGTCACGAACTGGTAGACGCCCACAAAGCCCGGCGTGGATGGAGCCGCGCTGGCGAGGCCAAGCGCCGCGATCAGGAGCGCCGCCTGCTGGGGCAGCAGCGTCGTATCGAGTCCTCGGGCGCAGACGATCGCCGCGGTCGTGTCGATGGTCCAGATCACGGCCGTCAGGCCGAGGAACTTCGCGGCCCGCGCGGGGTCCTGGAACGAACGGAGGCCAAGCAGGAACTTCGCGACCAGCCCATCGACCCTAGCCCGCCGGGCCCCGAAGGGAAGGCGCGCCACCACGACGCGGATCAGCGGCTCAAGCCGTGGAACGCAGAACAAGCCAGCCAGGCCGAGCGCCCCTGCCACCGCCATCACCTGCATCGAGCTCGACAGCCACGCCGGCAGCTCGCCGACCGCCGTCAGCGCGACCACGCCGATCAACACGAGCACGCCGGCGTCGAGGACCCGCTCAGTCACGGCCGTGGCGAGCACGTAGCCGACGTCCACACCAGTCGAGCGTGCGAGCATGGCCGAGCGGATCAGCTCGCCCGCGCGGGCCGGCAGGAAGCTGTTGCCGAGGTACCCGGTCGCCGTCGCCCAGAAGACCGTCAACGTCGGCAGCCGCCCAACGGCCGACAACAACACACCCCACCGCAATCCTCGGCAGAAATACGAGCACGTGAAGGCCACCATGACGAGCACGAGCACCTCGAGCCGCGCGTACCGCAGCCGTTGGTACAGCTCGCCCCAGCTGACCCCACGGAACGCGAAGTAGAGAAGGACGGCCGCCAGGACCAGCGCCACGGCGAGCGAGCGGCGCGACCCGGCGGGGCCTTCCGGCGCGCTAAGGCGGAGCTTGAGCAAGCAGCCCATCTTAGCAATCGGTTCTGCGCCAAATCGAGAAGTTCGTCACACGCCCCCCTTACAATCGCACGAAGGCTCCCCTAGGTGACGTCTGCTTCCGCCACCGCGCCGACCGATCCCGCCGTGGAAGCGGGGCGGGTCGGCCGCCGCTTCCAGCGGCGTTGGGTCGTCGGCGCCGTCATCTCGGCCTTCTTCCTCTGGGTCGCCTTCCGGCAGGTCAGCGACGTCGGTCGGCTGGCTAGCGCGCTTGGGCAGGCCAACTACTGGTGGCTCATCCCGGCGGTCCTTCTTTACCTGTGCGACCTCGGCGCCCGGACGCTCCGCTGGCGCATCCTGCTGCAGCCAGTCGTCCGAGTACCTGCCCGCGCGCTCTTCGGCACGCTGACGATCGGCTTCCTCGTCAACAACGTGTTGCCAGCGCGGCTCGGCGAGATCGCGCGGGCGGTGCTCGCGGGACGCCGCTTCGGCGTCAGCCGCAGCGCCGCGCTCGCCACCGTCGTCGTCGAGCGCATCTTCGATGGGATCGTGATGCTGCTCTTCCTTGGCCTGGCCGTCCTGGTGGCCGGCAGCCGCGTCGCCTCGGACTGGGTCGCGCTGCTCGTTCCGATCACCGCCGCAGCGTTTGGCGGCGCTGCTGTGGTCCTGGCGCTCCTCGCACTCGCGCCGCATCTCGCGCTTGGCGTCGCGGCGCGGCTTCTCGCGCCGTTCCCGGCGCGCCTGCGCGAGGCGGCGCTCGACGCGGCCGAGAAGTTCATCGCCGGGCTGGGTGTGCTGAACGACGTCAAGCTCGCCGCCGCCGTCCTCGCCACGTCGATCCTCGCCTGGGGGCTGGAAGGCGCCGTCTACGTGGCGGTTGGCCAGGCGTTCGGGCTGACGGACGCGCCGGGTGCCTATTTGTTGCCGCTCGCGGTCGCCAACCTCGGAACGATGATCCCGTCGTCGCCGGGATACGTCGGCACCTTCGACGCGCTCGTCCAGCGCGCCATGGCGGTGTTCGCGGTGCCCGACGCCGAGGCACTCGCCTACGCCTTCGTCCTGCACATCGCAATCTGGCTTCCACCCACTCTAATCGGGTTCTTTTTCCTGGCCCGGTACAATCTCAGCTTGTCTCGAATCACGCGGGATTGACCCGCTACACTCGGCAAGCCAGAAGGGGGCTCATGGCGCGCGTTTGTGTGATCGGAACCGGCTACGTGGGGCTCACGACGGGCGCCTGTTTCGCCGACCTGGGCAACGACGTCGTCTGTCTCGACGTCAACCAGGAAAAGATCGCGCGCCTCAACCGGGGCGAGATGCCGATCTACGAGCCTGGCCTCGAGGAGGTCGTCGAGCGAAACGTCCGGGCTGGGCGCCTGACGTTCACGACGGAGTACGCCGAGGCCGTGCCTGGCGCGGAGTTCCTCTTCATCGCCGTGAACACGCCGCAGAGCCCGAACGGCCACGCCGACATGACCTACGTCGAGCAGGCCGCCGCAACGCTCGCGCAGCACCTCGTCAGCCCGGCGATCGTCGTCAACAAGAGCACCGTCCCGATCGGCTCGGCCGACTTCGTCGCTTCGATCATCCGCCGCGCGACCTCGGTGCCGGTGTCCGTCGTGTCGAACCCCGAGTTCCTCCGCGAGGGCACCGCGCTGCACGACTTCATGCAGGCCGACCGCGTCGTGCTCGGCTCGTCCGAGCGCGAGGCGGCCGAGCGCGTCGCGGAGCTCTACAAGCCGCTCGGCTGCCCGATTGTGCTGACCGACGAGCGCACGTCGGAGATGATCAAGTACGCGTCGAACGCGTTCCTGGCGACCAAGATCTCGTTCATCAACGAGATCGCCCAGGTCTGCGACCGGCTCGGCGCCGACGTGCGCGAGGTCGCGCGCGGCATGGGGCTCGACCCGCGCATCGCGCCGGCGTTCCTGAACGCCGGCATCGGCTGGGGCGGGTCGTGCTTCCCGAAGGACGTGCGGGCGCTGGAGTACATGGCGTCGATCCACGGCTGCCACCCGCAGCTGCTGCGCGCCGTCATCGAGATCAACCGCGACCAGCGGATCCACGTCGTGCGGCTAGCGCGCGAGACGCTCGGCAACCTGCGCGGCACGGAGATCGCGCTCCTCGGCCTCGCCTTCAAGCCGAACACCGACGACATGCGCGACGCGCCTTCGCTCGAGATCGTCGAATTGCTCCAACACGAAGGCGCGCGCGTGCGCGGCTTTGACCCGGCGGCCGCCGACAACGCCCGGCGGCTGCTGCCAGGCATCGAGCTCTGCCGCGACGCGTACGAGGCGGCCGACGGAGCAGACGCGCTCATCCTCGTCACCGAGTGGAACGAGTTCAAGCAGATCGACCTCGGCCGGCTGCGCCGCGCGATGCGCCGCCCGATCGTGATCGACGGCCGCAACCTGTGGGACCCCGAGGTGATGGCCGAGGCCGGCTTCGAGTACCGCGCGATCGGTCGGCCGACGAAGGTCGCGGTCCCGTAGGAAGCCGCGCAAACTCACCCCGAAGGGAGCCAGATGGCGATCAAGCTCGCGTCGGCGATGAGCCGACTTGGCACCGAGACGGCGTTCGAGGTGCTCGCCCGCGCCAGGCAGCTCGAGGCGCAGGGCAAAGAGGTCGTCCACCTCGAGATCGGCGAGCCGGACTTCGACACGCCGCGCAACATCGTGGACGCTGGCTGTCGGGCGCTCCAGGACGGCTTCACCCACTATGGGCCATCGCCGGGCCTCCCGGAGCTGCGCGCCGCGATCGCCGGGCACGTGTCGCGGTCGCGCGGGATCGAGGTCGAGCCGGAGCAGGTCGTCGTCACACCCGGCGGCAAGCCGATCATGTTCTTCACGATCATGGCGCTGGCCGAGCCCGGCACCGAGGTCCTCTACCCAAACCCCGGCTTCCCGATCTACGAGTCGATGATCGAGTACGTCGGCGCCACAGCGGTTCCGATGCCTTTGTTGGAAGAGAGGCAGTTTCGCTTCGACGTTGACGCCTTCCGTGCCTCGGTCAACGACCGGACCCGCCTGATCATCATCAACTCGCCGGCGAACCCGACCGGTGGCGTCCTCGAGCGCTCGGACCTCGAGGCGATCGCCGAGGTCGCCCGCGCCCGCCAGATCCCGGTGCTGTCCGACGAGATCTACTCCGAGATCCTCTACGACGGCGAGTTCGCGTCGATCTCGACGCTGCCCGGCATGAAGGACCTCACCGTTATCCTGGACGGGTTCTCCAAGACCTACGCGATGACCGGCTGGCGGCTCGGCTACGGGGTCTTTCCCACGGAGCTCGTGCCGCACATCTCGCGGCTCGTGACGAACAGCGTCTCGTGCACGGCCACGTTCATCCAGAAGGCCGGCGTCGAGGCGCTCGAGGGCCCCCAGGACGCCGTCAGGGAGATGGTCGAAGAGTTCCGCCGACGCCGCAAGGTAATCGTGGACGGGCTGAACGCGATCCCCGGCATCCGCTGCGTCAACCCGGCCGGCGCCTTTTATGCGTTCCCGAACGTCTCGGGCACCGGTATGGGATCGAAGGAGTTCGCCGACCTGCTGCTGAACGACTACGGCGTCGCGGCGCTCAGCGGCACGGCGTTCGGTCGGTACGGCGAAGGCTACCTGCGCCTCTCGTACGCCAACTCGGTGGCGAACATCGAGAAGGCGCTCGACCGCATCGCGAACGCGGTCCGCGAGCGGACGCCGGTTGGAGCCGGACGCTAGCGGCTTCGAGCAAGCATGGCGATGATCTCGCGGCGGGGGTTTCTGGCGGGCGTTCTCTCGAGCCTCGCGGTGGCGGCGCTCGGATGCGCGCGCGGTCCTGCGTCGCCGACCGAAAAGGTCGCCGCGGCCGCCGCCACGGCGGCAGCGGTCGAGCCCGCGGGCGGCCGCCCGTCCGCAGCCAGCGCCGCGTCGACGCCCGCCCAACCGACGGCCACGCCCACGCTGGTCCCGCCGAAGCCGACCGTCACGCCGACCCCACCGCCTCCGACCCCGACGCCGGTCGTGCGCGGCACGCCGACGACCCTCGAGATCCCGAAGATCGGCGTTTCGGCGCCGATCGTGCCCGTGAAGACGACGCCGGACGGCGACCTGGCCTCGCCAGACTCCTGGGATGTGGTCGGCTGGTTCGTGGGTGGACCGCGGCCCGGTGACCCCGGGAACGCGCTGATCACCGGCCACCGGGACTTCGCGAACGGTCCCGGCGGTCGGCCGACCACGGCCGTTTTCTGGGACCTCGGCAAGGTCAACCCCGGCGACCAGATCGTCGTCAAGACCGACAAGGGCGAGACGCTGCCGTTCAAGGTCGAGTCGACGAACCTCTACGACAAGGACAACGCGCCGGTCGAACAGATCCTCGGCTACCAGCTCGGCCGGGTGATCACCGTCATCAGCTGCGAAGGGCAGTTCATCCCCGCGACCAGGGATTACACGCAGCGGCGTATCGTCCGCGCGCGCCTCGCGCTGCCGAGCTAACGGCTTCCCCGCCCCGCGTTCAGCCGGTACACGAAGGCGAAAACCTCGGCGATCACCGGGTAGAGCTCAGCCGGGATCGCCTCGCCAAGGTCGAGCTTGGCGAGGAGCTCGACGAGGTCCGGATCCTCCTTGATGGGGACGCCGTGCTCGCGCGCGATCGCAAGGATCCGCTCGGCGACACGGCCTTTGCCGGTCGCCGCGACGGTCGGCGCTTTGCTCCTGGCTCGATCGTACTTGAGCGCGACCGCGGTCTTGAGCGGCGGCCGCCGGTGCGCGTCGTCGTCCAACGGATCAGGCCCGCGCGTCGAGCCGCATCGTCGGAGCCCTCGGCGCAACCGCGAAAGCCCCGTCCGGAATCTCGATCTCCTCCGGCGTGAGGACCGAGCACCTGAGGTCGTCGACGAAGTACCCAAGGCTGCCCAGGCCGTCGCGGAGCTCGCCGGCATGCGCGCCGAGGAGCGTGGTCGCGTCGGGGTCCGACGATCCCATGCGGCAGGAGATGCGCTGGTCGTGGACCCGGAGGCTGACCCGCACGGTGCCGAGGTGCCGCAGCTCGAACTGGAAGACGACGTGGACGTTCTTCGGGTCGATGCGCTTCGTGCCGCCCTGCTCCTCCTGCCGGATGCGGATCTGCGCCGTCTGGCCGCCGCGGCCGCCGGGGATCGGCACCTGGAACATCAAGTAGGCGTTGTCCGGCCCGGGGGTGGTAGCGGCGTGCGCGTTCGCCATTTGCTGCAGCTCGACCTGGCCGAGGATCGCGCCGGCGTGCTCGTGCACGAGCTGGACGTCGCGCAGCGCCTCGTGCGACAGCTGCTGCGCCAGCCGCGGTTCGTCGAGGTGACGCTGCGCGACGTCCACGAGGTTGGCAAGCGTCACGCGCAGGTCGGCGAGAGCCTCCCGATCGAGGCCAGGCCGCGCGACCAGCCCTTCGAGTACTCGCGCGATCTTCGCCTCCACGGGTGTCCCGTGCTCGGCCACGATCTCTCGTATCTGCCGAGCCAGCTCAGCCCGCGGCGCCCGGACCGCCTCGTCGTCGACGACCCGCAACTCGTTCAAGGTCTTGGCGACGACGTCGAGCATGGAGGCGAGCGACGGCGAACGCGGAGCGGCGGGTCCGGGCCGCGGCGCGGACGCTTGCGCCATCCGCGGCGCGGGATCGGCCGGGTTGGCTGCCAGGACCGTTCCCGCTGGTAGCGGCGTGGAGGGCGCGGGCGCCTCTGACTGAACGTCGGCCGCGGCTCGCGGATCGGGTACGCCGGCGGCGAGGGCGGGGGCCCGCCCGACAGCCTGGGGCTGCGCCGCGGTCGGCGCCGCCGGGTCGCCCCCACCGGGCCCCTGCGCGGCCCCGTCGGGGTCTGGCGGCACCGCCTCCGCAGTCGCTGCCGGGGGCGGGGCGGCGGGCTCGGGCCGAGCTCCGGGTGAGGGCGCCGCCTCGCCCGCGCGGGCGGGCGCTGCCCCTACCTGAGCCGCGGGCGCCTCGCCGAGCTCGCCCGCCCCACCGGGAGAGAGGTAAGGCGAGGCCGAAGCCTGCGGTGCCGCTTCGCCCGCCAGCCGCGCCGACAGGTCGGCGAGCACGTCGCGAAGCTGCTCGACGTGCTCGCCCAGAGTCGACCGGCTCGCCCACGCCTGCCGCACGATCCGGATCGCCGTTGGCGTCACCGGCAGTCTCTGCGACTTCAGGAAGACCGCGGCGCGCACGTCTCCGGGGTCGACCTCCGCCGCCGACGCCAGGGATCCAACGGGGAGGCGAGCCGCCGAACGCGGCGCCGCGCCTCGCGGCTCGGCCGGTGCCGCTGCAGATCTCGGCTCGGTCGGCGTCGACGTCTCGGCCTCGGCGGTTTGACCCTTCACCAGCGCCGCGACGTCCGTCCGGGCAAGGTCGTCCACCAGCGCGACGGTTTGCGCGCCCGCGCGAGCCTGGACAGCCCGGGCGACCGCCGCGCGGATCTGCAGGACGTTGTCGGCGGTGAGCGGCTCGCCGCGCGCCAGCAGCTCGCGGGCGATGGCGATCGACTCGGCGTCGGGCTCAACGCCGACGTTGGTGAGCTCGGCCGCAAGCTCCTGGCGCGTGAGCTGCCGCGTCTGGAGTGGCGGCAACCCGCCACGTCCGACGATCTGCATGAGGACCTGGTCTGCGCTCGCCTCGCGGACGACGAGCTGAAGCACGTCCCCCGGCCGGACCGACGCGTCGGTCGTGGCCGCCACCCGCTGGCCGCCGATCTGGATGACCACCGAGTCGTGGTCGATCGAGACGACCATCCCCTCGAGCTGCTGGTCCTGCGCGACGACGAACTGCTGCCCGGACCGACCGCCGCCGCCAACCGCGGTGACGGTTCCCAGCCGCAACCCGCCGACCGCCTGAACGTCCACGTAGTAAGTATCGGCGAACCGAGCCGTGGGGCCACGCCGTCACCGGGCCGGCGGCCATCCACTCCCAGGGAGAAAGATGGGTGCCGGGACGCCGCCCGCGGTCCGCGGCGTCCCGGGAAACGAGAATCCCCCTCTCCTGCCTTGGAGGGGAGAGGGGGGTCAGGCCATGCGCGCCGCGGTTACCTCTTGAGCTGGATCAGCTCCTGCAGCAGCTCGTCCGACGTCGTGATCATGCGCGAATTGGCCTGGAAGCCGCGCTGGGCACGGATCATATCCGTGAACTGCTGCGCAAGGTTCGCGTTCGACATTTCCAGATTGCCGCTGTCGACCGTCCCAAACCCCTGGCCGCCCGGCTGCCCGATAATCGGCAGGCCCGAGTTGACCGAGAGCTGGAACGCGTTGTCGCCGACGCGCGTCAGGCCGCCCGGGTTCGTGAACCGTGAGAGCGCGATCCGCGCCAGCGGCTGGTTGAAGCCGTTCGAGAAGATGCCGTTGATCGTGCCGTCCGGCCCGATCGTGAAGCTGGTGAGCGACCCGGCGTCG
>DASRFH010000164.1:0-32329 GCA_035651675.1 Chloroflexota bacterium | reverse complement strand
TGATGTGGGCGAGCTCAACCTGACCGAGGCGGAGCGCGCCGTCTGGGGTCGCCTGAGCTCGAACGCCGAGGTCTGCTCGCCGCGGCGTTGCTCGGCGGCGGGTAAGCGCGGCTGCTTCCTCCAGTACGCGCGCGAGCGCGCCGCCGGCTCGCACGTCGTCATCGTGAACCACGCGCTGCTGCTTTCCGACGTCGCCGCTGAGAGCGCCGTGATCCCGGACTACCGGTACCTCGTGGTCGACGAAGCGCACCACCTCGAGACGCAGGCGACCCAGCAGCTGGGGTACGCCGTCCGGCTGCGCGACGTGGTGGAAGCGCTCGACCAGCTTGGGCACACGTCGGCCGAACGGCGAACTGGCATCGTCAACGAGCTCAGCAACCACTTCAAGGGCTCGAAGGTGGGCGACTCGGCGCGCCGCGAGGCCGAGTCGATCGCGCAGGCGGTGTCGGCGAAGATCGAGGAGACGCGAGCCGCGGCTGGGCACTTTTTCAACGTGCTCGGCGCGTTCCTGCGTGTCCACGGCGGGGACGCGCGCGGCTACGACCAGCGCACCCGCCTCACGAAGCAGCTGCGCGCCAAGCCCGAGTGGCCCCAGGTCGCTGGGGCCTGGGAGGAGCTCGCGATCAAGCTGGCGGACCTCCACGCGCCGACCGAGCAGCTCTACGCTTTGATCGCCACGCTCGAGGGCCAGGAGATGCTCGAGTACGAGGCGCTTCTCGGCGCGCTCGCCGGCGCGCTGCGGTTCGAGGAGGAGCTCGGCGCCGAAGGCGGCGCGATCGTCGAGGGCACCGATCCCGAGCGCATCTGTTGGCTCTCGTCGGCCGGCGGTGAGGTCGGCCTGCACTCGGCGCCGCTGAACGTGGGCCCGCTGCTGAAGGCCAACCTGTTCGACCAGAAGCGAGCGACGGTGCTGACGTCGGCGACGCTGACGACGGATGGCAGCTTCGCGTTCGTGCGGCAGCGGCTCGGGCTCGACGGCGCGCGTGAGTTGCAGGTGGGCTCGCCGTTCGATTACGGCGAGTCGACGCTGCTCTACTTACCGACGAACATGCCGGAGCCGGACCGGCCCGACTACGGCGCGGCGCTGGCGCGCTCGTTGATCGAGGTGTGCACCGCTAGCCGCGGCCGTGCGCTGATCCTGTTCACGTCGCACAGCGCGCTCCGCCAGGCCTGGCACGCCATCAAGCGGCCGCTCGAGAGCCGCGGCATCCTTGTGCTCGGGCACGGCGTGGAGGGCACGCCGCGCCGCCACCTGCTCCAGACGTTCAAGACCAACCCGCGGACCGTCCTGCTGGGCGCGAGCTCGTTCTGGGAGGGCGTGGACGTCATCGGCGAGAACCTCTCGGTGCTGGGGATCGCCAAGCTGCCGTTCGCGGTGCCGACGGACCCGATCTTCGCGGCGCGCTCGGAGCTTTTCGCGAACCCGTTCGACGAGTACTCGCTGCCGTCGACGATCCTGAGGCTCAAACAGGGCTTCGGCCGGCTGATCCGGTCGCGCACCGACCGTGGCGTGGTTATTTGCTACGATCGGCGGCTGCTGACCAAGGCGTATGGCGGCGCGTTCCTGCGCTCGCTACCGTCCGCCCAACAGCGCAGAGCGCCGCTGGAAGAGCTACCCGGCGTGGTCGAGAACTGGCTCAGGCCACGGCCGGGCTGAACGTCGGCGGCGGGGTCGGCTGGCCCTCGGTCTGGAACACGCGCTCCAGCGCCTCGCCCTCCAGCGTCTCGTCCTTGATCAGCGCGCGGGCAAGCCGCTCCAGCGCGTCGCGGTGGTTGGTGAGGATCTCGCGGGCGCGCGCGTCGGCCGTGTCGATGAGGGCCCGGATCTCCTCGTCGATCGCCTCGGCGATCTTCTCGGAGTAATTCTTCTGCTCGGCGATCTCGCGCCCCAGGAAGATCAGCTCCTCTTTGTGGCCGAGGGCGACCGGACCGAGGCGCTTGCTCATCCCGTATTCGGTGACCATGCGCCGCGCCATCTGCGTGGCGCGCTCGATGTCGTTCTCGGCGCCGGTCGTGATCTCGGAGAACACCATGTCCTCGGCGACGCGCCCGCCGAGCGCGAACACGAGCATGTCCTCGAACGCCGATTTCGTGTACAGGTAGCGGTCTTCGGTCGGCAGCAGGCGCGTGTAGCCGCCCATCATCCCGCGCGGAATGATCGTGACCTTGTGGAGCGGGTCGACGTTGCGCAGGAAGCGGGCGACGACGGCGTGACCGGCTTCGTGGTAGGCGGTGATCTCCTTCTCCTTGTCCGAGATCACCCGGCTCTTCCGCTCCGGGCCGGCCATCACGCGGTCGACCGCTTCTTCGAGCTCCGGCAGACCGATCGTCTTCTTGTTTCGGCGCGCGGCGAGGATCGCGGCCTCGTTCAGCAGGTTCGCCAGGTCGGCACCGGAGAAGCCCGCCGTCTGCTTGGCGAGCACGTCGATTTCGACCGACTTGTCGAGCGGCTTGCCTTTCGAGTGAACGTTCAGCACAGCCTTGCGGCCGTTGATGTCGGGGCGATCCAGGACGACCTGGCGGTCGAAGCGGCCCGGCCGCAGCAGCGCCGGGTCGAGGACGTCCGGCCGGTTGGTGGCGGCGACGACGATCACGTTCGTGTTCGTGTCGAAGCCATCCATCTCGACCAGGATCTGGTTGAGCGTCTGCTCCCGCTCGTCGTGCGAGCCGCCGAGGCCAGCGCCGCGCTGGCGGCCGACCGCGTCGATCTCGTCCACGAAGACGATGCACGGCGCGTTCCGCTTCGCCTGGTCGAATAGGTCGCGGACGCGGCTGGCGCCGACGCCCACGAACATCTCGACGAACTCGGAGCCCGAGATCGAGAAGAACGGCACGCCGGCCTCGCCGGCCACGGCGCGCGCGAGCAGCGTCTTGCCGGTCCCCGGCGGGCCGACCAGCAACACGCCGTGCGGGATGCGCGCGCCGAGCGCGGCGAACTTCTCCGGGTATTTGAGGAACTCCACGACCTCCTGGAGCTCCTGCTTCGCTTCTTCGACCCCGGCCACGTCCTGGAACGTCACGGTCGGCTTGTTGCCCATGAACATCCGCGCGCGGCTCTTGCCGAACGACAGCGCCTGGTTATTCGAGCCCTGCGCCTGCCGCATCATGAACAGCAGGAACAGGGCGAGGAACACGAACGGCAGGAACTGGACGGTCAGCCCGATCCAGTTGCCAAACTCCGGCGGCTTCCGGTAGTCGATCTCGATCGCCGCCATCTGCTGTGGCGTCACGCCGGTCGTGCTGAGGATGGTGTAGATGTCGGTGTTGGGGTCCTTGCGCGCGGTCGCCTTCGTCGGGACGTCGGTCCGCTCGATCGTGAGCGTCTCGCCCTCGACGGTGATCTTCTTGATCTTGCCGTCCTTCGCGAGCTGGACGACCTGGCTGATGGGCATGCTCGTCGGCTCTTTCCCGCCCGTCGACGGGAAGATGGACAGGAACAGCGCGATCGCCGCGACCAGGATCAGCAGGTAGATGAAGCTGTTACGCAGCCACTTGGTGTCCAAAAAGGGCAGCTTCCTCCGGCCCAGCCGACGCGCGGTTAGAGGCGGATTATACCAGGCGGCCGCGGGAGCAAACTAGTTTCGGTCCGTTTCGGCCACGCTTCGGTACTTCTCGGGCTTCAAGACGCCGATGAACGGCAGGTTCCGGTACACCTCGGCGTAATCGAGGCCGTAGCCGACGACGAAGCGGCTCGGAATGCGGAAGCCGACGTAGTCAAGCGGCACGTCGGTCTTGCGCGCCTCGTACTTGTCGAGCAGCGCCACGATCTTGAGGCTCGCGGGGTCGCGCGTCAGCAGGTTTTCCCGGATGTAGCTGAGCGTCAAGCCCGTGTCGACGATGTCCTCCACGATCACGACGTTGCGCCCGGCGATGTTGACGTCGAGATCCTTGATGAGCCGCACGACGCCCGACGACTCTCGCTGGGACCCGTAGCTCGAGATCGCCATGAAGTCGAGCTCGACCGGCATATCCATCGCCCGCGCCAGGTCGACCATGAACATCAGCGCACCCTTGAGCACGCCGACCATCAGCAGGTCCTTCCCGCGGTAGTCGCGCTCGAGCGTTGCGCCAAGCTCGCGCACGCGCTCGTTCAG
The DNA here is from genome assembly GCA_035651675.1 of Chloroflexota bacterium. Lineage (GTDB taxonomy): Bacteria > Chloroflexota > UBA6077 > FW602-bin22 > FW602-bin22 > DASRFH01. The sequence goes on along the minus strand of DASRFH010000164.1, from coordinate 28,235 downwards.
CTTGTCGGCCGGGATCAGGACCTCGGCAACGTCGTCGGCAAGGCTCACCCTGGGCTCCGGCTGAACGTCCCGCTCCGTCCGGCGACCCGGAGGGTGACGCGGGCCGGCCACTCTATCACGCTCCCGCCGCGACCGCTGACCAGGGCCGCGCGCGCCGCCTCGACCCGCTCGAATCCCAGGTCGGAGGCCGGACCAAGCAGCACGTCCGAGACCCGCCGCAGGAGTCCGCGCTGAACGCCGAGGGGCTCGCGACGGAAGGCCACGCGGTCGACCGTGACGGTGCCGTCCCCGTCCTCGACGACCACCCGCGGCCACGCGCACGCCACGGCGGCACGGACGACGGACGCGTCGGCGGCCGCCGCATCGGCGAACCGCGTGATCGCCTCCACCGCGCCCGGCGCCAGCTCGTCGAGCAGCGGAAGAAGCTCGTGGCGGATCCGGTTCCGCAGGAAACGCGGGTCGGCATTCGTGGAATCCTCCCGAAACGCGAGGCGCCGCCGCGCGCAGTAACCGCGGATCTCGGCGCGCCGGAAGCGCAGCAGCGGCCGCAGCAGGCGCAGCGCCCCGACGCGCACCTCGTCGGACAACCCGGCGCTCCCTTCGAGCCCAGAGCCTCGTAAGAGGTGCATTAGAACCGTCTCACATTGATCGTCCGCGGTGTGCCCGAGCAGGACCCCCGCCGCGCGATGGTGCGCGCAGACGCGGGCGAAGAACGCGAGCCGTGCCTCCCGACCGGCCGCCTCGGTCATCGGTCCGCCGTCCGCGCGCTCGACGACACACGGCAGGCCCCGCGAGGCGGCTAGCTCTCGGACGAAGTCGGCGTCCGCGGCCGATGCCTCGCGCCACCCGTGGTCGAGGTGGGCGACGACGAGATGAACCGCCAGTGCGGGCCGGCACCGGTCGACGAGGTCGAGCAGCGCAACCGAATCGGCGCCACCCGAGACGGCGACGACGAGCCGATCCCCCGGGCGCGAAAGACGCCGCAGCGCCGACCGGAACAGCTGGATCAGGTCGCGCATCGCTCGCCGAAACGAGAAAGCCTGCGACTCGGCACTAGCTTTGTCCGCCGACCGCCGGGACGTATTTCCGCCGGTTGCGGTGTCCCGAGTTCGCAGTAGGGGGCAGGTTAGCCACGTGGAGTTACCAACCAACCCCCATCTTTTTCCGCGAGTCCAGATGTGGAAGGTAGGTCTTTCCGCGAGTCCTGAAGGCAAGTCTAGACGCATGTCAATCGCCTACGCCCTGGGGGTCTAGCGGCGCCTTGTCCGGCGACGTGGCGGCAGCAGCTGCCGCCTCCACGCGTCGAGCCAAGTGCGCACGAGGTAGGTGGCATGGTCGCGGTCGCTCCAGCGGGTCCATTGGCCTGCCGTGGCGCGCTGCTTCTCATCCCCCGGGGGGCGCCGGCGGCGGCGGGCGCGACCGTAGTCATCGCCGAACAAGAACCTCGCTAGTCGCTCCTCGAACTGCTCGTAAAAGTCGCCGCCGTGTTCGGCGTGCGCACGGGCGAGTGCGTAGCCAACAAGCTTCCTCAAGGTCGGCTACTCCGGCCGGCCGACCGGCGTCGCTTCTTTGCCAATCGTCGTTCGGGTCCGGCGGACGGCAGTCCTTCCCCGCGCCGCGCCGTACGCGCGAGATCTCTTGTCGGACGCGCGTGACCCACCGCCAAGCGACGCGCAAGTCCGACTCTCGTCATTCTCACCGAGGTGACCACTCCGCGTATCAGATGCACCGGAGCGGCGCCACCAAGCTGCCGCACCACGCCAGAGGGTTGAGCTTCGTTGACTGGTCGCGAGCGCCGCAAGGGGAACGGACGATCTGCGCACTCTCGGGCGGTCTCCACGGGTCAGAGTAGCCCGTTAGCCCGGTTCCGTCTGCGTTCGTGATGTACCGTTACCACTCGTGATGTGTCGTTACCACGACCACAGCGGCTGACGACCCGGCACCGGCTTGGTTAGACGGAACTCGGAAACGCTCGTCGGCTTCAATTCGTCGTACAACGAGAGCACGTAAGGGGCCCGTTTCAGGGGCGTTTCGAGAGGGGTCGACCTGTCCGACAGAAGGCGCAGCAGCGCGTCGGTGAAGACAAGCAGAGCATCTTCGCCGGCGTCCAAAACCGCGATGACGCCGCTTCCACCTTGATCGGGTGCCGGATAGTCCTTGAGGACGACACACCCGCGCTCCAGAAGCAGCATCGCGTCGGGCCAATCGTCGTCCGCGACCTCCAAGTTGCGGGGCGACGGCCTCCAGCGGTCGGCCTTCGGACCTCCGTGCAGGAAGACCACGCCGGTGCCGATGTGGTGAGGCGTGATCAGGGCGCCTTGGTGGGCAACGCCGGTCCGCAGACTTGCGATGTCCATGCGCATCATCAGCAGCTCGTCGCGGAGCCCTGGCTCCGCGAGCGTGAGCATGCCGCTTGCCCACCGCGTCTTCTCGAAGACGTCCCGCATCTCCGAGCGGCTCCAGGCCGTTTTCACCTCGAGGACCGTGCGCACCGATTCGGCGAAGTAGACGGAGTGGTCCGATAGGGGTATGGATGGGAAGTTGGCCGCGTCCCAGAGCACCACGTCGGCTTCCCGGCTCCGGCCCAGCGGGCCAAACACCATGCCCCGCCCGATCCGGTAGCGTTCCGGAACGATCTTCGAGAGGTACAGCCGGATGAGATCTTCTCGGTGTCCGCCTTGAAGCCCGAAATGCTCCGCGACTGCTTGGCTGGATGATGCCAGCAGCTGGCGCGCAGTCGCGCGGAAGTACGCGCGGATCCGCGGCTCGGCCGACCACCTGCGGGGTGGACTCATTCAGTCGAGCCAGACGGTCCGCTCGATGCGGAGCAACCGTGCGGCATCTTCGACCATCCCGCGGAACTGCGTTTGCAGGCAGCGCGCGGTCGCGTACATCAGCACGGCCGCCCACCTGGCCGCGCCGGGGCGCGCGTACGCCCGCTCATGCATCGCGAACAGCACGGACTGCCAGTCGTCGGCACGGCCCCAGCAGACCAGCCGCCCGTCGCGCAGCAACCGTCCGTGCGGGTGGACGAACGTCTCCTGGACGGGCGCGTCGGTGCGCACGCCCAGCGCGGCGAACGGCGCGTCCGGCTCGCCCAAACGGTCGCGCGTGTAGTTCTTGAAGAGCACGTACTTCAGGAAGGTGCGCACGTCGCTTGGGTCCATGTGCGCCGCCAGCACGCCGCCGATCGCGGGGTCGCGCGTCCAGGTGTCGTAGTAGATCGTCTTGACCTGGTCTGAGAGCGTCATCCACCCCGCCGCGTCCGCCTGGCGCCACAGCAGGTCCTTGAGGTGCGCCCGAAGGTCGGCTGGCGGTCCACCCATCAGCCGCCGCTCGCAGGCGCGGCAACCCCGGCACCGGCCACGACCTGCGCGAACAGATCGGCGAACCGCAGCGTCCCGGCCTTGTGGAGGCTCCCCAACTCCAGCACGCCCGCGTCGGCGAGGCGCTCGGCGTACGCGTACGGCCGATCCGCCGCCGCCGGGAACATTTCCATGATCACGGTCCTGATCGACTCGTCCTTGTCGATGCCGTTGACGTGCCAGTTGCTGCGGAACTTGGTGGTCTCGGGCGAGACCTTGCCGCGTGCGATCGCCAGGGCAATGGCGAAGCGGTAGGCGTCCTGCATCTCGTTGAAGACGCCCGCGTCCTTGAGCATCTGTATGGCGGCGTGGCCCTCCTCGGAGAGCCCGATGTTGACCGCGTCGGCCACGGCTCCTACCCCACCGTCGTCGCGAACCGGCTGCGGCGCGACGAGATTCGCTCGATTTCGTACTCGCGGTTGATGTCGTCCCGGATGCACGCGAGGTCCCGCGTCCGGTCCACCTCGCCGCCGTGCACCAGCAGCACCGCTTGATCCGCCATCCGCGGCACGAAGCGCAGGATGTTCTCGCGGTGCTTCGGGTCCAAGCGGCCGAAGGGCGTGTCCATGACCACGGGCCCGCGGCGCACGGCGTTGCGGTTGAGGGCCCCGATGAGCGAGAGCGCGACGACCTGCTCGGCACCCGCCGAGCGGACCTGCACGTCGCTGCCCTGTGCGTCGACGATCGTCAAGCCATAGCTTTCGTTGATGCGCAGGCCCTGATAGCTCTTGTCCGTCGTCAGCTGCCGGAAGATCTCGGAGGCGTCGCGCTCGACCGCCTTCCGGAGCTGGTTGCGCAGCTCGTCGACGCCGTGGCGGAACAGCTCGATCAGCTGCTGGTAGATCTCGACCTCCCGGTTGAGGGAGGCCGCGGCGATGCCGGACAGCCCCGCGATCTTGCGGCGGTAGTCCTCCGCCTGCGCCTCCAGTTTGCGAATCGAGTCCGTGCGGTCCTTGATGCACTGCTGGAGCAGACCGATCTCCTTGGTCGCTTGCTCCCACTCCTGGTACGCGCGAGCCGCGGCAGCGGTGTTGTGGTTCTTGACGCGGTCGTGGACCTTGTCGCGCTCGAGTTCGGCGTGCGTCGTGTCGACCAGGATCTGGGCGAGGCGCTCCTCGATGAGCCGGATCGTCTGGGCGGCACCCGCCCCCTGCACCCGCCGCAGCTTCCGGATGGACGCGGAGACCTCGGCGAGCTTGTCGCGGTCGAAGTGCGTCTGCTGCAGCTTGCCCGCCAACTCCGCGCGTTCGGCGTCGCGGTTGGGCGCTGCCTGTTGGCACACGGGGCATGTGCCCCGCTGCGCCAGATCGTCGATCATCTTGATCTTCGTCTCGAGTTCGGTGGCCAGGCGGAACTGCTGCATCAGGGCGTCCTCGGCCGCCTCAAGCTGGCGCAGCCGTCCCTCGAGCGCCGGCTGCAGGAGGTCCTTCCACGCGCCGGCGAGAGCGTCGCGGCGGTCGGCGTGGAGCCGCTCCTCCTCCGCACGCAGCTTCTCGATCTCGGCGTTGCGCCGGTCCAGCTCCTCGACGTCCTTCTGGATCGTGGCGTACGCCTGCACCTGCTCCTGCAGCGCACGCTGCTCCTTGGAGCGCTCGTCCAGCTGCCTTTTGAGGTCCTCGAGGTCCTTCTCCTCGGTCTCCATCTGCGACTCGGTGGCGCGGAGGGAGGTGCCGAGCGCGTTGGCCATGTTGTCCTGGCGGAGCAGGTCCTGGAGGCGCTTGGACGCGTCCCTCAGCCCCGTGCGCAGGTCGGCGATCGCGTTCTCGACCGCCGGCACGCCGAGGATGCGCTCGATCGCCTCCTTGATGCCGTGCTCCTGCCGGTCCTGGTCGGCCAGCAGGCTCTCGTACTCGTTCAGCAGCTCGCCGTCGAAGAGGAAGAACCGGGACACCCGCTCGGGGAGGACGCGGTTGATCTCCGGCGCGATCTCCTCGGGCTTCTTGTGCTCGTGGTCCTTGATCAGGTAAACGCGCTCGTCGAAGTCGGCGTCGCGCCGCGGCACGGCGTTCAGCCATGGCTGGATGTGACGCGTCAGTTCGTATGGGACGCCGTCGACGTCGAACACGAGCTTGACCGACATCTTCCAGTCGCCGCTCTCGGACGCGTCGCGGTTGACGAGCTTGGTACGCTCCATCGGCCGCTTGAAGCGGTCGAGCGCCGTGCCGTACAGCGCCCACCGGATGGCGTTGAGGAAGCTGGTCTTGCCCCGCATGTTCTCGCCGTGGATCAGCGTCACCGGGCGACCGCCGTCGAGCGAGACGCGGTGGTCGCCGTGGTACGGGCCGAAGTTGTGGACCTCAACTTCCTTGATGTGCATCCCCGCCCCCTGCAGCCTTGATCTTCTCCTGGGCCATCGCCGCGCTGACCGCCTGCTGGATCCGGCGGACCGCCTGCGGGCGGTCGGTGTCGAACTGCACGCGCTCCTCGATCTCGAACACCTGCCGCACCAGCTCCTCCGGCACCTTGGGGGCGACCGTGGGCCGTGCCTTCAGCAGGATGTCGAGCGCACTGATCTCCTCGGTCACGCGTCACCCCCGTCGTCCTCGAACCCGGCTTCGCCGACCACCCCGTCCGGGTCGATCCCATGCTCGCGCGCCAGCTGCCGGATGCGGAACGTCACGCTGTCGTTGTGGGCACTGGCGGCGAACTGGGCGGCGCGCGCCAGCTCGCCCCGCAGGATCGCGGTCGCGTCCGGTTCGCCTTCGTCGGCCGGCGGCGGGAGGACGACCGCGTCGTGGATCTCGGCGAAGTACTTGTCGTCCGCCGTCCGCAACACACGGCCGCGCCGCTGGATGAACTCGCGCGGGTTGCGCGAGGAGGCGAGCACGAGCGCGTGGTCGACGGCCGGGATGTCGACGCCCTCGTCGAGGCACTTGATGGCGACGAGGACGCCGCCGACGCGCTCGAAGTAGTCGAGCGTGGCGTCGGCGTTGCCGCCCATGGCCCGGTGGTACTCGTGGGCGTCGAACCCGTTGGCGCGCAAGAGAGCGAGGACCGCGCCGAGCTGGTCCTGGTCGTCGCAGTAGATCAGCCACCGCTGACCGGGCTCGTGATGGGTACGCAGGACCGACAGCGCGAGCGGGATCTTGGCGGCGGCGCCTTTGACGATGCGCGCCCGGCGGATGAGGAGCATGCGGATGCGCTCGGTCATCACAAAGGCACCCGTCTTCTTGTCGCGCGCTTTGGCCACCTCCCGGGTGATCTGCTTGGTGAGGGCGCGCCACTGGTCGGCTTCTTGGTCGTTCAGATGGACCGGGTGGACGTGGTAGGCGTAGTGGCACAAGCGGCCGGCCGCGATCGCGTCGGCCAGCGTGAAGACGGGATCGAGGACCGGTCCGAAGTAGCCGAGGATGCGGGCGGTCCCGACGGGATCGCCGTACCGCCGCGGCGTCGCGCTGAGGCCGAGCCGCGCCCCGGCGTCGACATCCAGCACTTTCGAGAACTCCGGGCTGCCGGCGCGGTGCACCTCGTCGGCGATGACCATCAGGTGCGCTCCCGCGCGGACGGCGACGCGGAACTCGTCCGACGAGGCCGTCTGCAGCGTGGCGATCACGACGCGCGGACCCCCGGTCGGCGCGGTGTATGCGGCGAGCACGCCCGGTTTGCGCCAGCTGTCGTGGCCGCCGCCGGCGAGGAGCACGCGGAGCTCCAGGTCCGCCAGTTCCTTGCGCACCTCCTCGTACCAGCCGCGCTCGAGCAGCAGCTCGCTCGGCACCAGGACGAGGACGGGTTTGCCGGTAGCGAGGTGCTCGCGCATCGCGGTGATGGCGGTGAACGTCTTGCCGCTGCCGGTCGCGTGCTCGAGGATGCCGCGGCGCCCGTTCACCTTCCACGCGGCGATCGCGTCGAGCTGGTGCTTTTGAGGCGTTCTCCCTTTGGCCCTCCTGGTCGGCCGGATCTTCTCGAAAGCGGCCTGGATGCCCTCGGGGTTCGCCACCGCGACCAGTCGGTCGCGGGCGACCTGCGGGAAGGCGATGATGTCGAGACCGGCCTCCCGGCTCTCCCAGAGGTCTTCAAAGTAGGCCGCGTGGCGGTCAACGCGGCTCTTCTCGCCCCGCCAGGAGCGGAAGACGTCGAACGACTCGTGGTTGCCGGTACTATCCCAGGCCCGCTTGGTTTCGTTGATCGAGCCGATGAAGCTCACGGCGTTGCCGTTCCCGTCGTGGAAGACGCCAACCTTGTCGTGGAAGATGCCCTTGGCGTCCCCGACGCGGAACGCGACGCGCACGTCGAGGCAGCCGGAGGCGACGAGCGTCGCCAGGAACTCGACGACCGGCCGACCCGCAGGGTCCGCCAATCCGTCGTCGATCACGCGCCGGAGGGCGTCGCCCACCGCGTCGCGCCAAGCGTACCCCTTGGCGAGCGCCTCGATATCGTCGGCGACCAGCTCGGGCGAGCAGACGAGGCGGATCTTCCCGCCCCGCAGCGCGAACGCCGCGATGGGTTCGGCGGCGAGGAGGAAGAAAGTAGACCGGAAGTACCCGACGGCCCGGTCGTACCGCGCCGCGCCCGCGAGGCAAGGGCTGTAGAACTCGGCCACGAGGTCGTTGCGGTTGGTGGCGTAGTGGTCGAGGAGGGTGACCCGTGACAGGTCGCCCACCGCCGCCGCATCAAGCGTAGCCTGCAAGCCGTGCCTGCCTTTCCGCGGACAGCTGGATGCGCCGCTGGATGCCGTCCTTCAGTTGGCTGGGGGTGCACACGACCACCGTCTCGAGCCCCCGCCGAACGCCGCCGAGCGCGGGCAGGTTGCGCTGCACCTCGTAGACGCCGCGCGTCTGCGCCTCCGAGAGCGCGGTGTCCTTGACCTGCATGTTTTTCGAGTAGGCGAACTCCTCGTGCGCGTAGCCGTCCCACAGGACGAACACGTCGTACTGCGGCGACCACGCGGCGATCACCGGCGCGGAATACGGCGCGACCAGGAGGCGCCCCTTCTCCCCCGCGCCGCGCTTCTGCCCGGGCACGATTAGTTGAGCTTTGTGCTCGCCGGTCGGCCGCCCGGTCGCCGACTTCGAGGGCGTGAGGGTGAAGGCGAAGACCGAGAGGCCCACGTCGCTCGTGAGCCGCACGACGAACGGGATCTTGTCGAGGTCGTCGTGGGTGCGCACGAGGTCACCGAGCGCCACCAGGATCTTCTGGTGGAGCGCGGCTTTCGGGACTGCGGGCATACGGGCCTCCTTCCGTTCCGTTCGAATCTGCCGCTACGCCACCGGCGACGGCGCGCGCTCCTCGCCTGAGCGCACGTACCAGCCGCCCTGGCGCGCTTCGAAATGCTGCGCGCACACCTGGCGCACGTACGCGTACGACACGCCGTCGAGTCGGTAGCCGTTACCGACTAGGTGGCGGAGCGCTAGCGAGTGCATGTACTGCGTCGTGCGCGGGCCTCCGGTCGTTTCGAGGTAGCCCCGCAGGCTCGCCACGAGATAGGTCTCGTCGGGTGGCCGGCGCGTGCGCGCCGGACGTGATGCCCGCGAGCGCATGTGCAACACGATGTCGTGGTGGGCGACGTTCTCGGCGTCGCTGAGCCCTTTGTACCCCTTCATCGAGAGTTGCGCCCGGTTGAGGCCGCTCGTCCCCTCGATCGAGAACCCCGCCGCCTCGGCGGCGTCCTGGAACGCCGACCACACCCCTGGATCGGTGTTGTGGAAGACCACGCTCGCCCAGCGCTCGGGTTTGAGCACCCGACGCACCTCGCGGAACGCGTCGGTGAGGAGGCGCTCGTAGTCGGCGAGCGTCTTGCCGCCGCTGGCGACCGAGCGGGAGCGGTTGACCACCATCTCGTCGTCGGCGCGTGTGGTCGCGCCCAGCCACGCTTCGAGCAGGTAGTTGAGGTCGGCGTAGAAGATGTTGGCGCCGAAGGGTGGGTCGAAAAAAGCGTAGTCGATCGAGCCGTCCGGGATCTCGCGGAGGTCGGCCGCGGAGCCCACCCGCAGCGCCCGCTGCACCGACGCGTCGGGCGGGCGATACGCGGCGTAGTAGCGGGCGAGTTGGCGGACCTTGTGGCGCATCACCTCGAGGACGTTCGCTTCGGACGAAATCTGTGGAATGTACAGCGTGCCGGTGAGCGGGCGGTGCCCCCCAAACGCGTTGAAGCGGCGCATCCGGGTACCATGCCAGGCGGTGTTGGTGAAGGCGAACTGGAGCGCGCGGCGAACGCGGCGATCCGCCACGCCCTGTACGTCGCGCCAGATCCGCGCGAGAGCCCGGAGGTTCCGCCGCGTGTAAAAGTCCTCAATGCGGTGGATCCCCTGCAGGTGCAGCGCGCACCGGATGTACATCTCCCGGTCCGTGCTGAAGGGGATGTCGGGGTACCAGTCCTCGATGGGCTCCGCGGCCAGTCCGGTGATGTGGGCGACCTCCACGTCGGTCGGTGCGCGCTCGGTCCGTCCGTTCGGTGCGTCGACGTTCACGAGAACCGGCTCGGAGCGCAGGATCTGCAGCCCGAGCTTGGTAACAACGTTCGCGCACGTCGGACACGCGAACGCGTCCTGAACCGCCCCCGTCGTGTGATCGACGGCGACGTCCCAGTAGCGGATGCCGTTTCGGCAGAACGGGCACTGGTAGACGACACTCCAAAGCGTGTGCCGGACGTAGCCGTCTTCGGCCCAGTACAGCGACTCGAACGCGGGGCGGAGCCCCCGGTACAGGTCCTCGAAGGCGGCGACGAGCCGGTCAGGGTCGCACGGGGTTGTGTGGTTGTACGCGAGGTGAACGGCGAGGGGACTGAGGTCATTTAGCACGGCCCGCCGGCCGGTCATGCACGCCGCGACGCCGGTCATTCCGCTCCCGGCGAACGGGTCGAGCACCAGGTCTCCCGGCGCCGAGTAGTGCTCGAGGAACGGCACGATCGCCTCGGGCGGGAGCTTCGTTGGGTAGGAGTGGGCGGTGTAGAATGCCGTGCTCCGTGCGCCTGACACTTCCGCGCGCCACGGCTCGGCCGCGACGCCGCTTGTCTCGTCGGACCGTGCGGCGACGACGAAGGCGGCGACGTCGGCGAGGTCGTCGGCGATGGCTGGGGGGTACGGGGACGCGACGAGGTCGTACGCGCTCATAGGGGGAAGGTCGTCAAGTACCAGCCCGCGTCGCGCCGTTCGGCGATGCGGGCCAGAATGCGCTCGATCTCCGGATAGCCGACGTCGCGCACGGCGAGGTCGCGCGCCATGAGCGTGCGCACGGCAAGATCGCGCAAGTACTCGGTGCGTCGCTGCCCACTGAGGCCGTCCAGGTCCTCCTCGAGGCCCGCAAGGTGCTCGGCAAAGACCGACTCGAGGAGGGCTCCCACGTCGACCGCGCCCCGAGGGACGGCGGAGGGCACATACGTGGTCTTCTGCACCGTCACGATGACATCGAAGAGCGCGACCTTCTCCTCTCCCTGGTCGCCCTTCACCCCCTTGATCGAGCGGTGTGCCTTGTCGAGTCCCGAGGTGTGACGCACGGCCAAACCCGCATCGCGCAGCGCCAGCCGGATGGCCTCCCACACGCGGTCGTCGGTGTTGTTGAAGACGATACTGGCATAGCGTCCCGGCTTGAGGACACGGTGCACCTCGGCGAACGCATCGGCCAGGAGATCGCCGTATCCGGTGACGTCCTTGCCGCCCTGGTCGGCGCCGCGCTTGCGGTTGACGACCGCTTCGAAGCGTTGATCAGTTAGCTCGCCGAGCCACGCCTCCCAGAGGAGCGACGAGTCGGCGTAGTAGATGTTCGCGCCAAACGGCGGGTCGGTGAACACGTAGTCGATTGATTCGTCGGCGATCCACGAGAGGTCGGTGGCACTCCCTTGGTGGACGTGCGCACGGCCGGTCGGCTTGCCGAGTTCTTCGTAGTAGCGACGGACGGCCGCCACCTTGCGCTGGAAGAGGCTAAGGACGTTGAACTCGTAGCGGAGGGAGGCGACGTATAGTGTCCCGGTCATAACGTTAGTCGGGCGCTTTGGGTTGAACTGGTAGCGTTTCGACGCGCGGTTGACTGCTCCGGTGAAAGCGAACATCAGCGCTCGCGCCAGCCGGTCGTCCGGCTCGTCGAGGATCGCCTCTCGCAGCGCGGCGAGAGCGTGCAGGTTGCGCCGGGTGAAGAAGCGGTCGACAGTGTGGATTCCCATGGCGCCGTGGCTGGCGCGCCACATCTCCCGGTCGCGCGTGAAGGGCGTGCGCGGGTACCAGTATGGGACCGGCGCCCGGTCGATTAGCTGCACGTGCGCACAGTCCCACGGCGTGGGCGCGCGTACGAAGCGGGAGATGCCGCGCCCACCGACGGACACGTTCACCTCGACGGGCTTCTCCCCGACCCAGCATGCATGGTCCTTGGCAAACGGCTCGCGGCACGAGGGGCAGACCGGGACGGCGCGGAGCATCCTAGACTCAGGCTGGTACGCCGCGTCCCAGTAGGTGACCTCGACCCCGCAGTGCGGGCAGCGGAAGACGTCGCTCCAGACGGTGTACTCCACGAGATCGAAACCGCCATCGGACTGGTAGAGCCACTCCATCGTCGGCCGCACGCGCTGGACGACCCGGTCTGCGGCTGCGGCGAACGCGGCGGGGTCGCATGGCGTGCAGTAGTTGCGGGCGATGTGGACCGCCGCCGAAGAGAGGTCGTTTAGAACAACGTTGCGCCCGGCCCGGACGCTGGCAACGCCGGTCATCCCGCTTCCACAGAACGGGTCCAGCACCCAATCGCCGGACGCGGTGTAGTGCTCGATGAACGGCGTGATTGCGCCGGGCGGAACCTTGGTGTGGTATGAGTGCGCGTTGTAGACAGTCGAATTCTTCCCCACGACCAGGTCGCCGAGGTTGGCAGGCTCGACATCGTAGGGCGCAACAGCGCTGGCCGCAGCGGGCGTCGCCGCCGCGTCTGACGCAAGGATGCGGCGCGCGCGAGGGTCGATCGTCGGGTCCGCGCGGTTCTTGGTCGGCGCGAAGAGTCCCGCAGGGTACGCCAGTACTGCGGCAGCGGCCGCGAGGTCGTGACAAGCGGGGGTGCTCGTGTCATCCTCGACGGCTCGCCACCGACGGGACCCAACGCCTGCGCGCCGCGAGGCCTCCTCAACTGACCAGCCGAGCATCTCGCGCCGGGCACGAATGAGGCTGCCCGGCGTGCCGACGGAAGGCTCGTGCGCGGGTGCCACCATCGCAAATGTAGCCGCACGCGGCTTAGGCCCCGCTGAAGAAGGGGGGCGAGGCGCAGGAAGTCCGCGAACGCGCCGGGCCGCGCCACGAGCGCGCACGTTCGAGACCCACCTCAAGTACGAGCGGTGTATTCCGTACGCACGAGGCCGGGCGCGGGAGCCGAACGTCCGGACCGGCACTCGTCGGAACGGATGATCTATCGTAGCACGCGGTGAGGGCGCCGTGCGCAAGCGCCTTCGCGCCAACTGCAGGCGCGTCATCGCGGTCATTGATACCGCGCTGGGGCGATTCCGCTGCCGCAAGGCCGGGCGCGGGCATCACCGCGCGGCATCACCGAATGGCCGGACGCCGGCGAAGCGCTGGCCGTGGCGGCGCTGCACTGCACCCCCCTGGCCCGGACCGCGCTCGCGGGCCGCGAATACTGAGTCACTATGGATAGCGTCGCCGTCGAGATTCACCGCGCCGGCGTGACGCAGCGCCCGCTCCAGGTTGCTCAGCGACCAGGCGCCCGTCCTGTCCGCTTTGCGGTCCGGCGTGCGCTGCGCGGCGGCGACGATCGCCCCCGCTCATCCGCGCCGTAGGCCGAGCCGCACCCCGGCACGATCGCCCGCGCCGCCGGCCGCGCGCCGTGGAGCGCCCGATCAGCCCAGCGACCGCAGCGGACCTCGCGAAGCCGGCCCGCTGGGCCGCCGACGCGAACGAGGCGCCATCGGCGACCGCCAGCACCGCCTTCGCGCACCGCGCCCAGTCCACCCGCGCGTTGCTGGCCCGGCTCAGCTACTCCAACGCGGCCCATCCGCTCCTCGGCCGTCACCGGACGCGGCGGCGCCCTCCGCGGTGGCGCCATACCTCCTCCTGTCGTCCACCACCGGAGCGCGCCACCGCCGATCCGTTATGTGTTTCCCCGGAGCCATCCAACAGTGGGCCAGTTGCCACTGTCTTTACCGCTTATGGTCAAGCCGTGGTGCATGGGCCGGCCTGCCGGGCGGGACGCGCGCGGCCGCAGGTGGGCGAAGGCGCACACAGGGACGTGCCGCTGTGCGCACCGCGGCCAAGGAACGGGGGCGCGAGATGGGCACGCAACCACTCTGAAACGATGACACTCCTGCGCGGAGTCCTGTCGCCGATCAGCCGCCACCGCCACGGACGCGTCCCCGGGCCGGCCCAGCGACGCCGGATTGGGCACCACGACCGAATCTAATGCGGAGCCCAAGAGCCGCCTGCCCAAGGCAGGCGGCTCAGTGGTAGCGGGGGTTGGATTCGAACCAACGACCTTCGGGTTATGAGCCCGACGAGCTGCCACTGCTCCACCCCGCGGTGGCGTAGCGAAGTATAGGAAGCGGTGGAAAACGGAGTCAAGCGGGGTGCCCTCACCGCATCGCCCGCTCCCAGGGGGAGCGGGCGATGAACCCAGGCTACTGCGTCCAGCTCACACCGGAGATCGCGTCGACGTCCTTTCCCCTCGTCAACTGCTTCGGGTCGGAGGTGGTGCCATTTCCCACCCGGATCGCCCAGAGGTCGAACGCACCGGCGCCGAACGACAGGTACGCGATCTCGGTGCCGTCCGGCGACCAGGCCGGTGCGCGGTCGAACTGCCCGTCGGTTAGCTGGAGCACGTCCTTCCCGTCGGCGCGCATCACCATCAGGTGTGTCTTGTTGTCGACGCGCCCGCTGAACGCGATCAGCGATCCGTCGGGGGACCAGGCCGGATCGAATGCGCCGGACTTGAGCTCAGTCAGCTGAGTCACGACCCCAGTCGCGAGCGTGAGAACAAAGACCTGCGGCGGCTGGTAGGCGCCGCCAGGGTAGGAGGTGAAGGCGATCTTCTTGCCGTCCGGCGACCACGTCGGCCAATCGAGCCCGCCGCCCCCGAGCGGCATCCGGTAGACCTGGCGCGGGTTGCCGCCACCGACCGCGACGATCCAGAGCGACATGTCCGTGCGGTAGAGGTCGGATACGTAGGCGATCTGCTCCCCCGAGGGCGACCACGCCGGCTTCCGGCCCCACGCCGAGTCTTGCACCGAGACGTTGCTCCAGTGATGGGTGAGCTGGCGCAGTCGGCTGCCGTCGGCGGCGAACGTGTACACGTCCGAGTGGTTCTCGCCCACGTCCGAGGCGGCGAACGACCTGCCGTCCGGCGACCAGCTAGCGCCTTCGAGGTGCTGGCCGCCTGGAGTCAATGGCCGCGTGGCGCCATCGGCCCACTCCCACACGCGACCGTCGGCCACGTAGAGGATCCGACCCTGGGCGCGCACCGGCTGGCCGGAGCGCTGCGCGTTCGGCGGCTGTACGTCCACCGCCTCGGCGCGCGTCGCGGGCGGCAGGGCGTCGCACCCGGCCAGCGACAGGACGGCGAGGCACCCGAGGATCAGCCCGCGGAGCGCCCGCACCGCTAGAGCGCCACCCCGACAAGCTCGTTCACGTCGGCCACCCCCTCGCGCGCCAGGAAGGCCTCGATGCCCTCGGCCACCTCGATGGCGGCGCGGGGGTTGACGAAGCTCGCAGTCCCCACCTGGACCGCTCGCGCGCCCGCCATGATGAACTGGAGGGCATCGTCCGCGCACATGACGCCGCCAGCGCCAATGAGCGGGACGCCGGGCAGCGCCTTCGCGACCTCGTACACCATACGCACCGCGACCGGGCGGATCGCGGGGCCGGACAGCCCGCCGGTCACGTTGCCGAGGAACGGCCGGCGGCTGCGCGTGTCGATGACCAAGCCGACCAGCGTGTTGATCAGCGAGAGGGCGTCGGCGCCAGCCGCGTGGACCGCGGCGGCGATCTCGACCACGTCCGTCACGTTCGGCGACAGCTTGACGATCAGCGGAACCTCGCACACCTCCCGGACCGCCGCGGTCACCTCGGCGGCGAGGTCGGCGCGAAGCGCGAAGGGCGTGCCCTCGCTCGCGACGTTCGGGCACGAGATGTTCAGCTCGACGGCCGCGACGCCTGGTGTGGCCGACAGCGCTTCGGCGACGGTCCGGTAGTCCTCGACCGAGAAACCGGCCAGGTTGACGACCACGGGCACCCGCCAGCGCCGCCAGATGGGCGCGTAGTCGCGGATGCAGGCCTCCAGCCCGACGTTCTGCCAGCCGATCGCGTTGAGCATCCCGCTTGGCGTCTCGACCGTGCGCGGGCCGGGGTTTCCTTCGCGCGGCTTCGGCGAGATCGCCTTCGTCACGATGGCGCCGAGCTGCTCGACGTCCACCAGCTTGGCGTACTCCGTGCCGTAGCCGAAGGTGCCGGAAGCTGTCATCACAGGGTTCTTCAGCCGAAGCCCCGAAGGGTGCCGCGGCGCGAGCTCGACGGCGGTCGTCGGGTTGGTCGCCAGGCTCACGCCGCCCGCCATTGGAGCTCCTGCAGCTCGGCGAGGTCGAAGACGGGACCGTCGCGGCAGACCCGCTTCAGCCCGCGGTCGGTGTGCAGCACGCAGGAGAGGCACACGCCCATCGCACAGCCCATCCGCTCCTCTAGCGACACCTGAACCGGCTTGGTCGTCCCAGCGGTGGCCCGACGCAGCGATTCGAGCATGCGCGTCGGGCCGCAGGCAAACACGGCGTCGGCCCAGCCGAGGTAGGACGGCACGAGGTCGGTGACGTAGCCCGCGTGGCCGATCGCGCCGTCCTCGGTCGCGACGACGTACTCGGCAGCCGGTGGCACGAAGCCGCCCGGCAGAGCCCGCGCTCCCGAGCGGAACCCGGCCAGGATCGTCACGTTCAGCTCGCGGGCCAGCGCCTCGTCGGCGAGCGCCGCCAGCGGCGCGAGTCCGATGCCACCGCCGACCATCAGCAGATTGCGGGCGTTCGGGGGGATCCGAAACGGCTGGCCGAGCGGGCCGAGGCAGTCAAGCCGATCGCCCTCGCGCAGGCTCGCCAGGAACGCGGTGCCGCGGCCGACCACGTCGAAGTAAAGCCAAAGCTCGTCGTCGGCGGCGCGGTAGATCGAGATCGGCCGGCGGAGCAGGGGGTCGTAGCCATCGGGGCGCGCGCACCGGACGTGCAGGAACTGCCCGGCGCGAGCCTCGCGCGCGGCCTCGGGCGCCCGCACGCGCATCATCAGCAGACCCTCGCCGGCCCGCTCGTTGGCGAGGACCAGCCCCTCGAAGAGCCTCACCGCCTGACGGCCGCCGCCCGGCCGTCGACCTCCAGGTACTCGGGCAACGGCCTGACGTCCCACCCGGACTCGCCGCCCTCGAGAGACTCCACGAGCGCCCGAAGCGTGTCGAGGCTGGTGAAGCAGGGCAGCCCCCGCTCGACCGCCGCTCGGCGGATCTCGAAGCCGTCCTGGAGCACCTTCCGGCCACCGGTGACCGTGTTGACGACGCCGTCGACGAGGTGGCCGTGGATCACGTCGAGCACGGTCGGCGCACCGCCGTCGCCGCCGACTTTGGAAGCGCGCTGAGCTGCGAGCCGGCGGCCGCCCACCTCGAGCGAGCTGATCAGCGCGGCGGTGCCGGGTGTCGCCCAGAACTCGTAGCCGAGCAGGGCGAGCCGCTTGATCAGCGAGATCACCTCGGGCTTGTCGCGGTCGGCGATCGAAACCAACAGCCGACCGCGCCGCGGCAGCATCGCGTGCGCCGCCATCAACGCCTTGGCGAGCGCTGGCACCAGGCGACCGTTGATCCCCATCACCTCGCCGGTCGACTTCATCTCGGGGCCCAGCGCCGTGTCCACGCCGACGAGCTTCGCCATCGAGAAGACCGGCGCCTTCACCGCCACCAGTCGTTGGCGTTTGCACAGGCCTGTCGTGTACCCCTGCTCCCGCAGCGTCGTGCCGAGCATCACGTTCGTCGCCAACTGGACCATCGGCACGCCGGTGACCTTCGATAGGAACGGCACGGTGCGGCTCGAGCGCGGGTTGACTTCGAGGACGTAGACGCCCTCGTCGTACAGCACGTACTGGACGTTCATCAGACCACGCACGCCGAGCGCGCGGCCGATCTTGACCGTGTACTCGACGATCGTGTCGACCTCCCACTCGGCGAGGGAGACGCCCGGGTAGATCGCGGTCGAGTCGCCGGAGTGCACGCCCGCGCGCTCAATGTGCTCCATCACGCCGGGGATCACGACGTCCTGGCCGTCGCAGACCGCGTCGACCTCGACCTCCTTGCCCTCAAGGTACTTGTCGATCAGGATCGGGCGCTTCGACGAGAGCTCGACGGCGTTCGTGACGTAGCGGATCAACTCGCTCGCGTCGTGCACAATCTCCATCGCCCGACCGCCCAGCACGTAGGAGGGCCGGACGAGCACGGGGTAGCCGATCCGGTCGGCCACGACGAGCGCCTGTTCGACGGTCGTGACAGCCCCGCCAGCCGGCCGCGGTATGCCGAGGTTGTTCAGGAAGTCGTCGAAGCGCTCGCGGTCCTCGGCCAGGTCGATCGCTTCCACGCCCGAGCCGATGATCCGTCCGCCGCCGGCCTCGATCGGCCCGGCGAGGTTGATCGCCGTTTGGCCGCCGAACTGGCACACCGCCGGCGTCTCGTCGACGCCTTCGTTCTCGAGGACGTCCCGGACGCCTTCGTCGTCGAGCGGCTCGAAGTAGAGACGGCTCGACGTATCGAAGTCGGTCGAGACGGTCTCAGGGTTCGAGTTGACCATGATCGCCCGCCACCCGGCCCGTTGGAGCGCCCACGCCGAGTGAACGGAGCAGTAATCGAACTCGATGCCCTGGCCGATACGGATCGGCCCCGAGCCAATCACCGCCGCCTTCGGCCCCGGCAGCGGCGGCGCTTCGTTCTCCTCCTCGTACGTGCTGTAGAAATACGGGGTCTGGGCCTCGAACTCGGCCGCGCAGGTGTCAACGACCTTGTAAACCGGGCGGATGCCCCACTCCTGCCGTTGGCGCCGGACCCGGTCGGGCAGCGCGAGGTCGGTCAACGTCGCGATCTGCGCGTCGGAGAAGCCGAGCCGTTTCGCCCGCCACATGAGCTGCGGCGTGAGCGGCTCGTTCAGCAGCCGGCGTTCCATCCGAATGATCGCCGCCATCTGGTTGAGGAACCAGCGGTCGACCTTGCTTAGCTCATGGACCCGATCGACCGACCAGTCATGCCGTAACGCGGCCATAAGGGCCCATAACCGCCGATCGCTGGGTTTGCGGACCGCGTCGGCGAGCGCGTGCTCGTCCTCGCCCCAGAGCTTGTCCTCCCAGAGGAGCGACCGCCCGCCGATCTCGAGCGACCGCACGGCCTTCTGCAGGGCTGCTGGGAACGACCGCTCGATCGCCATGACCTCGCCGGTCGCCTTCATCTGCGTGCCGAGCGTGCGGTCGCCGGAGGGGAATTTGTCGAACGGGAAGCGGGGGATCTTGACGACGCAGTAGTCGAGCGTCGGCTCGAACGCCGCGGTCGTCTTGCCTGTCACCGCGTTGGTGATCTCGTCCAGCCGCCGCCCCACGGCGATCTTCGCTGCGACCCGCGCGATCGGGTAGCCGGTCGCCTTGGAAGCGAGCGCCGACGAGCGCGAGACCCGCGGGTTGACCTCGATCACGAAGTACTGCATCGAGGCCGGGTCGAGCGCGAACTGGATGTTGCATCCGCCCTCGATGCCGAGCGCGCGGATGATCCTGATCGCGGCCGACCGGAGCATCTGGTGCTCGCGGTCGGAGAGCGTCTGGCTCGGCGCCACCACGATGGAGTCGCCCGTATGGACACCCATCGGGTCGATGTTCTCCATGTTGCAGATCGTGATGCAGGTGTCGGCCGCGTCCCGCATCACCTCGTACTCGAGCTCCTTCCACCCGGCCACGCTCTGCTCGACGAGAACCTGGTGGATCGGGCTGAACTCGAGGCCGCGGCGAACGATCTGCTCGAACTCCTCGTCGGTCGTCGCGATGCCGCCGCCGGTGCCGCCGAGCGTGTACCCCGGCCGGATCACCAGCGGCAGGTCATGCTCGGCCCGGAAAGCGCGGGCCTCCTCGACCGAGTAGCACGTGCGGCTCGCCGGGACTGGCTCGCCAAGCTGGATGAGGAGCTGCTTGAAGAGCTCGCGGTCCTCGGCCTTCTTGATCGTCTCGAGCGGCGTCCCGAGCAGGCGGACGCCGTACTTCTCGAGCACGCCGGCGTCGGCGAGCGCCACGGCGAGGTTGAGGCCAGTCTGGCCGCCGAGCGTCGGCAGCAGGCCGTCCGGCCGCTCGCGCGCGATGACCCGCTCGACGACCGGAACGGTCAGCGGCTCGACGTAGACGACGTCCGCGATACCTTCGTCGGTCATGATCGTGGCTGGGTTCGAGTTGACGAGGATGGAGGTCACTCCCTCCTCGCGGAGCGCCTTGCACGCCTGGGTGCCGGCGTAGTCGAACTCGGCCGCCTGGCCGATCACGATAGGTCCAGAGCCGATCACGAGCACCTTCCGGAGTGTCACTCGCGGCCCACCAGCTCGAGGAATTGGTCGAACACGTACTGGTTATCCTGCGGTCCCGGCGCCCCCTCGGGGTGGTACTGCACGGAAAACACCGGCCTGGTCAAATGCCGTAGCCCCTCGACCGACCCGTCGTTCAGGTTGATCTGCGAGACGACGAAGCCCGAGTCGCGCGGCAGCGAGTCGCCATCCACCTGGAATTCGTGGTTCTGCGACGTTATGTGGACGTGCCCGTCGGCCAGATCCTTGACCGGATGGTTGCCGCCGTGGTGTCCGAACCGGAGCCGGCTCGTCGTCGCCCTCGCCGCTATGCCGATGAGCTGGTGCCCCAGGCAGATGCCGAGGATCGGTGCGCCCGACTCGATCAGCTCGCCGACCGTGCGCGCGACGCCCGGCAGCGCGGCCGGGTCGCCGGGGCCGTTCGAGAGGACGATGCCGTCCGGGTTCAGCGCCAGCACATCGCCGGCCGTCGCGAGGTGAGGGACCACGATCAGGTCGGCCCCTCGACGACCGAGCGAGCGGAGGATGTTCTGCTTGATGCCGCAGTCGACGACGACGATCCGGCGGGCCGGCCCGCCGGCCGGGATCCGGTACCGCTCGGCGATCGACGCCTCGGAGATCAAGTCCTTCTCGCTGAGCGGCGTGATGTTCCGCGCGCGGTCGACCAACGCCACGACGTCCGGTGTGCCCTCGTAATGCGCGAGCACCGCGCGCATCGTCCCCCGCGCGCGCAGTCGGCGAGTCAGCGCGCGTGTGTCGACCCCGCCGAGGCCGGGCACGCCCCAGTGTTTCAGCCATGCGCTGAGCCCACCCTCGGCACGCCAGTTCGAGTAGTCGTCGATCGACTCGCGGACGACGAACGCCGAGATCCAGGGCCGCCGCGACTCCGCGTAGTGGTCGCTCACGCCGTAGTTGCCGATCAGCGGGTAGGTCATGCAGACCATCTGGCCGCGGTACGAGGGATCGGTCGCAATCTCCTGGTAGCCGGTCATGCACGTGTTGAAGACGATCTCGGCCTCGGCGTCGATCGGCGCGCCGATCGAGTCACCACGGAAGTGGGAGCCGTCCTCGAGCACCAGGATCGCCCTCATCGCGGCGTCGCCCTGGCCACGGCTGCGTCGCGGTAGACCGGCACGCCCCCGTAGAACGTCGCCACCACGCGCCCAACCAGCTCTTGCCCCGCGTACGGCGTGTTCTTGCCCAGCGAGGCGAAGGTCGCTGGCTCGACCCGCCACCGGTGTGTTGGATCGAAGACCACGACGTCGGCCGGGGCGCCCGGCGCCAGTGTGCCGTACGGCAGACCGAAGGCGCGGCAGGGGCCGGCCGTGAGCTTTTCGATAGCCAGCGTCAGGTCGATCTCACCCGCGTCGACGAGACGCACCACGGCGCCGAGCGCCGTCTCGAGTCCGCTGATCCCGAACGCCGCCTCGTCGAACGCGCACAGCTTATCCACCGACGCGTGCGGCGCGTGGTCCGTCGCGATTGCGTCGATTGTACCGTCGAGCAGAGCGGCGACCAAGGATTCCCGGTCGCGCTCGGAGCGGAGCGGCGGATTCACCTTCGTGTTCGTGTCGTACGGGTAGCCGCGGCCCTCCCAACGCACGCCAGCCACCCAGCCGTCTGTAAGTGTCAGGTGGTGGGGGGTCGCCTCGGCGGTGACCGCCACGCCGCGCTGCTTCGCCCGTCGGATCACGTCGATCGCCCCACTCGTGCTCACATGACAAACGTGGAGCCGGCCACCAGTTAGCTCGGCGAGCGCCACGTCGCGCGCGACGATCGCCTCCTCGCCGGCGGCCGGAATCCCTCGTAGTCCGAGCACCGCCGCGACCGGCCCCTCGTTCATCGCACCGCCGGCCATCAGCTCGGGGTCGTCGCAGTGCGGCATGATCGGGAGGCCGAACGCGCGGCTGTACTCCAGCGCGTGGCGCATCACGCGGCTGCTCCTGATCGGCACGCCGTCGTCCGAGAACGCCACGACGCCAGCGTCGGCGAGCTCGCCCATCTCGGCGAGTTCCTGTCCCTCCAACCCTTTGCTGACCGCCCCGACCGGGAGCACCCGCACAACGCCCTCGGACGCCGCGATCGCCTGGACGTACTCGACCTGACCGCGGCTGTCGATCGGTGGGTCGGTGTTTGCCATGGCGCACACAGTCGTGAACCCACCCCGCGCGGCCGCCAGCGTCCCGGTGCGGATGGTCTCCTTGTGCTCCGCGCCAGGCTCTCGCAGGTGGCAGTGCAGGTCGACGAAGCCGGGCGCGACGACGAGTCCGGTGGCCTCGAGCCGCTCGACGTCCCCCTCCGGCGGCGGACAGTCGCGGCCCACGATCCCCGTCACGCGTCCGTCGCAAAGGAGCAGATCGCCGACGAGGTCGACACGGCGGCCAGGGTCGACGATGCGCCCGTTGACGATCAGCCACGAGCTAGAGGGCACCGTCACCCTCGCCATGCAGCAGGTAGAGCAGCGCCATTCGCACCGCGACGCCGTTGGTGACCTGCTGCTCGATCACGGACTGCGCGCCGTGCGCGACGTCGGGTGCGATCTCGATCCCTTCGTTCATCGGGCCCGGGTGCATCACGAGGGCGCCTGGCTTGGCCCGCGCCACCCGCGCCTGCGTGATCTGGTACCGCCGAACGTACTCGCGCAGGCTCGGCAGCAGGCCGCCCGACTGCCGCTCCTTCTGCATCCGCAGCGCCATCACGACGTCGGCGCCCTCGACCGCGCGGTCGGCGTCCGGCTCGACACGCACGCGCGGCAGGTGCGTCCCGCAGGTGCAGATCGGCCCATCGCCGCAGCCGTCGCCGACGTCCGGCAGCAGGCTGTGGGGCGCGCAGAGCGTCACTCGCGCGCCCATTTTCACGAGACCCCAGATGTCCGACCGCGCGACCCGGCTGTGGAGCACGTCGCCGACGATCACGACGGAGAGCCCGTCGAGGTGGCCGATGTGCTCGCGGATCGTAAACAGGTCGAGCAGCGCCTGTGTTGGGTGGGCGTGCCAGCCGTCGCCGGCGTTGATCACGGAGCTCGACGTATGCGCCGCGGCGAGGTAGGGCACGCCCGACTGCGCGTGCCGGATGACGACCGTGTCAGCCCCCAGCGCCTCGAACGTCTTCATCGTGTCGACGATCGATTCGCCCTTTTCGACCGAGGAGCCCGAGGCGGTCACGTTGACGACGTCGGCCGAGAGGTTCTTGGCCGCCAACTCGAACGAGACGCGGGTGCGTGTGCTCGCCTCGTAGAACATGTTCACGACCGTCTTGCCGCGCAGCGCCGGCACCCGTTTGATGGGCCGCGCGAGAACCTCCTTCATCTCCCGCGCCGCGTCGAGCACCTGGGTGATCTCCGCGGGCGAGAAGTCGTCGAGGTCGAGGACGTGGCGGCGCTTAAGCCCGGCCATCGTCGCCCACCTGACGGATCGTGACGTCGTCGGCCGCGTCCACCTCGGTCAATCGCACGCGCACCTCCTCGCTGCGGGCCGTGGGCACGTTCTTGCCCACGTAATCGGCGCGGATCGGTAGCTCGCGGTGGCCGCGGTCGACCAGCACGGCGAGCTGGATCGTACGTGGCCGTCCGTAGCCGAAGACGACGTCCATAGCCGCCCGGATGGTGCGCCCCGTGTACAGCACGTCGTCGACGAGCACGACGTTCGCGCCGGTCACGTCCGTCGGGATGCGCGTCGGACGGACCGTCCGCGTCGGCCGCTGGCGGACGTCGTCGCGGCTGAGCGAGACGTCGATCTCCCCGCAAGGGATCGTCGTGCCCTCGAGCTCGCCGATCGTGGCGGCGAGCCGGCGTGCGATCGGCACGCCCCGGGTGTGGATACCGAGGAGCAGAAGGCCCTGCGGGCCGTGGTTGCGCTCGAGGATCTCGTGCGCGATGCGGGCCAGGGACCGCCGGATGTCGCCGCCACTCATGATGGAGTGGCTCGCGCGCACGGACACTTGCTCGCCGCCTCCTTCCCGGCCTCACGGGACCGGCTTAAAGGTGGACGCTGCTACCGAAGTATAGGCGCTAGCGCCACAGCTGCCACCAGCGTCCTTCCACCTTGGTTCGGCCGAGCTGTAAGTAGGTGCCCACGTGCAAACCCACCACGCCCACGAAAACGGACTCGAACCACGCCGGCGAGCCGAGCGCGACCCCGACCACCGCGAAGACGGCGAAGATGACCAGCAGCGAGATGCCACCTGTCCAGCCAGGCACCCAGGCGCCGGTGCGTAGACGGTAGATCCGGGACGCCAGCCCGGCGAGCACGAACGCCGCCAAGCCGACCAGCAGGGGCACGGCCGATTTTACGTTGATTTAACCGCGCGGTAATCGTCGATTCATCCCCGCCGCATACCTTGCTGCCTAGAAGCACCGCGAGCGGAGGCGCACCCGCCATGGCCGACTACGAGATCGTCTACCACGCGGAGATCCGCTGTTACTGGTGCGGCTGCGACTGCGGGACTGTGAGCTCGCGCAAGCCCATCAACGACCCTGGCGAGCCGATCGAGTACCACCCGCGCGGCGGCGAGGTGCGCGTCGTGCGCCGCCTCGGGGAGGTGCGCTGCCCGCGCTGCCGCGGCCCCGTCTTCGCCGAGAACCCGGAGAAGCGGCGGATCTACCCGGATTTCGTCTTCCGCCAGCGCCGTCCGCGCCGGCCAAAGGAAACGAAGGTCGCCTAGCTCCTCCCGCGGTGTCGCCAAGGAAACACACCGCGCCCTCCCACGGCACCCGACCGCGGGCTATAATGCCCGATTGGAGAGGTGTCCGAGTGGTTTATGGTGCCGCTCTCGAAAAGCGGTAGGGCGCGAGTCCTCGTGGGTTCGAATCCCACCCTCTCCGCCGCTTGCCCCTTCCGGTAGACCAACACACAGCACACGCAGGGAGGGGTGCTGGAGTGGCCGAACAGGCACGACTGGAAATCGTGTAAACCGCAAGGTTTCGTGGGTTCGAATCCCACCCCCTCCGCCCTGAATCAGGAGTAACGATTGGCCGTCAGGATCCGCCTCTCACGCTTGGGCGCCAAGAAGAAGCCCTACTACCGCCTCGTCGTCGCCGACGCCCGCGCCCCGCGCGATGGGCGCTTCATCGACGTGATCGGCCATTACAACCCGAAGGACGACCCGCCGGCCTACGCCGTGGACGAGGAGCGCGCAAAGCTCTGGCTCGGCCGCGGTGCCCAGCCCACCCTCGCGGCCGCGCGGGTGCTCCACAAGGTCGGCCTCATCGAGCAGCCCTGGAAGGAAGGCGCGGGAACGGCGAAGGAGTAAGCCGGGCGTCTTAGCGGCACCCAGTAGCCCCCTCATCCCGACGAGCGCCGCGTAAGGAGTCCGCACAGTGAAGGAGCTCATCGAGTACATCGCGCGGTCCCTGGTCGACAACCCCGACCAGGTGAAAGTGACCCAGGTCGAAGGCGAGCAATCGGTCATCTTCGAGCTCCAGGTCGCGCAGGAGGACATGGGCAAGATCATCGGCAAGGAAGGCCGCATCGCGAACGCGATCCGCACCCTTTTGAAGGTCGCCGCGGCGCGCGAGGGCAAGCGGGCGGTCCTCGAGATCATCTGAGCGACGAGCCGCGCCGACCGACCCACCTGGCGGTGGCTCGGATCGTCGGCACGCACGGCGTGCGCGGCGCGGTGCGAGCCGTTGTCCTGTCGGACTTCCCCACCGCGTTACGCAAGCGGCGCGAGCTGCTGCTGGGCGACGAGCTGCGACCGGTCGAGGTCACCAGCTTCCGGGTCACCGGTCCGAACGCGATCGTGCAGCTCGTCGGCGTCGATTCCGCGGACAAGGCCGCCAAGCTCCGCGGCGAGCTGCTCTACATCCCGGCGGACAAGGCGGTTCGGGCGCGCGGCCAGCACTACTGGCACGAGGTCGAGGGCCTGCGCGTCGAAACGGACGATGGCCGGGAGCTCGGCACTGTCTCAGAGGTCCTGCGGACCGGCGCCAACGACGTGTACGTCGTGAACGGGCCACTCGGCGAAGTGCTAATCCCGGCGATCGCGGAGGTCGTCAAGCGCGTGGACGTGCGGACCGGCCGGATGCTGGTCCACCTCTTGCCGGGGCTGTTACCCGGCGAGCCGGATTAGACCCGCTGCATCCGACCGGGGTGCATCGCCCCGGAGTTGATCGGCTCGTTCAGGTAGACGTCGCCGTTGCGGATCTTGATGTTGAACCCGCAGGTGGGGTTCGTACAGACCCACGCCTTGTAATGGATCGCCGCGCCCTGCGAGCCAAAGTCCGATAGCGGGACAAGGTCGCCGGCCTGGCACTTGCGGCACTGCGGAAACTGCATGGCGCCCTCGTCCAAGTTCGGCCGAGTATATCAGGGCCCTCGTTCGAAAGTTAACGCGAAGTCGACCGGCGCGGGCGTGATGGGCGTGTGTGACGTGACGACGACGGCGGCGCGGTCGGCCTGCGATAGCTCATCCGGCAGCCGCACACGTCCAGCTCCGTCGCGATCGAGCGGTACGGGGTAGAGTCGGACCTCGTGGCCGAAGAGGCCGACGATCCGAACGTCGAGCCGCTCCGGGATCCTGTTCGCGATCCGTAGGAACCCCTCGGCCTGCCAGCCTGCCGCCTCGGGACCGTCGCGCCACCCGATCTCGTCGACGCGCATGTCGTCGACGCAGAAGCCCGCTCCGTTGTAGGCGTCGTCGGTGACGACCTCGAAGCGCAGGAGGACGCGCCTCCCAGCGTAGGCGCTCAAGTCGACGCTCTCGTCGACCCATTCGGCCGGGGCCGAGCCTCCGCTCTTGCCGGTGTAGCCGACGCCGAGGTTCGCGCCGTTCGGGTCGGCCGCCGTGCTGTAGCGCCCGGGCAGCGTCACCCACGTCGCGCCGCCGTCGGTGGAGGCAGCGACGTATGCGTAATCGAAGTCCCGCTCCAGGTCGTACCAGGTCGCGAACCGCAGCGTCGCCGAGTTGACGCGCGTCAGGTCCAGCTCCCTCGTCAGCCGGCTGTCGCCGCTGTCGGAACGGTTCGACCACCAGAACGAGCCAGGTCGGCTGGGCGCCGGGACCAGGACAGTCGTCGGCGCCGACGCGACCGCGAGGTCGGCGCCCGCCGCCGCCGTCGGCAGCGCGTAGTAGCGCGCCGCGTACTGGTGGACGCTCTCGGCCACGCGCGTCGGCACAGCCGAGATCGTCTCGTCCTTCACGTGGACGCCCGGTAGGTCAGGATACCGGTAGCGCGTGTCGGCTGGGTCGGCCTGATTCGCCCAGTTGGCGATCGACCAATCGAGGAACGCCGCGTCGAAAGAGGCCGGCTCACCAGTCTTCGCGAGCGCGCCCAGCGCCGCGTCGACCCCGGCCGCGCCGCGCTCCGGCCGCGCCAGGATGCTGCCGACCACGCGGTAACCGCCGAAGCGGTCGGCCAGGTAATGGAAGAAGAGCTCGGATGCGCCGTAGTGTGAGGGGGTCGCGCCGATCTGTTCGGCCCAGTCGTTCAGCTGGACGTCCGGCTGGGACAGGAAGCCGCTGAAGTTGCCGCTCGGGTCGAGCCCGACCGCCCGGATCGCGAGCTCCGCGGTCCCTTCGTTGACCCACGTGTCCTCGCCCGGGTCGAGCCGCCACTGGACGAAGTGCTCGAACTCGTGCGCCAGACCGGAGTCGTAGCCTCGGGTGCCCGGCTGGACCGAGGCGAGGCTCATCACGATCAACGGGCGCTCGTTGGAGTAGGGGACCGCCCAGCTCGGGTGCTCGTCGGCCGAGCTGTAGTAGCCGACCAGCCCGCCCAGCCGGACGTTGAGGAGCGCGACCTTCAGGGCGTCCACCGAGAGCTTGTCGGCGGCGAAGTCGCGGACGATGGTCGGCACGATCCTCTGCTCGAACGTGTCGAGCGATTTCCGCACCGCCGTTTCGTCGATCTTCTCGCCCTCCTGCACGTAGAAGTCCGCGTGCTCGCTTCGTGCGAGGAGCCTCGCCCTGGCGCGGAAGTAACGGTGGCGGAGCGAGTCCGCGACCCAGAACTCGCGGACGTCGCCGATCGGGGGCGGCGGCGCGGCCGGTGTTGCCATCGGCGTCGGCGTGCCCGGCTTGACGCGGAAGCGGCGCGCGAGGTCGACGACGTCGCGTTTCGGCGGCGGGTTCGCTAGTACTCTGGCAAGCTCGCCCTCGGGTGAATCGATCGTCGGCGTCGGCGCCGCCGGGGTGACGGCCACGGGTGCAGCGACGCCGGCGGGAGTCGAAGCGACGATCGGCGTGGCCGCCGGCGCTGGGAGGCCGGCCGCGGTCGCGGCGGCCGTGCGCGGTACCGCGGCCGAAGGGGAAGCCGGCGCGGCGGTCGGCGTCGGCGGCGCGAGGACCGCGCACCCCGCGAGCGCCAGGCTGGCGACCGAAGCGGCCAGCGCCGTCCTCAGCCGCACAGCCGATTCTACGTGGGCGGCCAGATTGGGCCGCTGCTAAAATCGGCCACGGCA
>DASRFH010000163.1:0-27157 GCA_035651675.1 Chloroflexota bacterium | reverse complement strand
GTGAGCGAGGTGCGCGGGCGGCGCAACCCGGCACACGTTCCGGAACGGAGTCCCCGCGGCAGCGCGGCCCGCGCTGGATCCAGGGCGCGCGCCTGGGGTGGCCCGCTACCGCGCACGCCTGGCGCGCATCCGGCGGCGCTGTCGGGGGCAGAGCCACGCCATGGGGTGGGAGCAGAGCCACGCCATGCAGGGCACCAGCACGCGCTCCACCGCCTCGGCGACCAGCACGCGCTCCGCCACCGCCGCCTCGGCGACCAGCACGCGCTCCGCCGCCGCCGCCTCGGCGACCGGGCTGCGCGCCCGTCCCGGGTACTTCCTCCTGGCGAAGGTCGGCTCCCCGACGGCGGAGCCACGCCGTGTAGGGTCCAGGGGCGCAAGCCCCTGGCGGGTGCCGGGCGAGCCCGGCCGGGTGCAGGGCGGAGCCTGCGCAGGGTCCTAGGGGCGCAGCCCCTAGTTTCAACTTCCCCCTCTCCCGCCGGAGCGGGAGAGGGGGCCAGGGGGTGAGGGCACCATGTCAGATGTAGTACGGATCTTCGACACGACGCTGCGCGACGGGGAGCAGTCCCCCGGCGCCACGCTCAACGTGGACGAAAAGCTCGAGATCGCCTTCCAGCTCGAGCGGCTCGGCGTGGACGTCATCGAGGCGGGCTTCCCGATCACGTCGCCAGGCGACTTCGAGGCGGTCAGCCTCATCGCCAGCCAGATCAAGAACTGCACGATCTGCGGCCTGGCCCGCGGGGTCGAGGCCGACATCGACCGCGCCTGGGAGGCGGTCCGCCACGCCCAGAGCCCGCGCATCCACGTCTTCATCTCCTCGTCCGACATCCACCTGATGCACCAGATGCGCAAATCGCGCGACGAGGTGCTCGAGATGACACGGGCGATGGTCTCGCGCGCCAAGCGCTACCTCGCGGACGTCGAGTTCTCGCCGATGGACGCCAGCCGCACGCAGCCGGAGTACCTCCACGAGATGCTGCGGATCGCGATCGAGGCCGGCGCGACGACGCTGAACATCCCCGACACCGTCGGCTACGCCTACCCCGAGGAGTACGCCGCGCTCATCCGCGGCATCCTCGAGAACGTGCCGGGCGCCGACAGGACGATCATCTCGGTGCACTGCCACGACGACCTTGGCCTGGCGGTCGCCAACTCGCTGGCGGCGGTCAAGGCCGGCGCGCGGCAGATCGAGTGCACGATCAACGGCATCGGCGAGCGCGCCGGCAACACCTCGCTCGAGGAGGTGGTGATGGCGCTGCGCACGCGCCGGGACGTCTTCGGCGTCGACACCCGCGTCGACACGACGCAGATCTACCGGACCAGCCGCCTCGTCTCCAGCCGCACCGGCATGGTCGTCCAGCCGAACAAGGCGATCGTCGGCGCCAACGCCTTCGCGCACATGTCCGGCATCCATCAGGACGGCGTGCTGAAGGAGCGCACCACGTTCGAGATCATCGACCCGAAGGACGTCGGGCTCGGCGAGTCGCAGCTCGTGCTGGGCAAGCTCTCCGGCCGCCATGGTTTCAAGCAGCGGCTCGAGGAGCTGGGCTACCACCTGTCGCCCGAGGACCTGAACCGGGCGTTCCTCAGCTTCAAGAAGCTGGCCGACAAGAAGCGCGACATCACCGACCGCGACCTCGAGGCGCTCGTCTCGCACGAGATGCGCATCGTCGAGGACGCCTACCGGCTCGAGCACGTCCAGGTCGTCTGCGGCGACCACACCGTGCCGACCGCGACGGTCAAGGTGATCACGCCGGATGGCTCGGTCGTGACCGAGGCTTCGACCGGCACCGGCCCGGTCGACGCCTGCTACAAGGCGATCGACAAGGTCGTCGGCGTCTCGGTCAAGCTCAACGAGTACGTCGTCCAGGCCGTCACGGCCGGCATCGACGCCCTCGGCGAGGTGACCGTCCGCGTCCAGCACGAGGGCCGGGTCTACAGCGGCCACGCCGCCAACACCGACGTGGTCGTCGCCTCGGCCCGCGCCTACGTCAACGCCCTCAACCGCCTGAAGGAGCACTCGGAGGACCTCGGGACGGAGTACGCGCGGGCGCAGGTGTAGCGCGTGGCGGTCCATGTCTCTGCCGGCGAGGACCGGTTCGGCGAGCGCCGCGGCCTCGGCATCAGCAGGATCGACTTCAAAGTCTGCCCGTCGGATACGGGCGGGCTCCTCATCCTCGAGAACACGTTCCACGCCAGGGGCGGCCCGCCGCGGCACCTCCACCACGACCAGGACGAGTGGTTCTACGCGGTCGAGGGCGAGTTCGTCGCCGAGGTCGGCCAGGAGAGGTTCGCGCTGCGGCCGGGGGACTCGCTGGTCGCACCGCGCGGGGTGCCCCACGTGTGGGCGCACGTCGGCGACGGGCGCGGGCGCATCCTGGTCGGCTTCACGCCGGCCGGCAAGATGGAGGCGTTCTTCCGCGAAGCGACGAAGGCGAACGCTATGCCACCGCAGGATCCGGCGTTGTGGCGTGCCCACGGCATGGAGGTGGTCGGACCGCCTCTGGCCGTGGGTTAGCGGCGAGCCAGGACGTTCGATTCCGAGCGGGGAAGGGTAGGATCGCGCAGAAGGAAGACGAGGCGGTGGCGGAGGTAACAACGCTCGTCACGGCCGACGAGTTGCTCGCGATGCCCGACGACGGATGGCGCTACGAGCTCCGCGCAGGGCAACTGGTCAGGATGTCACCGGCAGGGGCGGAACACGGCGACGTCGCGGGCGAGTTCCTCGCCCGCCTGCGGCCGCACGTGCGCGAGCGCAAGCTCGTCCGCGTCTTCGCCGCCGAGACGGCTTCCGCCTCTTCGATAATCCCGACACCGTTCGAGCGCCCGACGTCGCCTTCGTGCGCGCGGGGCGGGTTCCCCCAGGTCGCCTCCCGACCGGCTACTGGCCTGGACCACCATGCACGGCCCCATCGGCGGCCACCGGGCCGAGGACCGGCGGCTCAGGCCGTCGCGAATGGCCGGGCGTGCAGAATGCGGCGGCCGGCCAGAGGGGTTACCTGCGCGGCGGGCAGCGTCTCGACCGCGACCGTAGCGCCGTCTGCCGTCAAAAACTCGATCTCGTAGGCTTCGCCATCGCCGTAGACGCCGACCACGACCCCGACGTCGCCGGCGCGCAGCCAGGTTGATTCGCGTCGCTCGGGCGCGCGTCGCCCCGGCGCGCCCGGCCGTCCCCTCGACCACGGCGACGGCGTAGAAGACCTCGTCGGCCAGCCGGCTCACCCGCACCTCGGCGAGGCGCGCGCCGGCCGCCGCCAGCAAGAACCCGCGGCAGACCGTCTACAACGTGGTGGCGAACGACCGGCTGTGCCAGCGCGCCGACGACGGCCGGTACGTCTACCTGCCCGCCGCCGTCCGTGGGGCGAGCGTGCGCATCCCTCTCGAGCTGACCGCGCCGGACAAAGGCCTGGCCGTCGTGCCAGTCGAAGCCTTCGCGTTGCTGTGGCCGACCGCGTCCGCGTGGGGCGAGGCTGGTCCGGCGCCGCGCGTGGCGCTCGAAGGCGGACCGGAGATCGCGCTCGAACAGGAGCACCGCGCCTGGACGAGTGGGCTGCGGGTGGTCCTCGAGCTGCCCGCGCCGTTCTGGGCCTGGTGGGCCGCGCGGCGGAGCGCGGGTGCCGACGCCGTGTGCCTGCGGTGTGTGGACGGCGAGGCCGGGCGCTACCTCGGCGCTGCCCTCCGGACGGCCGACCTCGGCGCGGAGGCGGTGGCGGCGCGGAACGAGCAGGTGCGGGCGGCTGCCGTGGAGCTGCTCGGGCGGAGTCGGGCGGGCCTCCGCGCCGACGATCTGGCCTGGCGGCTGCTGGCGCGTGGCGTCTACCACGCCGACCCAACCCCCGATCCCCTCCGCGTCGTCCTCTTCGATCCGCCCGGTGCATTCGCCATGAGCTACGACTTGATCGAGCACCGGCCGGAGCTCACGCCGGCCATGCGGCGGCTGTTCGCGCACCGGCTGACGCGTGAGCAGGAGCTCGACGACTTCGTCGTGGAGCAGGTGATCGGCCGGCCGGCCCCGATGGAGCCAGAACCGCCTGCCCACCCCGAGGTCCCGCGTCGGCGCCCGACGAGCGGGGGCGAGGCGCCGCGCGCGTATCGCATCAAGGTCGCCTTGCAGTGGAAACCGTCGGTATGGCGCGTGGTCGAGCTGGGCGGCGGCAACACGCTCGAAGACCTGCACTACGCGATCCAGGACGCCTTCGGCTGGGACGACGACCACCTGTACGCCTTCTACTTGAGCGGTCGTCCCCACGATGCCCTCACCGCGGTCCAGCGCCCGTTCGCCGACGCCGAGCCGCCGACGGCCGACGAGGTCAGGCTGAACGAGCTGGAGCTCCTCCCTGGGCAGCGTTTCCTTTACGTCTTCGACTTCGGCGACGACCTGCGGCACTCGATCGAGGTGCTGGAGGTCGTCGAGGGGCCGGCGAGCGGCGACGTGCCGAGGATCGTCGAGTCGCACGGCAAGGCGCCGGCCCAGTACGGATGCGCGGAGGACGAGACGGACGACTGAGTCGGCCACCCCAAGATCGGCTCGACGCCTTCGGACGCGAGTTGCTCGGGCGGCGTCGGCTATGGCTACGTCGTGGGCGCTCGACGGGCACTTGCTGCCAGCTGGCTCGTCGCGCTACGGCGGCGAGGCCGCGATGCGGGCTACGCGCTGCCGCTGGTAGGTCAGGATGCGCCCGGAGAGCGGATGATCCGCCGCGATGCGCAGGTGCGTGAGCGAGACGACGAGAGCCGCCTTGGTCTCGCCGGACGACGTCACGTCGCAGCAAATCCCGCCCTCGTCGCCCATGTAGAAGAGCTCCTTGACGAACAGCGGCTGATCGCCGCCGGCGCTCAGCCCTCGATCGCGCAACATCCGCAGCAATTCGGGGGTACCGGAAACCGGAATCGGTAGGTGCGGCCGCATCTCGTCCATCAGCCGAGCGGCCGCGGCTAGGTCGTCGATCGTCGTCCGGCCGCTGGCGCCGCCACGCGGCGGGCGCGCACGGGGAGCAGGCTGCCCCCTGGGTGCCGCGGACCTCGGCCCCTGGCCACCGCGCCTCCGAGGCGCCATTGACCCCTCCTACCAATGGAATCCCGTTGTCCACGATACGAGACGCCGGCGATCCGCGCCGGTGACACGGCCACGCGGGGTGCCTTTCGTCGCGGCGGGACGCCGCGGCCGCCCACCACGCACGTACGCGGGGCGTGTGATCCGGTGATTCGTCCATAATCGGGCTCCCCCTATCTTTTATCGACGAACGAGGTAGCCCGACTGTGGTTCAGGCGACGATCGCGGTCCTGCCCGGCGACGGCGTCGGCGAAGAGATCACCCGCGCGGCGCTGGCGGTGCTGGACGCCGTCGCGCAAGCAGGTAGGCACGCCTTCGCCTACAGGGAAGGGCTCATCGGCGGCGCCGCCATCGACGCCACCGGCGGACCGGACGCGCCTGGCGCGACGGCGCTCGCCGACGAGACGCTGGAGATGTGCCGCCGGGCCGATGCCGTGCTGCTCGGCGCGATCGGCGGGCCGAAGTGGGACGACCCGAGCTCGCGGGTGCGCCCCGAGCAGGGTCTGCTGCGGCTGCGCAAGGAGCTGGGCCTCTACGCCAACCTGCGCCCGGTCAAGCTGTTCCCGCAGCTCGTCGACGCGTCCCCGCTCAAGCGCGAGATCGTCGAGGGCACCGACCTGCTGGTCGTGCGCGAATTGACGGGCGGCCTCTACTTCGGCCGCCCCAGCGAGCGGCGCACCGGCCCGAGCGGCCGCGAGGCGGTCGACACGATGTTCTACACCGAGGAAGAGGTGCGCCGCGTCGTGCGCACCGCCTGCGAGGCGGCCCGCAAGCGGCGCAAGCACGTCACCTCGGTCGACAAGCAGAACGTGCTCGCCTCGTCGCGCCTGTGGCGCGAGGTCGCGAGCGAGGTCGCCAGGGAGTACCCGGACGTCGCCGTCGAGCACATGCTGGTGGACACCGCCGCGATGCGGCTCGTGCGCCAGCCGAAGTCGTTCGACGTGGTGGTGACCGAGAACACCTTCGGCGACATCCTGACCGACGAGGCGTCGATGCTGGCTGGGTCGATGGGGATGCTGCCCTCGGCGAGCCTCGGCGAGGGGACGCTCGGCCTCTACGAGCCGATCCACGGCTCGGCGCCGAGCCACCAGGGCAAGGACGACGTCAACCCGATCGCGACGATCCTCTCGGCGGCCATGCTGCTGCGCTACTCGCTCGGCCTCGAGCGCGAGGCGGCCGCGGTCGAGCGCGCGGTGGAGGACGCGCTGAACGCGGGCCTGCGCACCTACGACGTCATGGACGCCGGCCCGGCCGGTGGGTCGCGCCGCCAGGTGGGCACGCAGGAGATGGCCCGCGAGATCGCCGCCCGGATCGCCATTACGTAGGGGCCGCTCGTCCGCGCCAGCGGGCGGCCCCGGTAAAGCGAGGGGCGGCCGCCGCTGACTTCCTCTCCCTCTGGGAGAGGAGCGAGGTGAGGGCGTGGCCCGGAGCGGGTGGCGGTGGTGCCGTGCCCTGCCTCCCGGGTCCGCCTTCACCCTATCCCTCTCCCAGAGGGAGAGGGGACGAAGATAGGAGCGTTTCACGTGGCACCAGGCGTTTACCTCTACGACACTACCTTGCGCGACGGCACCCAGGGCGAGGGCATCTCGCTCTCGCTCTCCGACAAGCTGAAGATCCTGCGCCGCCTCGACGCGTTCGGCGTCCACTACGTCGAGGGCGGTTGGCCGGGCGCCAACCCGAAGGACTCGGAGTTCTTCGCCCGCGCCCGCGACGTCCAACTTGCGAACGCGAAGCTGACCGCCTTCGCGTCGACCCGCCGGCCGGGCGCGGCGGTCGAGGGCGACCCGACCGTCGCGGCGCTGCTCGATGCCGGCACGCCGGTCGTCGCCGTCGTCGGCAAGAGCTGGCGGCTGCACGTGACCGACGTGCTGCGGACGACGCTCGACGAGAACCTGGCGATGGTCGAGGAGACCTGCCGGTACTTGAAGGCCCAGGGCCGCGAGGTCGTCTACGACGCCGAACACTTCTTCGACGGCTACAAGGACGACCCCGCCTACGCGCTCGCGACGCTCCGCGCCGCCCGGGCCGGCGGCGCCGACTGGCTCGTGCTCTGCGATACGAACGGCGGCTCGCTGCCCGGCCAGGTGGCGGCGGTTGTGCGGGCGGTCGTGGAAGGCGTGCCCGGCGCGCGGGTCGGCATCCACACCCACAACGACTGCGAGCTGGCGGTCGCCAACGCGCTCGCCGCGGTCGAGGCCGGCGCGACCCAGGTGCAGGGCACGGTCAACGGCTACGGCGAGCGGGTCGGCAACGCTAACCTCATCTCGGTCGTCGGCAACCTGAAGCTGAAGATGGGCGTCGACTGCGTCTCCGACGAGCAGCTCAGCGGGCTGGCGGAGCTCAGCCGCTACGTCGCCGAGGTGGCCAACCAGGTGCCGAACCCGCGCCAGCCGTTCGTGGGCGCCTCCGCCTTCGCCCACAAGGCCGGCCTGCACGTCAACGCGGTGCTGAAGACGGCGAGCTCGTTCGAGCACGTGGACCCGGCGCGCGTCGGCAACCGGCAGCGCATCCTCGTCTCCGAGGTGGGCGGGCGCGACAACGTCCGGTCGAAGCTGCGCCAGCTCGGCATCGAGCTCGACGACGAGGTGGCGCTGCGGCGGGTCTCGGCGCAAGTCAAGGAGATGGAGGCGCGCGGCTTCCAGTACGAGGCGGCCGAGGCGTCGTTCGAGCTGCTGGTGCGCCGCTCGTTGCCCGGCTACGTCGCGCCGTTCGAGCTGCTCGACGTGCTGGTGCTGGTCGAGAAGCGCAAGGGCATCGAGATGCTGGCCGAGGCGACGATCAAGGTGCGTGTCGGCGAGTTGCAGATGCACACCGCCGCCGAGGGGAACGGCCCGGTCAACGCGCTCGACGGCGCCCTGCGCAAGGCGCTGCTCCAGGTGTACCCGTCGCTGGGGTGCGTCGAGCTCGTGGACTACAAGGTGCGCGTCCTCGACCAGGACGCCGGCACCGGCGCGATCGTGCGCGTCTCGATCGAGTCGAGCGACGGCCAGGGCAGGAGCTGGGCGACCGTCGGCGCGTCGGCGAACATCATCGAGGCGAGCTGGCTCGCCCTGGCCGACTCGATGGAGTACGCGCTGCTCCGCCAGCCGGCAGGTGTTATGACAACCGTATAGGTATACGGGCAATCGGCGTCGTTCCGAGCGGAGCGGGGAACCTCGGCCGTGCCGGGTGGGCGCCGGCGCTGGTGGTGCACGCGACGGCCGGGATCCTCGTCGCTCCGGTCGTCGGCGTGACAGGTGGTACTCGGAGTGACGTGACGGCACGCGGGGACTGACACGGCGGTAGGAGTTACGACGATGGACGACCGGGCTCTAGTCGAGGCGCTGGCGGCGGCGCCCAGGCGGCTGCGGGAGTTGCTCGGTGGGCGGGACGACGCGCGCACGCGCCGGCGGCGCGGCGAGCACGACTGGTCGGCGGCGGAGATCCTGCTCCACCTGCGCGCCTCCGACGCGATCCTCGCGTCCCGCATCCCGCTGGTCCTCGCCCGTCCTGGCATCCCGCTGCCGGGTGTGGACGAGCGCGCCTACGGGCGGGTGCTGGAGCGGACCGGCCCGTCGGTCGCCGAGCAGGTCGAGGCGTTCGAAGCGCGCCGGCGCGAGCTAGTCGCCGTGCTCCGCGCGCTCGCGCCCGAGGAGTGGGAGACGACCGGCCAGCACGAGGAGCTGGGCGCGATCAGCGTGCGGGGGATCGTCGAGCGCATCGTCGAGCACGAGGCGGAGCACCTGGCGCAGATGGAGGCGGCGCTCCGGTAGCGCTGGTCCCTCGCTCGCGAGCCATGGCGCGGCGGCCCTCGTCCCGGACGAGATCGTCGGGCGCGGCGCGCTGGGCGTTCGGACGCCGCCGGACCCCGGGGACCACCACGTCGAGACCAGGCGTCCCCGGCCGCTCTGGGCAGTGGCGGTCATCGCGGAGTTGCGCGGCGCATCCGCCAGCGTCTCGCCCGCGGGCCGGAACGTCGGCCGGATGGAGCGCGGCCGCGGAAGGACTGAGGCGTGGGGTCCGGCACCCCGCTACAGGGCGGCAGCCCACTGCCGCCCGCCATGGGCGTCGCCGCGTTGCCCCCAGGACGCCGGACGCTGCCCGGCGACGGCCGCGCTACCATCACGCTCGGCACCCCACCCGGCTGTGGGCCGAGCGCAGCACGGTCGCGGTCGCGGGGGCGTCATCCGGGCGGCGCCTCAGGATCAGGCTCACCGCCGATCAGACTCAGCGTCCCACTGGGCGCGGGACGAGCAGCGACTCCGGCGGGGAGCCCCTTTTGGAGGCCCCGGATGCCGAACCGGCGGGGCGTGCCGTCCGAACGGCGGGCGACGCCGTACCCAACCGGCGGCGATTTTGCCGCCGAACGGCGGATTGACCGACACCCGGGATCGGGACTAGGACGCTAGGTGTATCCCCGAGGGAATCATTTCGTGCCGCCGAGCCTCGGCCCTCGCGCCAGCCGCGTCTATGAGGCCCTGCGCGACGCGATCGCGCCGAGCAGGTTGGCACCAGGCGTCAAGCTGCCCGCGACCGCGCGACTCGCCGCCGACTTCGAGGTCGCGCCGGTGACGGCCCGGTCCGCCCTGCGGCGCATCGAGGCCGAGGGGCTTCTTGCGAGGGAGGTGGGTGGGGGCACCTTCGTGCCTGCCCTGGCGCGGCCGGCGGTGCTGGTGGTCGACGACGAGCCAGGGGGCGGAGGACCCCTGGGCGGCCACGTCGCCCGGACCGGTTTCGAGGCTGTCTCCGCGGGCGGTTCCGCACGCCACCGTTCGGAGCGGTAGACGATGGTGGACTGGCGCGACCCGCCGGCGGGAGGCTCGGGCGGGCGGGAGCAGAGCTGGGCGGAGGACTCCCTGCGGGAGAGCGAGGAGCGCGCCCGCCTGATCGTCGAGGGCGCGCTCGACGCGGTCATCTCGATGGACGCGGACGGTCGGATCATCGGCTGGAACAGGCAGGCCGAGGCGATCTTCGGCTGGCCGCGCAGCGAGGCGCTCGGGCGCCGCGTCTCCGAGACGATCATCCCGCCGCGGGACCGCGCGGCTCACGAGAGCGGCGTGCGCCGCTTCCTGACCACCGGCGAGAGGTCGATCCTGAACCGGCGCGTCGAGGTGACGGGGCTTCACCGCGACGGGCGCGAGATCCCGCTCGAGCTCGCGATCACGGCGCTCCGGGTCGGGGGCGCGCCGGCGTTCAGCGCCTTCCTCCGCGACGTCTCCGAGCGCCGGCAGGCCGAGGCGGAGCGCGCCCGCCTGCTCGAAGCCGAGCGGGCGGCGCGGGAGGAGGCGGAGGCGGCCCAGCAGCGCCTCGCGGTGCTGGCCGAGGCGAGCGCGCTGCTGGGCGCGTCGCTGGACTACAAGACGATCCTGCGGCGGATCGCGCGGCTGCCCGTCCCGCGGCTGGCCGACTGGTGCACGGTCGACGTGGTCGACGACGACGGCGGCATCCGACGGGTCGCCGCCGCGCACACCGACCCGGCCAAGGAGCGCCAGGTCCGCGGGCTGCTGCGGCGCTACCCGATCAGGCTGGACGAGCCCCGCGCCGTGGCGACCGTGCTCCGGACGGGCGAGCCGCACGTCGAGGCCGACGTGTCGGAGGAGGGCCTGATCGCCGCCGCGCGCGACGCGCGGCACCTGCGCATCCTGCGCAGCCTCCGGCCGCGCTCCGCCCTGACCGTCCCGCTGGTCGCGCGGGGGCGGCGGCTGGGTGCGCTGGCGCTCACGTTCGGCGAGTCGGGCCGGCGGTACACGACCGCCGACCTGCCGTTCGTGCAGGACCTGGCCGGCCGCGCGGCCCTCGCACTCGACAACGCCCGGCTGTACGGCGAGGCCCGGGCGGCCGAGGCGGCGCTGCGCGCGCTCAACGCCGAGCTCGAGGCGCGGGTGGCGGATCGGACCGCGCAGCTCGCGACCGCGGTCAGGGAGCTCGAGGCGGCCAGCCGCGCGAAGAGCGAGTTCCTGGCGAACATGTCGCACGAGCTGCGCACGCCCCTGAACGCGATCATCGGCTTCTCGGAGCTGCTGATCGACGCGCGCGACGACGAGGACGCGGCCGCCCGCACCGCCTACCTCCAGACCATCCACGCCAGCGGCCAGCACCTGCTCGCGCTGGTCAACGACATCCTGGACCTGTCGAAGATCGAGGCGGGCAAGATGGAGGTGCGCCTGGCCCCGGTCGCGGTCGCCGAGGTCGTGGCCCAGGCGCTGGCGACGGTCCAGCCTCTGGCGGCGCGCAAGGGTATCGCTTTGTTCGTCGCCGCGGAGGGAGCGGGCGAGATCGTGGCCGACGAGGGTCGCCTGACGCAGATCCTCCTCAACCTCCTCTCGAACGCGGTCAAGTTCACGCCGGAGGGCGGACGGGTGACGGTCGAGGCGGTCCGCCTGCCGGACGTCGTCCAGGTCAGCGTCTCCGACACCGGCATCGGCATCGCGCCGGAGGACCACGACCGCATCTTCGACGAGTTCCAGCAGGTGGACGGCTCGGCCAGCCGGCGGCAGGAGGGCACGGGGCTCGGACTCGCGCTGACCCGGCGCCTGGTCGAGCTGCACGGCGGGCGCATCTGGGTCGAGAGCGCGCTTGGGCAGGGGAGCCGCTTCCACGTCACGCTGCCCTCCCGGCCGGCGCCGCCGGCCGTTTCGGTCGCCAGGGCGTCGGCCGGGGCGGCGCTGGGCGCCGCGGCGTCGGGCGACGATCGACTGCCGCTGGTCCTGGTCGTGGAGGACGACCCGCGGGCGGCCAGTCTGCTGTCCATCCACCTGAACCAGGGCGGGTACCGGACCGAGATCGCGGTCGACGGCAGGGAAGCGCTAGAGAAGGCGCGCGCCCTCCGGCCGGCCGCGATCACGCTCGACGTGCTGCTCCCCGAGCTGGATGGCTGGGAGGTGCTGCGCGCCCTCAAGCGCGATCGGCGGACCCGCGACGTCCCGGTGGTCATCGCCTCGGTGGTCGACGACGAGCGGCTCGGGCGCGCGCTCGGGGCGGTCGACTACTTCGTCAAGCCGGTGGACCGCCGGGCGCTGCTGGCGCGGCTGGAGGGCCTGAGCCTCACGACCAGGGCGAAAGCGCGCGACGTGCGGGTGCTCGTGGTCGACGACGACCCGGCGGCGCTCGACCTCGTCGAGGGGATGCTCCACCCGGCTGGCTTCACGGTCCTCCGCGCCCTCGCTGGCGCGGAGGGGATCGAGGTCGCCCGGCGCGCACGGCCGGACCTGGTGCTGCTCGACCTGACGATGCCCGGGATGAGCGGCCTCGACGTGATCGCGGCGCTGAAGGGCGACGCCGACACCCGCGACATCCCGATCCTGATCCTGACCGCCCGGAACCTGACCCCGGCGGACAAGGCCGCGCTGAACGGGCGCGTCGCGGCGGTGCTGCGGAAGAGGGAGCTGGCCGCGGTCGACCTGCTGGCGCTGCTCGACGAAGCGCTGCGGCGCAGGAGCGCGGTCGGTGGGGCCGGCGATGCGATCCGGTGAAGCCCGCCCGGCGCGTCCCGTCGGCTAGCTCTGGTACCCTCCCGGCCGTCAGGAGGGTGATGACGATGGCGGCGGACATCCACTTCGCGATCGGCGGCGCGATCTTCGGCGAGCTGAAGGCCTCGGACGTCGAGATGATCGGC
Source organism: Chloroflexota bacterium (assembly GCA_035651675.1). Lineage (GTDB taxonomy): Bacteria > Chloroflexota > UBA6077 > FW602-bin22 > FW602-bin22 > DASRFH01. The sequence goes on along the minus strand of DASRFH010000163.1, from coordinate 14,513 downwards.
CGGAAGGGCAAGGGCTTCCCCGGGATCGAGCCGTACCGCTCGATGTCGATGGCGTGGGTGGCGAGGCCGCGCGAGCTGAAGGCGCTGCTCGACGACAACGGTGTCCGGCTCATCACCGCCTCGAACGGGGGCCCCGGCCAGTCGACCGAGTTCGTCGACCCGGCCGCGCGCCAGCAGACGATCGCCGACCACCTGGCGTTCTGCCGCGACTTCCTCTCGGTGTTCGGCTGCACCTGGTTCAAGATCAACATGGGCCGGCGTCCGGCCGGCGGCACGACGCCCGAGCAGGTCAAGGCGATCGCCGACACCGTCACCGAGCTCGGCCGCCGCACGCTCGGCGAGCACGGGATCAAGATCGCGCCGCACCCGCACATCTGGGGGCCGATCGAGCGGCCGGAGGAGGTGCGCGGCCTGCTCGACCAGACCGACCCGGCCTACGTCTGGTGGATCCCCGACACCGCCCAGCTCAACCTGGGCGGCGGCGATCCCCTCCAACTGATGACCGACTACTACGACCGGCTGGCGGCGGTCCACTGGAAGGACTCGAAGGCGAGCTACCGCGGCTGGACCGGCCCAACGCCGACCCAGGAGCAGCACCGCCAGGAGATCCTGTACAAGGACCTCGGGGCCGGAGGCGTCGACCACCCCGCCATCTACCGGATGCTCGTCGACCGCGGCTACCGGGGCTGGATCACGCTCGACCTCGACCCCCCTCGCCCCAACGAGGGCGAAGGCACCGTCGAGCAGAAGATCGACGTCAACCTGCGGTACCTGAGGGAGACGCTGCAGGTTGGGGCTCTCTGAAGGCCGCCCCGAGGCGCCGCCGAGCGGAGAGTCGCTCTGCGGGCGTACCCGGCGACCTGGCTAGAAGCGCTCGCCGGCGTAGTGGTGGCTGCAAGTGAGAATAAGCTTTCGGCCGCCCGGCAGCCGCCGGAACGTGATGCGGAGCTCGTCGGAGGCCGACGCCGACCAGTGCCCTGCACTTGGGTCCCCTACCTGGTGCACCCGGAGCGAGCGATGCCTTTCGTTCTCGTCCAGCAGGTCGAGAGCCCGGAGCAACCGTGCCCGATCGCGCTCGCTGAACCGACGGCTGATGAGGCCTTGGAGGAACTCGGGACTGATGTCGAGCGAACGGTAACCGTCGGCCAAATCAGCCGGTGGTCGGGCGTTGCTTCGCCTTGGGCTGGCGCCGCGGCGGCAGGCCGGCGAGCCTCCGCAGTTCGTCTGGGCCTATGTGCAGCACCCTGCCAGCCGCGTACTCGGCCTCAGCCCGCGCGAGTTGTTCCTGGTGTTCGGGGGTGTAATACCACGCGTCTTCCGCCGGGATCACGACGCCCGGCCGGGCGATCATCTTGCCGTCGTCCACGTCGACGATCAGCGTCCCCTCGCCTTCGATCCCGAGCTGGCGCCGGATGCTCGCCGGGATCGTCATGCGGCCCTGCGCGTTCACGCTCACGATCGTGCTCATAGCCGCATGCTAGGTGCGGATCGCCACATCGTCAATTCGTCACAAATCGATCCCGTCGAGCAGCCCGCTGGCGGCCTTCTGGAGCACCATCCAGTCGAAGCCGAGGAACAGGCCCCGGTAGCCCTTTTCGAGCAGCCGGTTGGCGGCCTCGGGCGTGAACGCGGCACCGCAGAGGGGCACGCCACTCCCCAGGATGGCGGCCTCGGCGCGGCCAATCGCCGCCTGCACCTCCGGGTGGGTGACCTGGCCCGGGTAGCCCATGATCACCGAGAGGTCGAACGGCGCGATGACGTACATGTCGACGCCCGGCGTCTTGACGATCTCGTCGATCGCGCGGATCGCCTCGGGCCGCTCGATCAGCAGGATCGTGAAGATCTCGTCGTCGGCGGTCGCGACGTAGCGCGGGAGCGGCAGGTTCCAGGCCATGTGCGCGTAGAACGGCCCCCAGCCGCGCTCGCCCCGCGGCGGGTAGCGGACCGCCCGCACCGCTGCGGCGGCATCCTCGGCCGAGTCGATCATCGGCACGATCACACCCTGGGCGCCGGTGTCGAGCACCGGCTTGACCAGCCACGGCACGTTCCACGGCACCCGCACGATCGGCACGCCGTGGGCCCCGCCGCAGGCCGCGACCATCGCGTGGACGCTCTCGATGCCGATCGGGCCGTGCTCCATGTCGATGCAGAGCGCGTCGATCCCGGAGCGTGCCCACACCTGCATCGCCGCGACGCTCGGCATCGTCACGATCGCCATCGTGATCGCGCGGCCCGCCTCCAGCCGCTGCTTCAAGGGGTTCCGGAACGTCGGCTCGCTCATCGTCAGGCACCTCCCACGGGGGGGCATCGTACCAGCCACCCGCGTGCCGGCCGCCGGCCCGACGTCGGTTGCGGTGCGCCCGACCGCCTGCTATCTACGGCTCACGGTGCTCGATCTGCTGACGCGCGCGCTCGCACTCGCGGTCGGCCTGGCGCTCGTCGCCACCGCGCTCAGGTCGGCGATCCGGACGTTCGTGCTCCCGCGCGGGGTGCCGGACCCCTTGCCGCGCGCCGTGTTCCTGGCCGTCCGGGCGCTGTTCGATCTGCGCACCCGGCGGGCGCGCGACTACGCGGAGCGCGACCGGCTGATGGCGATGTTCGCGCCGGTCTCGCTCCTGCTGCTGGTCGCCGTCTACATCTTCCTCGCCATCCTCGGCTACACGGCGCTCTTCTGGGCGCTTGGGGTGGACTCCTGGCGCACGGCGTTCGCCATCAGCGGCTCGTCGATGCTGACGCTCGGGTTCGCGACGGTCGAGGACCTCGGCAAGACGGTGGTGGTGTTCACCGAGGCGACGATCGGCCTGACGCTGATCGCGCTGGTCATCTCGTACCTGCCGACGATGTACAGCGCCTTCTCACGCCGCGAGAACGCGGTCACGACGCTCGAGGTGCGGGCCGGGTCGCCGCCGTCGGCGGTCGAGCTGATCAAGCGGTACCACCGGATCCACGGCTTCGGCCGACTGAACGAGCTCTGGGCGCAGTGGGAGGTATGGTTCGCCGACGTGGAGGAGACGCACACGTCGTTCGGCGCGCTGTCGTTCTTCCGCTCGCCGCAGCCGGAGCACTCCTGGGTGACCGCGGCGGGCGCGGTGCTCGACGCGGCGGCGCTGGTCAACGCGGCCGTCGACACGCCGCACGACCCGCAGGCCGACCTGTGCATCCGGGCGGGCTACCTGTGCTTCCGGCACATCTGCGACTTCTTCTACATCCCGTACGAGCCGGACCCGAAGCCAGACGACCCGATCTCGGTGGCGCGCTTCGAGTTCGAGGCGGCCTGCGACGAGATGGCGGCGGCGGGCGTCGTGCTGAAGCCGGACCGCGACGCGGCCTGGCGCGCGTTCAACGGCTGGCGCGTGAACTACGACCGGCCGCTGCTCTCGCTCGCCGCGCTGACGATGGCGCCGCTCGCCCCGTGGTCGTCGGACCGCTCGCTCCGCGTCCGCTCCCACTTCCGCCCCTCGGCCGCCGTTCCGCGGGGCTGAGGCCCGTGCAGCGCTTCCTCCTCCTGGGAGGGATCGGCGACGCGCAGGCGGTGCGTCACGGCCGGGCGTTGGCCGGGACATGGCCGCCCCCGGGCGACGCGCATCCTCTCGCCCCCTACCAGCGGGGGACGTAGAATCAACCGTGCGCGCGGTGCGGTTAGGCACCGGTGGACCGATCGCCGGGGAGGTTGGGCACGAGCGACTGACCGACCCTCGCGTCCGCGAGGCGGTCCCGGCCGATGGGTGCGGCGTCGACGCCGCATGCTGTGCCGAGGCGGCGCACTGGGCGGTCGAGGTGTCCGCGCCGAACACCTGCGCGCCGATCGTTCGGCGGCTGGTCGCCCCCGACCCCGCCGCCTACCGACCGATCGGCGCGGCGGTGCGCGCCCGGACGCCCGAGCGCCGTGCGTTCAAGCGTCGCGCCGGTATCGCCGAGCTACAGGAACGCGGGCTGAAGGTCGGCCTGGCCGCCAACCAGGGCTCCTCCCTGCTCGGGCGGCCCGGGTCGGCCGGCGTCGTGCGCTACGTCGACCGCCGCGAGGTCAGCGGCACGCACGGCCTCGAGCCAGACGTCCGCCTCTTCCTGCGCGCCCGCGACGACCCGGGCGTGCGGCCCGAGGAGTGCGTGATGGTCGGCGACCGCGTCGCCGACGTCGTCGTCCCAGCCAGGCTGCTCGGGGTGCGCGCCGTCCTCCTCCGCGCCGGCCGCCACGCCGCCCAGCAGCCGCGCAGCGGGGGCGAACCGCCCGACGCGGAAGTGCGCGACGTCGCCGGCCTCCGCGCGGCGCTCCTGGCGTGGCTCTGAGCGCGCCGCGTCTGCCCCGGCGGGGCGACTACGGCGTGGACGCGCCGGCCGTCCCGCTCGGGCTCGGGACGGCCGGCCTGGCGCTGGCGGCCGCGGCGTGGGGCGCGGCCCGCGCCAGAGCCCGCGTCGTGGTCCCCTTCCTGGCGGCTGGCGGACTCTCAATGCTCGGGAGTGCGGCGATCTACCTGCACACGAGCCGGCGCGGCAAGCTCGCCGTCTGGGCCGAGCTGCTGGCCGGGCTGGGGCTGCGCGGCGACGAGCGGGTGCTCGACGTCGGCTGCGGGCGGGGCGCGGTGCTGCTGATGGCCGCGGAGCTGCTGCCGCGCGGGCGGGCGGTCGGGCTCGACCTGTGGCGCGCCCGCGACCAGTCGGGCAACGACCCGGTGGCCACCCGCCGCAACGCCGCGCGGGAGGGCGTGGCCGACCGCGCCGCGCTCGTCACCGGCGACATGCGCGCCGTACCCTTCGCGGACGGCGCGTTCGACGTCGTGCTCAGCAGCCTGGCGGTCCACAACCTGCCCGACCCGGCCGACCGGGCGCGGGCGATCGACGAGATGGTCCGGGTGCTGCGCCCGGGCGGCCGACTGCTGATCGCCGACCTGACCGCGGCCGAGCGCCGGCGGGGCGAGCGCGGCCGGCCGGTCCGGCCGACCGACGCCTACGCCGCGCGGCTCGCCGCGGTCGGGATGATCGACGTGAGCCAGCGGGGGCTAGGCTGGCGCCTCTGGTACGGCGGCCCGTGGGTCGCGACCAGGCTAGTGACGGCGCGCAAGGCGCCCCGACCGTGACACGCCCGGCGGCGCGGCGGGTTCGCGATACTACCGCCCGGCACTCACGAACAGGAGAGAGGGCGGATGCGGGCACTGAGGATCGCCGGCGAGCGCGAGGTGGTGGTGCGGGACCGGCCCGACCCGCGGCCGGGCCCGGGCGAGGTGGTCGTCGCGATGCGCTCGACCGCGATCTGCGGTAGCGACCTGCACCCGTACCGCCACCCCGGCGCGGCGCAGCTCGAGAGCGACTACGTGCCCGGCCACGAGCCGGCCGGCGTCATCGAAGAGGTTGGGCCGGACGTCGACGGCTGGCGGGTCGGCGACCGCGTCGTCGTCTACTTCCGGCGCACTTGCGGCGAGTGCCTCTACTGCCGCACCGGCCACCGCAACGTGTGCGTGAACCGCCGCAGCTCGTACGGGCACGCCCCCGGCGCGGATGGCTCGCACGCCGAGCTGATGGCGGTCGAGGCGGCTTCGCTGATGCGGCTGCCCGACGACCTGTCGTTCGAGACGGGCGCCATCCTCGCCTGCCAGGCCGGCACGGCCTACTGGCCGCTCAAACGGCTGGAGACGAGCGGGCGCGACCTGCTGGTCGTCTCCGGGCTCGGGCCGGTCGGGCTGCTCGCGACCATCTTCGCCAGGGCGATGGGCGCGCGGATCGTCGGGATCGACCCCTCGGCCGAGCGGCGGGCGCTGGCCGAGCGGCTCGGCGCGCGGTGGACCCTCGACCCGTCGGCCGGGCCGCCCGGCGACCAGCTCCGCGAGCTCCACAAGGGCGGCGCCGACAAGCTGATCGAGACCTCCGGCGCCAACGCCGCGCACGCCGCGGTCGGCGAGCTGCTGCGCCCGCTCGGCCGCGCCGCGATCGTCGGCCTCGGGTCGACGGAGTTCAGGATGCCGCTGATGCGGCTCGTCCACCGCGAGCTGACGGTGTTCGGCACGAGCATCTACCCGGACACGCTGTTCGACGAGATCTGCGGCTTCATCCGGGCGCACGACCTGGACCTGGAGCTGGTCGTCAGCCACCGCTTCCCGCTCGAGCGGGCGCCCGAGGCGTTCCGCGTCGCCGAAAGCGCGACGGCCGGCAAGGTCGCCTTCACCTTCGACTGATGCCTGGCACGGCCGATGCGTTTGTCCGGCCCATGGAAGGATTCATCCTGCTCCTCGTCGCCGCGGTGGCTGGCTCGTTCGGGTTGACAGCCGTGATCGAGCGGCTGGCCGGGCGGGTCGCGCCGCGCCCGGTGCCCGTGCGGCGTCGGCGCTTCGACCGCGGCCGCTAGATCGCCCAGCATCCCCGGCGTGCCGGCGCCCGCGCACCGCCTCCGCGCGGCGACGGCGAACGACCACGACTTCCTCTACCGTCTGCGCGCCGCGGCGATTGGGGGGATCGCCGCGCAGGTACGCGGCTGCACACCAACCGCGCCGTCCGGCTCTACGAGCGGCTCGGCTTCCGCGAGGCCAGCCGCACTGAGACCCACCGCCTTATGCGCGCCGAGCCGGCGTAGCGCCTCCCGAAGCGCTTCCTCTCGTGGGGAGGACGACCACGGGCAGGCGAGGGCACGGCCGGCGCGCCGCGCTGGTAGACTGCCGCCCGTGAAGCTCGGAATCGGCCTCACCATGCAGTTCGAGCGGGGCCAGTCGCTCGAGCAGCAGGTGCGCGAGCGGATCGAGCAGGTCGAGCTGGCGCGCGATGGCGGGTTCGACCTGGTCGCCTGCTCGCAGCACTACCTCTCGGACCCGTACGCCGAGCTGCAGGCGGTGCCGGTGTTGGGGCGGCTCAGCGCGCACAGTGGCACGATGCGCCTCCTGACCGGCGTCGTGTTGCTGCCGCTCCACAATCCGGTCGAGATCGCCGAGCAGGGCGCGACGCTCGACGTGCTCAGCGGCGGGCGGTTCGTGCTGGGCGTGGGTATCGGCTACCGCGACGTCGAGTTCGACGCGTTCGGCGTGGCGCGCGGCGAGGCGCTGGCGCGCTTCAGCCACGGCGTGCGTCTGATCCGGCGGCTCTGGACCGAGGAGCGCGTCACCTACGACGGGCCGTTCTGGCGGCTGGACGACGTGCCGGTCCACCTGCGGCCGGTCCAGCGGCCGCACCCGCCGATCTGGGTCGCCGCGAACGCCGACGCGGCCGTGCGCCGCGCCGCGCGGATCGCCGACGCCTGGTACGTCAACCCGCACGCCCGGCTCGACACGCTGCGCGCCCAGCTCGAGCTCTACCGCCAGGCGCTCGCCGAGGCCGGCAAGCCGTTCCCGGCCGAGCTGCCGATGGGCCGCGAGCTGTACGTCGCCGCGAGCCGCGACGCCGCCTGGCGCGAGTGCGGCCCGTACCTGGCCGGCAAGTACCGCTCGTACACGAGCTGGGGACAGGACAAGGTCGTGCCCGAAGCGGCTGGCTTCCGGCTCGAGCTGGCGGAGCTGGCCGAGGGGCGCTTCGTCGTCGGCGACCCGGACGACTGCGTCGAGGGGCTCCGCCGCTGTGCCGAGCTCGGCGCCACGACGGTGATCGTGCGCCTCCAGTGGCCGGGGATGCCGGGCAGCTACGCCCGCCGCGCGATCGAGCTGCTGGCCGAGCGGGTGATCCCGCGGATCACCGCGCTCTGAGGGAGGACGGCACGGCGATCCACCCCGTCGGCCCCGACGCGCGCAGCCGGGCACACGTCGAGGCGAAGCGCCGCCCCCCCTCCGGCGCCCGGCCGCGCGGTCGCGGCGCCCGACCCAGCCGCCGAGGATCGGACCAGACCACCTCGTCCGCGAGCAGCCCCGCGCGCTGGCCGCTCGGACGGGCAAGCGGGTCGCATAATCCGCGGGCCTGCGCAACCCACCGCTCGAGGAGAGACCATGGCCGTCGTCGACTGGCTGCTCGACTCGGACCCGTCGATCCGCTGGCAAGTGATGCGCGACCTGACCGACGCGCCGGCAGCGGAGGTCGCGGCCGAGCGGGCGCGCGTCGCCGCCGAGGGGTGGGGCGCGCGGCTGCTGGCCCTCCAGCGGTCCGACGGATCGTGGGGTGGCGCGGCGTGGAACCGCGGGTGGGACTCGACGATGCACGTCCTCACGCTGCTGCGTGAGATGGGCCTCGACCCGGCGGGCGATGCGGCGCGCCGCGCCCTGGGCCTGGTCCGCGACCGCGTGAGGTGGCGCGGGTGGGACGGCGTGGCCTGGCGCGGCGAGGCGTGGCCCGGCAACCCCTTCTTCGTGGGCGAGGCCGAGTCGTGCATCAACGGCCAGGTGGCGGCGAGCGGAGCCTACTTCGGCCAGGACGTCAAGGGGATCGTCGACCGGCTGCTCGGCGAGCAGCTCGCGGACGGCGGCTGGAACTGCGAGGCGGCCAACGGCTCGACGCGGTCGTCGTTCAACACCACGATCTGCGTGCTCGAGGCCCTGCTCGAGCACGAGCTGGCCGGCGGGGGCAGCCCGGAGGTGGCCGAGGCCCGCCGCCGCGGGCAGGAGTACCTGCTCGAGCGCCGGCTCTTCCGGCGGCGGTCGACCGGCGAGGCGATCGAGCGGGACCGGAAGGGCGGCGCCGTCTGGACGCGCTTCGCGTTCCCGACCTGGTGGCACTACGACGTGCTGCGGGGGCTCGAGCACCTGCGCCGCGCCGGCGCCGCGCCGGACGAGCGCGCGGCCGAGGCGGTCGAGCTGGTCGCATCGAAGCGCGACGCCGACGGCCGGTGGCCACTCGAAGCGCGGTACCCTGGCGTGATGCCGGTCGAGATCGACGAGGGCGAGGGCCGGCCGAGCCGGTGGATCACCCTCCGCGCCGTGCGCGTGCTCCGCTGGTACGGGTGGGACGGCTCGTAAGGACGTCCCGACCACGCGGGCGGGCGCCGCTCGGCAATCCAACGGTTCGCCGCCAGCGGCGAGTTGGTCGCGCGGCCAACGTGCCCGCCGAGAGGGGCACGCGGTGGCGCCCCCGGTTTGCTAAGCTGGTCTCGAGGGGTGGCGCTGGAGCTTGCGCTGGACGACGAGCGCGTCGCGGTCGGGCGCGAGGCGCGGCGTCGCGTGGGCGAGGGGGGCCTCAGGTCCCACCGGCAATGGCGCCGAGGCGCGCATCGTCCCCAGGACGAAGCCGGCGCCGGTCAGCTCGTCGACGTACGTGCTGAGCGTGCGGCGCGGCGCCCAGCCTTGCCGGGCGGCCGGTCCGCGCCGCGGGGCGCCAGAGGCTTTCGTCCCAGCAGCCACTCACCGTGCAGCGTCAGACCCCCAATCGGGCCCGCGCATCTCGCGCGGGGGCGGCGCAATTCACCGACCGCGGCACGCGGGCTACGAACCGCGCCGCGGTCCGGTGCCGACGACGCCGATCAGCGCCATGCAGCAGTCGCCTGTCTTCTCCGCGACCGAAGCTAAGGACTGGTCGCCGCCGACGTCCGCCCACTCAACGTACCACTCGGCGATCGCGTCGCAGTCCTGAGCGGCCGCCGTCGCGCGGCTCCTGCCGCGGGGGTCAGGGCGTTCAGGATACGCTTGGGGCGTGGCAGCTCGGCACGACGTCGGCCTCACGCACGTGGCGCTCGTCGTTTCGGACGTCGACCGGTCGATCGCCTTCTACGAGCGGTACGCCGGGATGCGCGTCGTCCACCGGCGCGCCACCCCGAACGGCGCGGTCGTCTGGATCGGCGACCTGACCCGACCGTTCGTCATCGTGCTCGCGCAGGGGCCGGCCCGCGAACCGCCGCTCGGCCCGTTCGCCCACCTCGGCGTCGCCTGCGCGAGCCGCGAGGAGCTCGACGCGCTCGTCGCCCAGGCGGCCGCCGACGGCTGCCTGCGCCGGCCGACGGTCGACGCTGGCCCGCCGGTTGGCTCCTACGCGATGCTGTCGGACCCCGACGGCCACACGCTCGAGCTCTCCTTCGGGCAGGAGGTCCGGTTCGCGGTCGAGCGCGCCAGCCCCGACCGCTGATCGGCTCACGGCCGCGCCCGATGCCCCTCGACGGGGCCCGTCCGCGCAGGCCAGGACGAGCGGAGCAGGATCCGAGCCGGCCTGACCGGCGTCACCGCCACTCTCGACGAGCAGGCGCCCAGCCTCCCTCGGCGTCCGCGACGCCGAGGGACGCGGCGAGTGCGTCCCCGCCCAGCCGGGACGCGAGCCCATCGCCCGCCGCGGACGCCAGGCCGCCAGCGACTCCGCCCGCGCCGGGCAGCCGTACGCGGGCGCCTCCGCGGCCGGCCGCGAGGGGCGCCACCGTCGCGCTCGAGGCGGCGGGGCCCGGTCCCACGTCGGCGCCGTCCAACCGGGGATCGGCGCCTGGTACCACACGAGTCGGGTCGCCCGCGCCCACAACCCGACCGACCAGAGGCCAGAGGCGAGGGCGACGCCGGCCAGCCGTGGGCGCGTCGGGGCGACCGGCTTCTGCCCGCCCCGCCGGCGCGGGGCGCGCCGCCGGCCTGCCCGGCGGACTCCCCAGGGGCGCGCTGCTATACTGCCGCCCGCTCCCGGCGGCGACGTCGGGGCAGGGGACGCGACTGGTGGGAATGCTGCGGCCGCGCGGAGGGCTCGGACGTGGGCTCGGCGCGCTGCTGCCGACCAGCGCCGGGCTGACCGAGCTGGACGTCGACGCGATCCAGCCGAACCCGCGCCAGCCGCGCCAGCACGTCGACCCCGGCCAGCTCGAGGAGCTGGCGAGCTCGATCCGGGCGCATGGCGTGCTGCAGCCGCTGGTCGTGCGCGAGCTCCCCGGCGCGGGCGGCCGCCGCTTCGAGCTGATCGCCGGTGAGCGGCGCTGGCGCGCGGCGCGGCTGGCCGGGCTGGCGCGCGTGCCGGCGGTCGTGAAGGACGTGACGCCGCAGGCGACGCTCGAGATGGCGCTGGTCGAGAACATCCAGCGCGCCGACCTCAGCCCGCTCGAGGAGGCGCTCGCCTACCGCCAGCTCATCGACGAGTTCGGTCTGACGCACGAGACGCTGGCGGCGCGGCTCGGCAAGAACCGCGTGACGGTCACCAACACGCTGCGGCTGCTCGGCCTGCCCGAGGCGGTGAAGAGCTCGCTCGCGGCCGGCGAGATCAGCGAGGGCCACGCCCGCGCGCTGATCGCGCTGCCGGACGACGAGGCGCGGGTGCAGGCGCTGCGGCAGGTGAAGAACCTGCGCCTCTCGGTACGGCAGACCGAGGAGCTGGTGCGCCGGTGGGGCGAGGCCCCGGCGGAGCCGAGCGGCGGCCGAACGGCGCACCAGGGCGCCGACGGCGGAGAGACGCGCTCGATGGAGACGCGCGCGCTCGAGGAGCAGTTCCGCGCCGCGCTCGGGACACGCGTCACCCTGACGCGCTCGCGCCGGGGCGGCAAGCTCACGATCCACTTCTACTCGGACGAGGAGCTCCAGGGCCTCTACGACCTGCTGGTGCGGCCGACGTAGCGCGGCCGGCGGCCGCCGATGTTTCACGTTTTACGAAACGGGACGGTTGTTAGGTTGTGAGCGCTGGCGCGCGTGGCTGCTTCCCTCGCTCGGCTGCCGCGCGCCACGCCGGCGTGCGTCGCCGAAGCCGCCCCCGGAGCTGAGGTGGCGGCGCCGCTCCGCTGCGGCCGCCTTCGCCTCGGGCCGCGTGCGGCGACGCGGGGGCCGCGCAGGGCCGACGGCGCGGCCGGGGCTCACCGCCAGCGCTCGGGGCGACGGGGTTAGGGGTGCCCGAGCAGGCGGGCGCGGGCGGCGGCGAGGTCGGCCGGCGTCGCGCCGCCGCGCAGCAGGTACGGTCCGGGGCCGCCGTGGCTCTCGCGCAGGTGCGCCAGCACCGCCAGCATCGCATCGGGAGGGCAATCGCGGTGGTGCCGCGGCCGCGCCCACCACGGGAGGTCGCCGCCCGGCTCGGCCGTCGGCGGCGGTGGCTCGGGCGCCGCGCCGACGGCCTCGGCGCTGAGCGCGTAGTCGGCCGCGATGGCGTCGTCGGGCACGCCGGCCAGCGACAGGAGGAGGGCGATGGCGACGCCGGTGCGGTCCTTCCCGGCGTGGCAGTGGACGACAACGCCGCCGCGTGGCGCCCGCGCGAACGCCGCGACGATCCGGGCGAAGCCGACGCCGTTGACGTCGAGCTCCAGCCGGTTGGCCTCCTCGCGCGTGCGGGCGGCTGCGAACGCAGCCGAGACCGCGTCGTCCTCGGCCGGCGTCCGGCCGGCGTTCACGGGGAGGTTGTGGTACCGCACGCCGCCGGCACCGCCGCGAAACGGGTGCGGCTCGAGCGCCACCTCACTCGGGAAGCGGACGTCGAGGACGGTGCGCACGCCGTGCCCGATCAGCGCCCGCCGGCCGGCGGCGGTCAGCCGGCAGAGCGAGTCGGCCCGCACCAGCGCACCCCAGGCGACGCGGCCGCCGTGCACGGTCGGCAGCCCGCCGAGGTCGCGCACGTTGTGGCAGCCCTCCCAGTGGAGGCGGCGGTCGGCGTCGGACAGCATCGGCACGGGTGAGCGTAGCGCAACCGCTCGCGTCGCCTCCTCCAGCGGGAAGGTGAGGTCGAAAGCGTCCCGGCGCGGGTTGAGGTGTGAGGTCCACCGTGCCCCTCGGCGCTCGCCCGCCTGGCCACCACCTTTCCTCCCAGCGGAAGAGGAAGCCATCGGGGTTCTTTCGTCGTTTCGACGCGCGGTCGGCTACCCTCCGGCGGATGGCCGACCCCACCGCGCTCGCCGCCGCGTTCTGGGCGCGGTTCCGCGCCGACGGCGGCGTCGACCGCGCCGCCGTGCGCGCGCTCGCCGGGCTCGCGATCGGCGACGGCGAGCAAACCGCCCGCGCCGTCGCCGTCTTGTTCGGCGAGGTCGTCGAGCCGCTCGGCGACGCGTTCGGCGTCGCCGAGGCACACGCCTACGTCGACGTCTTCGCCGAGGTGATCGACGTCGCCCGCCGCCACCCGCGCGCGGCCGCGATCGACCGCGGCCTCGCCGATCTCGGGCTCACGAACGGTCAGATCGCGGCGCGCGGCCACCGCTGGCTCGACGCCGACCCCGCGCCGGTCGAGGGCGAGCTTCGCCTGGCCGTCGTCCTCTCGAAGGTCACGCTCGGCGCCGAGATCTTCCAGGCCGCCACGATCGTCGACGCGCTGTTGGCGCGCTACCCGGGCTGCCGCGTGCTGTTCGTCGGGCCCGAGGGCTCGCGGGGCGTGTTCCTGGGCAACGACCGCGTCGACTTCCGCGCCGTCGACTACCCGCGCCGGGGGGACCTGCTCACCCGGCTGGCGGCGTGGCCGGCCGCGCGCGCGATCGTGCGGGAGGCGACCGCCGGCCTGCCCGAGGCGAGCTGGCTCGTCGTCGATCCCGACTCGCGGATCACGCAGCTCAACCTCCTGCCGGTCGCGCCGGACGCGCGCACCCGCTTCTTCCCGAGCCGCACCATCCAGCGTCCGGGGATCGAGCGGCTGGGCGAGCTCGCCGCCGACTGGGCGCACGGCCTGTTCGGCACGCGGGGCACGCCGACCGTCTGGCTGACCGCCGACGCCCGCGCCTGGGCCGACCGGCTGCTGGCCCAGCTGCGGCCGCACGCGCGGCTCTGGGCGGCGGTCAACTTCGGCGTCGGCGCGAACGAGCGCAAGCGGGTCGGACCGGACTTCGAGCGCGCGGTGCTCCGCGGGCTGATCGCCGACCGGCTGGGTGTCCTGCTGAGCCGCGGCGTGACGGACGGCGAGGTCGCGGCGACGAACGCGCTGTGCGAAGGGCTCGCCGCCGAAGGGGTCGACGTCGTCCACCTCCCGCCGGATGGGGACCCGGTCGCCCTTGCCGCGCCGGGCCAGCGCCAACTCGTCACCTGGCAGGCGCCCACCGAGCGGATGGCCGCGCTCGTCGCCGCGGCCGACCTGCATGTCGGCTACGACTCGGCCGGCCAGCACGTCGCCTCGGCGGTCGGCACGCCCGGCGTGACGGCGTTCGTCCCGTCCGCCGGGCCGCGCTTCGTCCGGCGTTGGTCGACCTGGGGGCGCGGCCCGGCCCGCGTCGTCGTAGTCGAGCCGGGCGGCACGGACACGGCCACAGCTGTCCGTCAGACGCTCGCGGCGGCCGCCGACCTGCTGGCGGCCGCCGCGACCCGCCGCCGTTAGACGCCACGAGGCCCTTGCCCTGCCCCCCCAACGGGGACGGCCTCACGATCGGCTCGGGCGGGTCGAGCGGCGTCTTCGCGCCGTCGCTTTGCGTCGGCGCGCTGCTCAGCACAGCGTTCGGGTCGCTGGCGGGCACGCTGTTGCCGGATCAGGTCGGCCCACCGGGCGCCTACGGCCTGGTCGGGGGCTGGCCGGGTGATGGCGCGGCCTCGACGCCTACCGAACCGGCACCGCTAGACGGCGGCGGTGAGCTCGCTGGTGCAGTAGGCGCAGCGCCTGGCCGCGACCGGGACCTTGCTCAGGCACTCCGGGCACTCGCGCGTCGCCGGGGCCGGCTGCGGCTCGTCCGGCTTGAACCGGTCCATCAACCGCTGCACGGGCAGCACGACGAGGTAGTAGACGACGGCCGCGATGACCACGAACGAAACGACGTTGTTGATGAAGTC
>DASRFH010000162.1:0-10746 GCA_035651675.1 Chloroflexota bacterium | reverse complement strand
GCGGAGAGCGTCGCGTGCCGGGCGAGCCGCCGCCACTGCGGGATGTCGCACGCTTCGGCCGTGGCGGCGAGGTGAGCGAAGCGCTGGAGCCGGGCCAGGAAGAACCGTTCGAGGTTCGCGAGATCGATGCGCTGGTTCGTGTTCTCCATAGCTGGTCCTCCCACCGCTACCCGAAAAAGCAGAAGGCGTGCCACCCTCGTTTAGATGGTGCGCTGCTGGTCGGTCGGCGGGTAGGCCCATCAGCGCTACGGGACCCAGTACATTCGGGTCAGGGAAGGCGGAGGAGGGCGCGGGCGTTCGCGTCGGCGACCTGCGGCGGCAGACCCGCCAGGACGACCGCCGGGTCGTCGTGGTCGTAGTGCGGCCAATCCGAGGCGAAGACGACGCGGTCGGGGGCGACGTCGGCCAGGTGCCCGGCGAAGGGGTGGGTCGTGAACCAGACCTGCCTCGTCCAACCCGGGTCGACGGCCTCCCGCGGCAGGAAGCGGCGCTGCGCGTCGAGCTGCTCGCGCAAGAACCGAACCCACGAGAGCCCCGCCTCGCAGAACAGCACCTTCAGCCCTGGGTGGCGCGCCAGCGCGCCGCTCGTCACCAGGCTCGTCAGATGGGCCAGTGCCCCGAGCGGCCGGGCGAGCGCAGCGCGCGCGGTCGCCGTGTCGTAGTGCTGGAGCTGGTAAGGGAAGACGTCGCCGTAGACGGTGGCACCGTGGAACACGACCGGCAGCCCCGCCTCGGCGGCGGCGGCGTAGATGGGGTCGTAGAAGCGGTCACCGTAGAACGGCGTCACGTTGACGAGGGATAGGAGAGCGGCGGCCACACCTGGCACGTCGGCGTAGGCGCGGAGCTCCCCGGCGGCTGCCTCTGGGTCCTGGCCGGCCAGGAGGACAGCGCCGTACAGCCCGCGGCTCGGGTCGAGCCAGCGCTCGCGCAGGTACCGGTTGTAGGCGCCCGCGATCGCGACGGCGTAGTCGCGGTCGTGCGTCGCGCCGAGCGCGATGAACCGGTCGGTGATCAGCAGCGCCGCGTCCACCCCGCGCGCGTCGAGGTCGGCACGCAAGGCGTCGGCGCTCGTCACGAGGTGCGGCGGTGGGCCGGGAAAGTCGCCGATCAGCGGGTCCAGCGGCGTGAGCGGCGAGTAGCCGGGGGTGTCGAGCCAGCGCTCGGCGCCCACGTCGGCTTCCAGCGCGCGCCGCCAGGGCATCTCGCAGAACAGCGCCAGATCGGCGGGGGCTTCGTGGATGTGGACGTCCGCGTCGAAAACGGCCATGGGGCGTTGAGTATGGCACGGGCGCGGTGGTTGGCTCTCACCGATCAGCCGCGAGCCATCAGGGCGCGGGCGGCGGGCGCTGACCCGCCGACGGGCTGATCGCTGGTATGCTTGTGTCGATGGTCCTGGAAGCGCGACCCCAACGTCGTCCGACGCTCGACGACGTTTTCGTGATCGACGCCGACGTCCACGCCCACGAGACACCGGAGGCGCTCCTCCCCTACACGGATCCGGAGTGGCGCGAGGCGGTTGGTAACGTCGCGAAGGTGCCGCACCGCTACCTGAACCGTCCGGCCTTCTGCCCGACGCCGCCGTACACGCTGCCGGGCCAGGCCCTACCCAGCGCGCGGAACAAGGCCCGCGAGGAGATCGTCTGGGACGCCGCGCAGATGCGGCGCGAGCTCGACGCGCTCGCGATCGACGTCGGCATCCTCTTCCCCGACAACTTCCTCAAGATCTCGGCGATTCCGAACGGAGCGTACGCGGCGGCGCTCGCCCGCGCCTACAACCGCTGGATCGCCGACGCCTGGGTCCGCGACGCGAACGACCTGTACGGCGTCGTGATGGCGGTCCAGCAGGACCCCGACGACGCGGTCCGCGAGATCGAGCGGTACGCCGATCACCCGCGTTTCGTCGGCGTTTACTTGCCGACTTGCCAGTCGTACCCGCTCTGGGGCCACCGCAAGTTCTGGAAGGTCCTGGCTGCGTCCGAGGAGGCCGGCCTGCCGGTCATGCTGCACTCGGTCTCCGGCAACTCGTGGGTCTTCCCGTTCAACACCAGTCAGATGGGCACGATCGCGGTCCACACCGCCAGCCACGTCTTCGCGATGATGGCGAACCTGATGAGCTTCATGGAGAACGGCATCCCGGTCCGGTTCCCGAGGCTCCGGATCTGCTTCACCGAGGCGGGTCTCACCTGGGTACCGTTCCTGCGTATGCGGCTCGACAAGGAATACCAGGAGAACCGCCGCACCTGGCCGTACTACGAGGATCGACCGAGCGCCTACATCAAAAAGATGTGGTTCGCGACCCAGCCGGTCGAGGAGCCCGAGAACCGTCAGGACCTGGTCGACCTGATCCGCATCTACGACGGCGAGGACACGACCGTCTTCGCGTCCGACTGGCCGCACCACGACTTCGACCACCCGCGATCGGTGTTCGACCTGCCGGTGTCGCCGGAGTACAAGCGGAAGCTCATGGGCGAGAACGCCCTGTGCCTCTTCGGCACGAAGATCAAGGTGCCGGCGAGGTACCGGTGGCAGTCGAGCACACAGTCGGGGCTCTGAGCGAGCTCCCGCCGGGGTCGAAGAAGGTCGTTCGGGCCGGCGCGATCGAGGTCGGCGTGTTCAACGTCGACGGCGAGCTGTACGCGCTGCCGAACGTCTGTCCGCACCAGTTCGGGCCGTTGTGCAAGGGGATCGTCTCGGGGACCGTCGTCGCGCGGCCGGAGACCGGCTTCAAGCCCACCTGGGTACACGAGGGCAGGATCGTCGTCTGCCCCTGGCACGCGCTCGAGTTCGACGTCACGACGGGCCGGTGCGTCGCGTTCCCGAAGCTGAAGCTCCGCCAGTACCGGGTGCGCGTCGACGACGGCGGGATGGTGCGGCTGCTGGCGTAGAGCACCGGCCCGGTGTTCGCCGGCCCGGCCTCGGCCGTGGTTCCGAGCGCAGCGAGGGACCTCGGCCGGCGCGTTGTGTGCCAACGCCCCAGGCCGCCGGGGGCGGCGCGGCGGCCGAGGTCCTTCGTCGTCCCTCCTCGGTTCGGGATGACGCCCCTGGGCCGCCGTTCTCACTGAGGCGGCGGAGCAGCTCGACCGTTCGAGCGCACCACGGAGACGGCTCGGCGGCGGAAGAACCCGCGCGCCCCACGCAGGTCTCCCGCCGCCGAGGAGGAAGAAAGGAGAGAAGGAAGGAAGTCAGGCCGAACGCTCGCGCGTCCGCCTCCGAAACCCGGACCGCGCGCCACGCCGGTTTTGTACGGACATATTACCTGACCCTTAGGGGATGTGCAAGGGGGCGGACCGGATCGGTTAGGTTGGCGGGTCGACCGGCAGGTCGACGCGGTAGACGAACCGGTCGCCGCGCACGACGCTCCGGCGCCACTCGACCGGCCGGCTCTGGCCGTCCGCGGTCGTGCCGAGCACTTCGCGGCTGACGTGGAACGCCGGCGCGCCGGGGGCGACGCCGAGCAGCCCGGCCTGCCGGCGGTCGAGCACGACCGGCCGCAGCTCCTCGCGGCCCAGCGCGATGCGCACGCCGTGTCGTTCGAGCATGACGTCGTAGAGCGAGTGCTTCGTGACGTCGGCCTCGGCCAGCGCCGGGACCAGCTCGTACGGCGTGACCGAGAAGTCGAGCGCGAGCGGCGTCTCGTCGGTGACGCGCAGCAGCTCCAGCTCGAGCACCGGCGCGCCGACAGCCACCCGCAGCCGCTCCGCGACGGCCGCGTCGGCCGGGGCCGTGCCGCGGTGCAGCACGCGCGTGTAGTAGGGGAGGCCGCGCGTCTCCATCTGCCGCGCGAACGAGTAGAACGAGCCGAGGGACTGCACGAGCGGCTGCGCCTGGACGAAGGTGCCGCGGCCGCGCTCGCGCCGCAGCAACCCCTCGCGCGCTAGCTCGACGATCGCCTGCCGCACGGTGTGGCGGCTGATGCGGTGGCGCCGCGCGATCTCAAGCTCGGGCGGGATCAGGTCGCCCGGCTTCAGCTCGCCGGCTTCGATCTGGTGCCGGAGCTGGTCGAGCAGCCGACGGTAGATTGGCCGCCCGTCGGCGGGCGGCAGCAAGGTCGACCCGCCGGGCCCCACGTAGGGCACGTTAAGAAGCGGGCGGTTCGCGCGTCAAGTTACTTACGCGGCGGCACGCAACAGGCGCCGGCGCCGGGCGCTGGCCGCCTCGATCAGGCCGACGGCGGCCAGCCCGAGCAGCGCGTGGAGCGCGACGACCGGCACGGCCGTCATCCCGCCGAACCGGACCAGCAGCCCGAGCGCCAGCGGCAGGAGCGGGAAAAACGCGGCCGCGGTTGTGAGCCCGTTGCTGGGCAGCGAAGTCCCGGGCCGGAAGTAGACGATCGCCAGGATCGCGGCGACGATCCCGACCAGCATGTGGACGTCGCCTTCGGCGCCCGGCAGCCCCAGCGGCCGGGCGCCGAAGAAGCCGCGGCTGAGGCCGAGCCCCAAGAGGAGCTGCAACCAGAACGCGGCGCGGACGACCCAGACCACCGCGCCGATTGTAGACTAGAGTCGCTCCGTGACCGAGAACGAGGAACCTCAAGAGGTCGAGCAGCTCCCCGAGGGAGAGCGGGGCGGCCTCCTCTCGTGGATCATCTTCGTCGAGATCACCGTCCTGTGCCTCTTGGCCGCCTACATCCAGATTAGCGGCATCAAGCAGCTCCCGCTTCCGTAGGAGCGCACGAGCCGGCGCGTTTCTACCGGCGACGCACCGCACCCTGCCAGGGCTGCTCTACGGCTCGATCACGACCTTCACAGCGCCGGAGGTCTTCTTGTCGTCGGCGGCGCGGAAGCCAGCGGCGATCTCCTCGAGTGGGAAGCGGTGCGTGATCAGCGGGTCGGCCTGGACGCGGCGCTCGGCGACCATGTCCAGGGCGATCTGGTACTCGCGCACGCCGTTCCAGCTGCTGTAGCTGTTGCACCAGCGCAGGTCGATCTCCTTGCGGTTGGCGGCGCGGTACGCGACCGAGACGTCGCCCCAGAAGGCGCCGATGATGCCGATCACCCCGCCGAAGGCGGCCGCCTCGACTGCCTGGGCGAGCGTATCGGCCGTGCCGCCGACCGACTCGAACACGGCGTCGCAGCCCTCGCCGTCGGTCAGCTCGGCGATGGCCGCGCCGACGTCCTCGCGGCTGTTGTTCACCACCAGGTCGGCGGCGCCGACCTCCTTCGCGAGCCCGAGCAGCTCGTCGCGGCGGCCCACCATGATGACCCGCCGGGCGCCCGCGGCGCGGGCGACCTGGCCCATCGTCATGCCGATCGGTCCGGTGCCGAGCACGCAGACGACGTCCCGTGGCTTGATCGGCACGCGGTGCGCGGCGTGGACGCCGCACGCGTAGACGTCGAGCATGGACGCGGCGGCGAGCGAGACGTGGTCGGGCAGCGGGTAGACGTTCTCGGCGACCGCCACGTCCAGCTCGGAGAAGCCAGCGCTCGCGGTCCGCTCGCCGTGCCGCTGTCCCCGGGTCGGGCAGACGTGGTAGTCGCCGCGCCGGCAGGCGCGGCAGCGCCCGCAGCCGACCAGGTGCATCGGCTCGACGCCGACCCGCTGCCCAACGCGGACGTTGACCACGCCATCGCCCACCCCCGCCACGATCCCGGCCAGCTCGTGCCCGGCTCGGCGTGCGCCGGCCGCGGCGCCGCCCCACGGGTTCGCGCCGCGGTAGGGGTGCAGGTCCGAGCCGCAGATCCCGGCCGCGCCCACGTCCACGAGGACCTCGCCCGGGCCGGGGCGCGGGTCGGGCAGCTCCTCAACCCGGATGTCTCTGCCGCCGTAGAAGATCGCTGCCTTCATGAGGAGGCCTCACCCTCTGGCCCCTCTCCCTTTTCAGGAGGAGGGGGAAGCTGTGTTCGGGGGTCGCACCCCCAAGATCCCGCGCGGGCCCTGCCCTGCACCGGACGGCGCTCGCGCGCCACACCACGGTGTGGCCGAACGTGCGCGGGAGACGTACCCCTTGCACCGCCCGGGGCTCCACCCCTGGCCCCGTGCCAGCGTACTCTAAATCGCGGCGGCGAGCGTGTGGCTAGGGTCGGGGGTGGGCGGCGCGGTCACATCCTCCATGAAAGTGGCGGCGCCGCGCACCATCTCCGGGGCCATGCCGTGGCCGACGCCGGGGAAGATGGTCAGGCTGGCGGGGACGCCAGCGTCCTGGAGGTCGCGCGCGAACGCCGCCGCGCGCTGGACGCGCGTGGTGCCGAAGATGCTGTCCCACTGCCGCGGCACGTCGTTGGGGTTCTGGTCGGCGGCGCCGACCGCGATCCAGAACGGGATGCCGGACAGCAGCCTGGGGTCGGCCCGATGGCCGGTCCGCGCCTCGAGGTCCGCGGTGCCGAATGGGAACGGCAGGAGCCGCACCCCAGCGTCCGCTGTAGCGAACAATTTCCCGGGGAATGTGTACGTTCCAGCGGACACCGCGGCGACGGCCCGTGTTCGCTCCGGGTAGGCGAGCGCGAAGCGGTGGGCGAGCTGCGCCCCCCGCGAGAAGCCGAGCAGCATCGCGCGCTGGCGGACGGGGTGGCCGATGCGGGCGGGGAGGTCGTCGAGGAGCTGAACCAGCCCGGCGGTCAGCGCGACGTCGTCCTCGGCGACCGTGGCCGGGTTCGTCCAGTCCCGGTAGCTGAACGTCGGCGCGACGATCACCCAGCCGTTGCGGTCGGCCGTGCTGAGGAACCCCTGGCAGAAGCGCCTGCCCTCGTCGCCCATCCCGTGCAGCGCGAGGACGACCTGGAACGGCTCGGCCTGGCTCGCCGCGCTCGTGGGAACGTAGACGAAAGCCGCGCTCGTGTTGAACGAGGCGGGCGCGTCCGCGCGCGCCGGCAAGGCCGCGACGAGCAGAACGACCGCCAGCAGGACGGCCGCGATCGCACGGTGTCGGACTCGGATCACCACGTCGAAGGGAGCACCCGCTGGTCAAGTGCGGTTGTAGTGGAAAGCCGTACCAGCCTACCAGGCCTGTCAAGCGTTACCCCGTTGCGGAGGTAGAGGTTTGGTGACAGAATGGGCGCAGGTCGAGACCATGCCCGCCGCTCCCGCGCAGCACACCCCAGCCCAGGTGTTTTACGCGGCTGCCTGCGCGTACGCCGAGCGGTGCGGCGTCGCCCCGCGCTTCGTCGAGCTGTTCCGGGACGACGTGGCCGACCCGGAGGCGGTGGACACGCTGGCCGACCGCGACCCAGGCTTTCGGGTCGACGTGGCCGGTCTGCTCGACCCGGCTGCCTACGTCGGTCTGCTGGCGCGCGGCGCGGGCCAGGCCAGCGTGTGGGCGCAGGTGCTCGACCAGCTCCCGGCCCCGACGATCGCCGTGCCGATCAGGGGTACCGTTTCTTGAGCAGCGAAAGGAGAGGTCCCAGTGTCTGAGAAGGCCAGCCCGCACGGGGCGCGCCCAACCACCGACGACGGCTACTTCGAGGAGCTGACCAGAGCCGTCTTCGCGGGCAGCACGGGCGGGCAGGTGGTGGACGCGAAGTGGCCGGGGTTCCGGCGCGCGTTCTCGAAGTTTTCGATCCGCGACGTCGCCGACTACATGCCGGAGGACGTCGATCGGCTCATGTCCGACCCGGCGATCATCAAGAACCTCCAGAAGATCGAGGCGACGATCGAGAACGCCGGCGAGATGCTGTTGATCCAGATCGAGCACGGCTCGTTCGCCGATTACCTCGCCAGCTTCGAATCGACCGAGGAGGCGGTCGACGCGCTCGTCGGGCGCTTCCGCCAGCTCACGCCCGAGGCGGCCGCGGCTTTCATCGAGCGCGTCTCCGGACCGATCGCGGTCTAGCGCTGCCCGCCGCGCCGCTCCTCTCGTTCGTCCAGGCGCGCCAGATCCTGGCCGCCCTTGACCGCGGCGATCGAAAGGTCGAGGCGAGCTTCGACCTCGGGCGGACGACCGTGCGCGTCGACCCGAGCGCGCTGCCCGACCGGGAGACGCTGCGGCGCATCGCGGCCGACGAGGCGGTCGTCTACCGGCTCGACCCACGCGGCCCCGCGAAGGTCCAACGGTTCGACGAGTCGACCGGCGGTTTCTACAAGCTCGTGCCGACGACCGGTGCGCCCACGATCGAGATCTCGGGCGTGCGGATGCACCGCACCAAGGGCGTCACGCCGTGGCCGGACACCGAGGCGAAGCTCGCGACCATCCGGCCGGTCGTCGGGCGGGTCCTCGACACGACCACCGGGCTCGGCTACACGGCGATCCTCGCGGCGCGGACCGCTGAGCACGTGCTGACGATCGAGCGCGACCCGGTGGTCGCGGCGATCGCGGCCGAAAATCCCTGGTCGCGCGAGCTGTTCGAGTCGCCGCGCATCGAGCGGCGGATCGGGGACGCGACCGAGGTCGTGCCGACGCTCCCAGCGGCGTCGTTCGACCGGGTCGTCCATGATCCCCCGACGATCGCGCTGGCCGGCGAGCTGTACGGGCTGGCCTTCTACGAGGAGCTGCTGCGCGTGCTCCGACCCGGCGGCCGACTGTTCCACTACACGGGCGCGCCGGGGCGGTCGCGCGGCCGCGACCTCCCGGGCAGAGTGGCGGCCCGCCTGCGCAAGGCGGGGTTCGATCGCGTCCGGCTCTGCCCCGAAGCCCTGGGCGTATCGGCGGCTGTGCCCTAGCGCGGTGCGGTGTGCTCGGAACGAAACACACCGCGGGTAGAACTCCTAAGATGGAAACGATGGATCGGCGCAGGGTCCTCGTCGTAGACGACGATCCGAACGTCCTACGCGTGATGAAGCGCGGGCTCGTCTACGCCGGTTACCAGGTCGACGAAGCGGACAGCGGCGAGAGCGCGCTCGTCTCCGCCCGCGACCGCCCGCCCGACCTCGTGGTGCTGGACGTCATGCTGCCTGGGCTGGATGGGCTCGAGGTGTGCCGCCGGCTGCGCGCGGATAGCTCGCAGCTCCCGATCCTGCTCCTCACCGCCCGCGACCGGGTGCCGGACCGCGTCGCCGGCCTGGACGCCGGGGCGGACGACTACCTCGTCAAGCCATTCGCCTTCGACGAGCTGCTGGCCCGCGTCCGTGCGCTGCTGCGGCGGACGAAGCCCGCGGCCGAGGGCGAGGTCTACCGCTACGCCGACCTCACGATCGACCCGGCGACGCGCGACGTGCGCCGCGGGGCGCGATCGATCGACTTGACCGCCCGGGAGTACGACCTGCTCGAGTTCCTGACCCGCCACGCGCGCCAGGTGTTCTCGCGGGAGACGATCTTCGAGCGGGTCTGGGGTTCCGATTACATGGGTGAGTCGAACGTCATCGACGTCGTGGTCATGCGGCTGCGCGAGAAGCTCGAGCAGGGCGGCGAGCCACGTCTTATTCAGACCGTGCGAGGCGTCGGCTACACGCTGCGCGAGTCGCCATGACCCGCCGTCCCCGCATCGCGCTGCCCATCCGCTGGCGGCTGGCCTTGTGGTCGGCGACGCTGGTCACCGCGACGCTGGCCGTGGCCGGCTACACGTCCTACGCCACGCTCCGCGAGGCGCTGTTGCGCGACGTCGACGCCTCGCTCGCCGAGCGCGCCGCCCGCATCGAGCAGCGCGTCGTCGGGCCGCCCGACCAGCCGTTGACCAAGCCGCCGGCGCCGCAGGAGCTGGCGGTCGACGCGGTCGAGGAGTTCGACGCGCCAGGTGTGTACGTCCAGATCTACGACGCGGGCGGCAAGCTGCTCGCCTCGTCCTCCAACATGCCGGCGGGCGGCATCCCGGCGGACACCTGGGCGGTCGGCTACGCGCTAAGCGGCAAGCCGGACGAAACGATCCTCCCCGGCGGCCGCGACCGGCTGCGCGTGCTGACGCGGCCGTTGGTGTCGGAGGGCCAGACGGTCGGCGCGATCCGCGTCGCCGCCTCGCTCCACCTCATGGACACGTTCCTGGCCCGGGTCTCGACCGTCCTGCTGCTGATCGGCGCGGGCGGCTCGGCCCTCTCGCTGCTGGGCGGCTGGCTGCTGGCGACGCAGGCGCTCCGACCCGTGGTGGCGATGACCAAGCTCGTCCGCGGTTCTGCGCTCGACGTCGACGACGCGGCGTTCGAGGAATCGCCGCTGGTGCGGCCGGGCGCGAGGGACGAGATCGCGATCCTGGCGGCCACCTTCAACGAGATCCTCACGCGGCTGCGGGCGACGGTGCGCCGCCAGCGCGAGTTCCTGGCCGACACGTCGCACGAGCTGCGCAACCCGCTGATGGTCGTGCGCGCCAACCTCGACCTGCTCGAGCTCGACCTGCCGCCGGGCGAGCGCGAAGACTGCCTGCGCGAGGCGCGGCAGGAGGTCGAGCGCATGAGCCGGCTGGTCGCCGACCTGTTGTTCCTCACCGAGGTCGACGTCAGCGAAGCGATCGTCCACGCGCGCGTCGACCTGGCCGAGGTCGCCAAGGCGGTGGTCCGCCGGACGCGCCCGCTGCCGGACGGGCTCGAGCTGAAGCTCGGGCTGGCCGACACCGCGGTGGTGATGGGCGACCGCGACCGGCTGCGGCAACTGCTCGCGAACCTCGTCGAGAACGCCGTTCGCTACACGCCGCCGCCCGGCGAGATCGTCGTGTCGGTGCGCCGGCGGGCCGCCCATGCCGAGCTCTCGGTCAGCGACACCGGGATCGGGATCGCACCGGAGCACCAGGAGCGGGTCTTCGACCGCTTCTACCGCGTGGACCCGGCGCGCACGCGCTCGCTGGGTGGCTCGGGACTCGGCCTGGCGATCGTGCGGCAGATCGCTGAGGCGCACGGCGGGCGGGTGCGGCTCGCCTCGGCGCCGGGCGAGGGCAGCGAGTTCACGGTCGA
>DASRFH010000161.1:0-4001 GCA_035651675.1 Chloroflexota bacterium | reverse complement strand
TGGCGCGCTACGAGCGTCTGGTCGGCCGCGAGCTTCTGGAGGAGGTCCGCGAGCTCGCCAGGAAGCTCAAGGGCGCCAGCGTGCTGCACGTCAACGCCACGCCGTACGGCGGCGGCGTCGCCGAGCTGCTGCGCTCGGAGGTACCGCTGCTGCGCGGGCTCGGCGTCGACGCCGAGTGGAAGGTGATTTCCGGCGATCAGCAGTTCTTCAACGTCACCAAGGAGATCCACAACGCACTTCAGGGCGCGCACTACCGGCTGACCGAGCGCGACCGCGAGGTCTACCTCGCCAACAACGCGCTCAACGCCCACCAGCTCGAGCGGGAGTACGACTTCCTCTTCATCCACGACCCGCAGCCGGCCGCGCTCCGCACATTGCACCGCGGCTCGAGCAAGTGGATCTGGCGCTGCCACATCGACACGTCGCAGCCGAACGAGCAGGTGTGGGAGTTCCTCAAGCCGTACGTCGAGGCACACGACGCGGTCGTCTTCACGATGAGGGAGTTCGTCCCGCCGGACCTGAAGATGGACGAGGTGGCGGTCATCACACCGGCGATCGACGCGCTCAGCCCGAAGAACATGACGATCCCGCGGGACCTCTGCCACGAGATCCTGGAGTGGATCGGCGTCGACACCAACCGCCCGATCGTGGCGCAGATCTCGCGCTTCGATCCCTGGAAAGATCCGATGGGCGTGATGGACGCGTACGACCTCGCCAAGAAGAAGGTGCCCGGCCTGCAGCTCGCGCTGATCGGCTCGATGGCGCTCGACGACCCGGAGGGCTGGAAGGTGTACTCGCAGGTCGTCCAGCGGCAGGAGAAGGACCCCGACTCGTACATCTTCACGAACATGACCGGCGTCGGGAACGTCGAGGTCAACGCCTTCCAGCGGCTCGCCAAGGTGGTCGTCCAGAAGTCGATCCGCGAGGGCTTCGGGCTCGTCGTCTCCGAGGCGCTCTGGAAGGGCACGCCGGTCGTGGCCGGCCGCGCCGGCGGCATCCCGCTCCAGCTCGAGGACGGCAAGAGCGGCTACCTGGTCGACGGCGTCGAGGAGTGCGCCGAACGGATCGTCGAGCTCGTCGAGAACCCGACGAAGGCCCATGAGATGGGCCAGGCAGGCCACGACCACATCGCGAAGAACTTCCTCATGCCGCGCCTGATCCGCGACGACCTGCGGCTGATGGCGAAGCTGGCGTAGCCGTGGTCCGCCGGTCGGAGCGGGGCGAGGAGGCACGATCGTGCCGCCGAGTCCCAGGCTCGGCAGCGTGGCCTGGGCCGGGATTCCTCGCCGCCCCCCTCTCCCCGGGATGACGAGCACCGGTCGACCTCTGGCCGAGCTGAGGCGCGACCCACTGACCGGCGCTGGGGTGATCCTCGCGCCCGGGCGGGGTGGCCGTCCACACGACGTGGAGCGCGGCCGCGACCGTCCGCGCGACGAGCGGGACTACGACGAGGACTGCCCGTTCTGCCCGGGGCACGAGGCGAGCTCGCCCACGCCGACGCTGATCTGGCCGGCCGGTGGCCCGTGGCAAGTGCGCGTCGTGCCGAACAAGTATCCGCTCGTCGCCCCGCCGGACGGGGTGTTGCCCGCGCCCCGTGGCGGCCTCCTCGAGGCGACGCCGGCCGTTGGCGCGCACGAGGTGATCGTCGAGTCGCCGCACCACGTCCGCCCGATCGCGCGTATGACGCGCGAGGAGGTGAAGCTGGTGTTGTGGGCCTACCGGGAGCGGCTGCGCGCGCTCAGCCGGGCGCCGTGGGTGAGGTACCTGGTCGTGTTCAAGAACAGCGGTCCGACCGCCGGCACGTCGCTCGGCCACCCGCACTCGCAGCTCGTCGCGCTGGCGGCGCGGCCGGATGCCGTCGAGCAGCGCCGGGCGATCGCCCGCGAGCACCGCGCGCGGACCGGCCGGCGGCTGCACGAGGACGTGCTGGCAGCGGAGCTGAGGACGGCCGAGCGGCTCGTCGCGACGACCGAGCGGTTCGTGGCGTACTGCCCGTTCGCGTCGGCCGTGCCGTTCGCGGTCGACGTGTGCCCCCGCGTCGCGATGCCCTCGTTCGGCGACGCCGACGACGCGTCGCTGCTGGAGCTGGCCTCGCTGCTGCGCGACGTGCTCCAACGGGTCGCCCACCTGCTGCACGACCCCGACTACAACTACGTGCTCCATACGGGCCTGGTAGGCGATCCTGAGGCCGCCGACGAGAGCTGGCGGCTGGCGATCGAGCCGCGCGTGTCGACCGCGGCCGGCTTCGAGCGCGGGTCGGGCCTCGGCGTGAACACCACGCCGCCCGAGGAGGCCGCCGCCCGCCTGCGCGATGCGGAACCCCCCAGCAGGGTGCGCTCTGTGTCTCGAAGAGACACAGAGCGCGCGTAGAGCTCCCGATACCATTCCGCGATGGGGCTACCCGCCGGGCGTCGCGCCCGAGGTTGCCCCGGAGCTCGTCGCGGCCGCGCTCGGGGAGCGCTACGGCCTGGCGCTGGCCGGCCTCGAGCCGACCGCGCGCGGCTGGATGAGTGAGACGTACACCGCGACGACCGTGGACGGTGCCCGGTTCTTCGTGAAGGTTTTCCCGAGCAGCCGGCTGCCGCGGACCGCCGCGCCGGCGCTGCCGGCGCTGGCCGAGCCGCCCAGGCGCGGCACCCGCGAGGTCCCGTGGATCGTGCCGGGACGGGGTGGGGCGCTCGGCCCCTGGATCGTCACCTCCTGCGAAGGCGCCTCCCGCATGGTGGTGACCGGACTAAGTCTAGTCGCTTAGTCCGCGCGGACCGGCGCGACCGTTGCCGGGCGTCGGCCGACCCGTGGGGCCTGGTCGGCTCTTGACATCGTGATGACACTACTAGACACTTTGATGCAATGCGGACGACGATCAAGATCGACGACCACGTGCTGGCCGAAGCGAAGGCGCACGCTGCCAGGTCGGGGAAGACCTTGAACGCCGTCGTGGAGGATGCTCTGCGCGCAGCGCTGGCCCGACGTGGCGGTGCTGCTTCCCGCGCGGTTGATCTGCCAACGTTCGCGGGCGCGCGCCTACGTCCGGGCGTCGACCTGGACGACAGCGCGGCTTTGCTCGACCTGATGGAGGAGAGCGAGGCCTGATCCTCCCGGACGTTAACGTCCTGGTGTACGCCTTCCACGAGGGAGCGCCGGACCACCCCCGCTACCGGGAGTGGCTGCAAGCGGCGGTCTCGGCCGACGAGCCGGTGGGGCTCGCCGAGCTGGTACTGGGTGGCTTTGTACGGGTCGCGACCCACCCGAGGATCTTCGCGCCACCGGCACCGGTGGACCGCGCCCTGGCTTTCGCTGACGCGTTGAGGGATCAGCCGAACGCCGTCGTCCTCGCGCCCGGGGCACGGCACTGGGCGATCTTCAGGCGCCTGTGCCTGACGGTACAGGCGAGGGGGAACCTGGTGGCCGATGCGTACCTGGCAGCCCTCGCCATCGAGTCCGGAAGCGAATGGATCACTACCGACCGCGACTTCAGCCGGTTTCCGGGCCTGCGCTGGCGTCACCCACTCGCGGCGCGCTGAGCGGATCCGGTCGGTACACGGCGCCGTTGGTCATCGAGCCAACCGTCGGCGGCCATCGGGGTCGTCTGCGGGCGCTTGTGCGACCCCGACCCGCGGCCATGCCGCGGCGTCGAGCCTGGCCCGGCCGCGGCGGTCGCCTGCTCCGACGTGCGCGGCCACAGGGCCGCGCTCTTTGACTATCGGGGACCGTTTGTTCGTGGTCAAGCCCTTCCTCGCATCGGACAGCACGTGCCCCAAATGCCGGTACGGCTACCGATCCTCCTGCCTCCGGCGCCAGCTCATACTGCCTCCGGCGCCAGGTCATCGGGGGTGCACGCGAAGTTGGGCATCACTTCTCGTGCGAAGCGCTCGAGCTGCTCGAGCAGCACCGCCCGCGGCGTCCCGACCGGCAGACCGACGTTGACCGCCTCCAGCCCCGGGTAGCGTGCCTGCAGTTCCATCAGCTTCTGGGTGATCAGGTCGGCGGGCCCGACCAGC
>DASRFH010000160.1:0-8997 GCA_035651675.1 Chloroflexota bacterium | reverse complement strand
ACCGCGTCCGAGCCGATCTCCGCCCAGATCAGGCGGCGCACCGCGCCGCGGTCGCTGCCGTCGAGCCCGGCCGCGCGGGCCCGCTCGACGAGATGGTCGAGGTTGACAGTCGAGAGCGTCATCGCTCCTCCGTTGTGCGTCGTCGCGTCATGCAGGATACCTCCCTGGCGGCCGGCCGGCCAATGACGTGGATCACAGGACGAGCGCATCTCGCCTGGGCGCTCCGCCCAGTCACGCGCTCGCCCGCGCCAGTGTCGCATCGCCATGCACGATCGCGGCCAGCACCGTTCGCTCCCGCCGCAGGTCGACTTCGAACGGCTGGATACGCCGCCCGTCGCGGTCGGCCAGCACCCGCACGATCGGCCGCGCCAGCTCGTCCGGATCGACCGCGACGACGACGCCGCGGCAGCCGCGGTGCGGCCCGGTGCGCAGCAGCACCTCCGTCCCGACCGGGAAGACCGGCAGGATCGCGAGGAGCTGGCCGACCAGCGCCCGGTTCAAGTGGCCGCCGGAGAGCCGCTGCAGCTCGACGATGACCCGATCGGGTGGCAGCGCCGGCCGGTGCGGCCGGTCGGCGCCGAGCGCGTCGTACACGTCGGCGACCGCCGCGATCTCGGCGTCGAGGACGATGCGCCCCTGGCCGACTGCCTCGCGCGAGACGCGGTTGTTGCCGCGCAGCCCCTGCGGGTAGCCCAGTCCATCCTGGCGCTCGTGGTGCTGCAGCGCGACCGCGTTCGGCACGACCGCGCCCGGCCGCAGCTTGCGCAGCAGGGCGAAGCCGGCGATCGGGTGCTGGCGCACCATGCCCCATTCGGGCGGCCCGAGCGGCCCGCCGTGGTTGATGGCGGCCGCCGGGATGCGCGCCATACCGAGATCGCGCGTCAGGCAGCCCGACGCGAGGCGCTGCAGCGCCGGCCGGTCGTAGCCGATCCGCCGCGCGACGAGGAGCGCGACGATCGTGCCGTCGATGGCGTGCTCGAAGTAGTAGGTGTCGCGGGCGCGCATGGCCTGCAGCGCGACCAGTGCGTTGCCGGCCATCACCTCCTCCACCATCGCGACCACACCCTCGCGGAGCCGGGCCAGCGTCTCGGCGAGCTGCCGCTCGTCGTCGCCGCCGACGCCGGCGTAGAGCTGCGCCAGCTCCGAGGTCACGGCCTGGCGCACCCGCTCCGAGAGGACGTCGCCGAGCGACACGTCGTCGGTCGCCGGGTCGGCGACGAGGACAGCGGCGTAGCCGCGGCCGCGGAGCATCCCGATGTAGCGGTCGGTGAGCTCCGTCCCGGCCCGCAGCAGCACGTCGCCGCGCCCGTTGAGCACGGTCCGGCCCAGCAGCATCCCCGGCCGCACGTGGTCGATCGGGATCTGCCTCACTGCCCAGCACGGTAGCGGTCGCGGCGTGTGGCGCTCGTAAGAAAAGCAGTGAGAAGCGGTCTACACTGCGGCTCATGAAGATTGCGATCGGCGGCGACCACGCCGGCTTCCCGCTCAAGGGCCCCGTCGTCGAGCAGCTCCGCTCCTGGGGCCACGAGGTGACCGACCACGGCACCCACACGCCCGACCCCGTCGACTTCCCCGACATCGCCCAGAAGGTCTGCGACGCGGTGCGCCGCGGCCAGGCCGACCGCGGGATCATGGTCTGCGGGACGGGGGTCGGCGCGGCCATCGCGGCGAACAAGATCCCCGGCATCCGCGCCGCGCTCTGCCACGACATCTACTCGGCGCACCAGTGCGTGGAGCACGACGACGTCAACGTCATGTGCCTCGGCGCGCAGATCGTCGGCGACGCGCTCGCCTACGAGCTGATCCGTGCCTTCCTCGACGCGAGGTTTTCGACCGAGGAGCACTTCCGCCGCCGCGTGCGGAAGCTCGCCGAGATGGAGGAGCGCTTCGCGCAAGAGATGAGCAGGGCATAGCTCAGGGAGGAAACGTGGCCCACCACGAGTTCGAGCCAACGCACTTCCACGTCACGATCGGCTCGCACGAGCCGGTCCTCCGCATCAAGCCCGGCGATTCCGTCTCCACCTGGTGCGTCGACGCCGGTGGGCACGACCGCAACTTCGAGCCGATCACGCCGGGCGGCAACCCGCAGACCGGCCCGTTCTACGTCGAGGGCGCCGAGCCAGGCGATACGCTGGTCGTGCACTTCGACAAGATGTACCCGAACCGCCAGACCGGCTTCACCGGCAAGCTCGTCGCGCCGTGGGTCGTCGACCCGCACTTCGTGCGCCACCTGCCCTACGAGGACGTGCCCACCCCACGCCCGCCGAGACCCGACGAGCGCTACGTCGACCTGTGGGACCTCGACCTCGCGAAGGGCACCGGCCGGCTGCGCACGGCGCGGCCCGGCCTCGAGGCGCTGCAGGACTTCGCACTCGACCCGATGCTCGGCTGCTTCGGCGTCGCGCCCGACCGCGGCCAGGCGATCTCCTGCGCCACCTCCGGCCAGCATGGCGGCAACATGGACTACCGCGGCTTCCGGCAGGGCGTGACCGTCTACTTCCCGGTTTTCGTGCCCGGCGCGCTGCTGCACGTCGGCGACGGCCACGCGATCCAGGGCGACGGCGAGATCGTCGGCACCGGCATCGAGATCTCGTTCGACGTGACGTTCACGGTCGACGTGATCAAGGGCAAGCGCGCCCACTGGCCGCGCGCCGAGAACGAGACCGAGATCATGGCGGTCGGCAACGCCCGCCCGCTCGACCAGTGCGTCCAGCACGCCACGACCGAGCTGATGCGCTGGCTGGAGCAGGACTATGGGCTCGACTACCGCGCCTCGTCGATCCTGTTCGGCCAGCTCATCCGCTACGACATCGGCAACATCTTCGACCCGGCCTACACGATGGTCGCGAAGATGGAGAAGCGGCACCTCCCAAGAAAGAAAGCCCCTTAGCAGGCGGGTAGAAAACAGCGAAAGGAAGCCAGGGATGACAGCAACGTCCTCGCGCACCGTCAAGGTCAAGGCCGAGCCGCTCACCGCCGAGGCGTACGCGCCGTTCGGCGAGATCGTGGACGTGGGGCGGACGCGGCTCCACTGCGGCGAGGGGCAGTACACGGCCCGGCTGATGACGCTCGAACCGGCGCCGACTCGGGTCAAACACATCAACCGGCACCCCGACCACGTCCAGCTCTTCGTCCCGCTTGACCACGCGCCGATGCTGCTGGTCGTCGCGCCGGCCCACGTCCCCGGCGACGCGTTCGACCCCGAGAGCGTGCGAGCCTTCGTCAACGACGGCAGCAAGGCGTTCACCTTCGGACTGAACGTCTGGCACATCGCCCCGCGGGGCCTGGCCGACGGCGCGCGCGTGATCAACGTCCAGGGCAGCCGCTACCAGGAGCTGACCGAGCTGATCGACTTCGAGCAGCTCACCGGCGCGGTGGTCGAGATCGAGCGCTAGCGTCTCCCCTCCCCTGGGAGGGGATAACCGGAGGTCATATGAGGGGAGCGACCTCCTCCGGAGCGGTGCCGGGCTTCGCCGAGGCCGGCCCGGCGCACCACGTCCCCTCTCCCTCTGGGAGAGGGCCAGGGTGAGGGCGTGACGCCCAAGCGCCGCTGCTTGTTAAGTGAACCGTGTTGGCCTTAACCCTCCCGCCCCGGGAGTGGGCACGCTTCGAGCGAGCGGCGCCAGGTCCAGGTCGGGTCCCGCGGGCGCCACCCAAACACCTGGAACTCGACCTCCCACTCCTTCCCACGCTTCGTGAGGATCGCGCAGCCGCCCTGGCGCTCGTCGCCCCGTGCTCCCTGGTCCCAGCCGGCCGCCGCGCCGGTACGGACCACGAGCTGGGGATGCCCGTCAGGCGCCTGCCGGCAGAACGCCTGCGGCACGTGGGAGTGGGCGGCCAGGATCAGGTCGGCCGCCGCTGGCCTCGGCTGGCGCAGCGCCGCCTCGCGCAGCTCGTCGGGCACGTTCTCGCGCGCGTCGCTGCCGTCGATGCTGAGGAACGGGTTCCCCGGTATCGCGTGGCAGGCGTAGACGTCGCCGGGCCGGGACGCGTCGAAGGTCAGCTCGGCCGGGAGCGCTCGCAGCCAGGCGAGGTCCTCCGCGCTCAGGCGCGCCTGCCCCTCGGGGACGAGCTCGATCCACGACCCCGGCTGGTAGCCGCGCGCCAGCCGCAGCGCCATCATCGTTTCCCATTCGGGCGTGCCCCAGCTCCGCAGCACGAGGTCGTGGTTGCCGTAGATGGAATGCACGTCGGCGGCGCGCAGGAGCGCGATCGTCTCGCCGGGCGGGTCCGGCGAGAACGGCACCGTCACCAGGTCGCCGCCGAACACGATCACGTCCGGCGCCGCGCCACGCGCCGCCGCGAGCGCGGCCTCCAGCGCCGGCACGTAGCCGTGGGAATCTCCGATCAGCGCGATGCGCAAAGCGTCTCCTGTCGGCGCCGGCTCGCCCCGCCGGACCACCTTGCTATGGGTAGCACAGTCCCCGGTACCTGAACCGCCCTGGCCCCAGACCCGGGTTCGACGGCGAGGGGGAGCACGAGCCCACCGGGGCGGCGCGCTCGCTCGATCTGGTAGCCGGCGTTGCGAGCGGTCACTAGTGAGCGCCGCGACCACCGCTGCCAACCGCGGTCCGCGACGCGCGGCACTGGACCGACGGCGGCGCGCGGCGGGACCCGCGACCGCTCTAGAATCCCGTGCGATGGCGATCCTGGTCACCGGCGGCGCCGGCTACATCGGGCGGTGGCTCGCCAACGAGCTCGTGCAGGCCGGCCACGAGGTCGTCGCGGTGGACGTGCAGCCGCCGCCCGGTGGGATGCCGCCCGAGCTCCCGGCCGGCGCGGTTTGGGTCAAGGGCGACGTGACCGACAAGCAGTCGGTCGCCGACGCCGTGAAGCTGAAGCCGCTCAGCGCGATCGTCCACCTCGCCGGCATCGTGACGATGGGCTGCGAGCGCGACCCCGACCTGTGCATGCGGGTGAACCTCGGCGGGACGGCGAACCTGCTGGAAGCGGCCCGGCAGAACGGCGTGGGGACCTTCGTCTTCGCCAGCACGATCTCGGTGTACGGGCCGAA
Source organism: Chloroflexota bacterium (assembly GCA_035651675.1). Taxonomy (GTDB): domain Bacteria; phylum Chloroflexota; class UBA6077; order FW602-bin22; family FW602-bin22; genus DASRFH01. The sequence goes on along the minus strand of DASRFH010000160.1, from coordinate 3,983 downwards.
CGTCTCGCAGCCGATGGTCGAGGGCAAGACGCCGGCCGAGCCGCTGACCTGGTACGGCGAGTCGAAGATCCTGGCCGAGCAGCTCGGCCTCTACTACAACCGCCGGTGGGGCCTCGACTTCCGCGCCGCACGCATGGCCGCCATCGTCGGCCCTTCGCGCATCGCCGGCTCGGGCTCGGCGACGATGTACACGTCGCTGATCCTGGAGAAGGCCGCGCTCGGCGAGCCGTACGAGATCGACGTCGACCCCGAGGCCGGCACGCCGGTGCTCTACGCGCGCGACGCCGCGAAGGGGCTCGCCGCGCTGGCGACCGCGCCGTCGGCGCCGCGCCGCATTTACCACCTCAGCACCGGGCTGGCGACCGCCCAGGAGCTGATCCGGATCGCCAGGTCGCGCGTGCCCGACGCGCAGCTGACGTTCAAGACCGACCCACAGCTCGGTCCGGTCAGCACGATCTCGAAGGACTGGGACCTCTCCATCAAGGCCGCCGAGGAGGACCTCGGCTGGCGCCCGGCCTTCACCGTCGAGTCGATGGCCGACGACCTCATGGCCATCGCCCGGGGCCAGAAGCACTAGCGGCGGGGCGCTGTGCCGGCGATTCGGAGCGCCGAGGACTACGAGCGCTGCCTGATCGAGATCCTGCGGGCGGTCGGCGGACGGGCCAGCCGCGGGCACGTGCTGCGCGAGTTCGAGCGGCGGTTCAGGTCGAGCATCCCACGGGACGCGGAGGACGTCTGGCCCAGGCGGCTCGACAGCGCCCAGCGGCGGCTGCAGAGCCGCGGGCTGGTGTTCGCGCCCGACCCGGACCTGTGGGAGCTAGCCTGAACCCGCGTTCCACTCCCGCACAGCCCCGGATCGCGTCGGACCGCTGGCCGCGCTCGAAGTGCTCCCGATCGCCTACCGGCGCAGGCTTCGCTCCGCCGGCAGCACCAGCAGCGAGAGGATCGCCGCGGCCAGCGCGGCGTTAGCCGGGGTGATCGCGCCGTGGCTCTCGCCCCCGCCCGCGAACGCCGCGACCGCCCCCAGCAACAACATCACCACCCCGGCCAGAAACCACATCTCGTGCGCTTGCCCCCAGAATTCGGTGCCCCGCAGGGTACCGGCCGGCCTGTTGGAGAAGGGTGGGTAACGGCGCGGCTTGTGTTAGCAGAACGTTAGGAGAAAGCGCGCGCTTGGCCGCTCGGCTTGATCGCCATAAGAGCCCGTGTTACATTCCACCGGGACTCCACATTTACTGACTACTAAGCGCCTTACCAGCCCGCCGCGGGACAAACAGGCGTCCCCGGCGGACTTCTGTTGTTCGGCGAGTCTTGCTAGGGAGTGCAGGCGATGGGGCCTCTAGTCATCGTGTTCGCCCTGGGCATCCTCGGCGTGCTCTTCGCGTTCTGGCTGGCCCAGAACGTGTTGCGGCGGGACACCGGCACGCCGGAGATGCGGCAAGTCTCGAACGCCATCTACGAAGGCGCGATGGCGTTCATGCGGCGCCAGTACGGCACGATCATCGCGCTCGCGTTCGTCGGCTGCATCGTCGTCGGCGCTGTGATCGCCGCGGTCGAGAGCTCGCCATCGCTCGGCGTATCGACCGCCGTCTCCTTCCTGGTCGGCGCGGGCTGCTCGGCGCTGGCCGGGTTCACGGGGATGTACATCTCGATCCAGTCGAACATCCGCACCGCCAGCGCGGCGCGCCGGTCGCTGAACGAGGCGATCCAGGCCAGCCTGCGCGGCGGCGCCGTCTCGGGCTTCCTGGTCGTCGCGCTCTCCCTGCTCGGCGTGTCGGTGATGTTCGTCGCCTTCGGCGGGATCACCAACCCGGACACGGCCCCGTTCCAGATCGTCGGCTTCGGCTTCGGCGCTAGCTTCGTCGCCCTGTTCGCGCAGCTCGGCGGCGGCATCTACACCAAGGCCGCCGACGTCGGCGCCGACCTCGTCGGCAAGGTCGAGGCCGGCATCCCCGAGGACGACCCGCGCAACGCGGCCGTCGTGGCGGACCTGGTCGGCGACAACGTCGGCGACTGCGCCGGCCGCGGCGCCGACCTCTTCGAGTCCACCGCCGCCGAGAACATCGGCGCGATGATCCTCGGCGTGGCGATCTACGCCTTCATCAAGGCGAGCAACCTTCCGGTCGCCCACCCCGAGTACTGGATCTTCTTCCCGCTCGTCGTCCGCGCGTTCGGGATCGTCGCCTCGGCGGCTGGCCTGCTGATCGTGCGCGCCCGCGAGGGTGAGAACGCGATGAACGCGCTGAACCGCGGTTACTACCTGGCCGCCGGCCTCTCGGCCGTGTTCATGCTCGTCGTGGCCCAGCAGATGCTCGGCTCGATCTGGTTCGGCATCGCCGGCCTGATCGGCATCGCGACCTCGATCGCCTTCGTCTACATCACGCAGTACTACACGGCGGGCACCTGGCGTCCGGTCCAGGAGATCGCCCGCGCCAGCCTGACCGGCCCGGCGACGAACATCATCGCCGGCACCGCGGTCGGGTTCGAGTGCACCGCTTCGACCGCCATCTCGATCGGCATCGCGCTGATCGCGAGCTACTGGTGTGGCATCCAGGGTGCCCAGCAGCTTGGGTTCAATATCTCGCCGCACGCGGCAGGCGTCTTCGGTACCGCCGTCGGCACGATGGGCATGCTGATGACCGCCGCCTACATCCTGGCGATGGACACTTTCGGCCCCATCACCGACAACGCCGGCGGCATCGTCGAGATGAGCGAGCAGCCGGAGTCCACCCGCGCGATCACCGACGAGCTCGACTCGGTCGGCAACACGACCAAGGCGCTGACCAAGGGCTACGCGATCGGCTCGGCCTCGCTGGCCGCCTTCCTCCTCTTCTCGGCCTACATCGACAAGGTCAACGACGTCGTCTGCAAGGGCGTCGTGCTCGAGCGTTGTACCGACCCGCGCCGTCTGCTCGCGGTCGACCTGGCGAACGTGAACGTGTTCGTCGCCGCGCTGCTCGGCGCGATGCTCGTCTACCTGTTCTCGTCGCTGGCGATCCGGGCGGTCGGCCGCGCCTCACAGTCGATCATCCTCGAGGTGCGGCGCCAGTTCCGTGAGCACCCCGGCATCATGCAAGGTACCGAGCGCCCCGACTACGGCCGGTGCGTCGACATCACGACCCGCGCCGCGCTGAAGGAGATGGTCGCCCCGGGCCTGCTGGCGGTTGGCATGCCGATCGTGGTCGGCGTGGTGCTGAAGCAGGAGGCCGCGGCCGGGATGCTGATGGTGGGCACGATCGCCGGCGTGCTGCTCGCGACCGTGCTGAACAACGGCGGCGGCGCATGGGACAACGCCAAGAAGTTCATCGAGGCCGGCTACATGAAGAACCCGGACGGCACGGTGATCGCCAAGGCGACCCCCACCCACGCCGCGTCGGTCGTGGGCGACACGGTCGGCGACCCCTTCAAGGACACCGCCGGCCCGTCGCTGCACGTCCTGGTGAAGCTGCTCAGCACGATCACGCTCGTGCTGGCGCCGTTGTTCATCGGTTGAGTCGCCTCCCCCTCCTCTGGGAGAGGGTTGGGGTGGGGGCTCCCTAGCTCGGCACCCAGAACAACGCCCCCGCGTCTTGCGGGGGCGTTTTCAGTATCCCCGCGTCGGCCATCAGCGGGAAGAACCGACGGAAGTCCTCCACGTCGGCCTGGCTCAGCGCGGCGCGGTCGGGCGTCACGCCGTCCATGCCCAGGTAGGTCGCGATCTGGGCGTTCTCGTCCCTGCTCAGCGTCGCCCAGCTCGACTCGCTCGTCACGACGTCGAGGAACGCGTCCCGGTTCGACTTGTACTGCTCGAGCCCGAGCCGCACGGCGCCGACGAGGTCCGAGACGAGCTGCCGGTGCGCGTCGAGCCAGGCCGACTTCGCGATGAACCCGGCGAACACGCGCAGCCGGTCGTCGCCGGTCAGCCACCTGAACTCGCCCTGCAAGTCGGCGACTTTGCGGAAGCCGCCAGCCGCTCTCAGGGTGATCCACGCGCTGCCGCTCAC
>DASRFH010000159.1:0-27908 GCA_035651675.1 Chloroflexota bacterium | reverse complement strand
CAGCGCCACCAGGTCGTGGCGCAGCCACAGGGGCGTCGCGTCGATCGCCCACGCGCGCAGCGGCTCGATCGTGCCAACGAAGAGCAGCGCAGCGACGCCGGCGAGAGCGACCCGGCGCCGCATCCGCCTAACCCAGCGCGCCTCGGCCTCGGCCGCCCGACGGTCGCAACAGCGGCTACAAGCGCGCAAACGCGCCCCGCTCTGCACCGCGGCCTGGCCCTGATCGCGCGACCTGCTCGTAGACGCGATCGAGCGTCGGCGCGATCACCCGCCAGTCGTACCGTTCGACGACGAGCTGCCGCGCGGCTGCAGCCAGCTGGTGGCGCCGGTCGCGGTCGGCCAGCAGCGCGACGATCGCCTGCGCCATCGCTTCGGGCTCGTCGGCGAGCACGAGATGCCGATCGGGCTCCGCCTCGATTCCTTCCGCGCCTAGCCGCGTCGACACGACAGGGACCCCGTGCGCGAACGCCTCCAGCAGCTTGAGGCGAACCCCGCCGCCGATACGGAGCGGCGCGACGTAGACCGCCGCGTCGCGGAAGTGCGGCGCCGCGTCGTCGACGGCGCCGGTCACCTCGACCCCGGAACGGCCGCCGAGCGCGCGCACGGCCGGTGTCGGCGCCCGCCCGACGATCCGGAAGCGCGCGCTCGGCCGCGCCGAGCGCACCCGCGGCCACACCCGCGCCGCGAACCAGCGGACCGCGTCCACGTTTGGCCTGAAATCCATCGTCCCGGTGAAGATCAGCATCTCGCCCGGTGGCTCAACCTCGCGGAAGGGCAGCGCGTCGGTGTCCACGCCGTTCGGCGCGATGGCGTCCAGGCGGGGGCGTCCGACCCGGCGGATCGATCGGAGGTCCGGCTCGGAGACCGCGACGACCGCGGCGGCCCGGCGCACGGCGGAACCCTCGTACCTCCACAGCTTGGCGGCCTGCACGACCGAGTAGAGGGCCCCGAGCGGGCGCCCGGCCCGAAGGTCGATGGCAGCCGCGCGCCACTGCAAGATCCACTCGGCATTGTGGGCGTCGAGGACGGCGGGCGGCCCGTAACCGCGCTGGGCGAGCCAGTGCGGCGCCATCTCGAGCGCCTCCACCTGGAGGACGTCCCAGCGGTCGCCCGCGAGCAGCTCCCGCAGGCGCTCCTCGAACGGGGCGCTTGCCAGGCGGCGCGCGAGGTCGGGGATCGGATCGAGGAAGGTGCGCCAGGCTCGTTCAGCGTGGCCGCGGCGGGGCGCTTCGAACAGGCCGAGGACGCGGCACCAGCGGCCAAGCTCGGCCGCCGCTTCCGCGTCGCCGGACTCCGCGAACGACAGCACGCCGATCTCGTGCCGACGGCTCAGCTCCTTGATCAGCCCGAAGTTCCGGATGCGCGTGCCCTTGTCGGGCGGGTAGGGAAGCTGCGGGGTCAGGAACAGCAGGCGCATCGGTCGTCAGGCGGCGCGGCGGTACACGTCGAGCGTCTGCTCGGCGGCCGCCTGCCAGGAGAAGCGGCGCGCCCGCGCTCGGCCGCGCTCGCGCAGCTCGTCGCGCAAGGCAGGCTCGGCCACGACGCGCGCCATCGTCGACGCCAGGGCTTCGACGTCAAGTGGGTCCACCAGCAGCGCGGCGTCGGCGGCGATCTCCGGAAGCGCGCCGCCCGTCGAGGCGACCACCGGCGTCCCGCACGCCATCGCCTCCAGCACGGGCAGGCCGAACCCCTCGTACAAGCTCGGAAACACGAAGGCGACCGCCCCGGCGTAGAGGCCTGGCAGCGCCTCGGCGTCGACGCCGCCAAGCCACCGTACCCGATCAGCCAGCCCGAGCGCCTCGGCCCGCGCCTCGAGGTCGTCGGCCAGCCACCCGGTACGCCCGGCGACCACGAGCTCTGGTGCGTCCGATCGTCGGGCGACCAGCCACGCGTACGCTTCGAGCAGGCGCGCCAGGTTCTTCCGCGGCTCACGCGTCCCGACGAACAGCAGGTAGTCCCGCTGAAGCCCGAAGCGGCTGCGCGACCTGGCGACCGTGCCTTCGTCCACGAGGCCGTACCGAGGGTCGGCCGCCTCGTACACCACGTCGATCCGCCCCGCCGGCGCGCCGACCAGCTCGACGAGATCGCGGCGCGTCCGGTTGGACACGGCGATAATACGATCGGCGTGGCGAACAGCCAGATGGATCTGTCCGTAGTAGTGTCGGCTATCCGAGGTCAGCAGCTCTGGCATCCGAAGGAACGCGAGGTCGTGCACCGTCACGACGGCAGGGAGGCGCCGCAGGAACGGCGGGATGAAGTCGGGGGCGTGGTACACGTCGGCCCGCACGGGCAGGAGCTCGAGCGCCAGCGCGAGCTGTTCGAAGCGGTGGTGCGGCGGCGTCCACACGCGGCGTGCCGCGAGGGGGCGGAGCCGCTCCGCCAGATTTGGGTCCTTGCGGCTGATGAGAACGGTCAGCTCCGCTTGAGCCTGTCCGCGCATCGCCCCCAACAGGCTCATCACGTAGTTGCCGATGCCGGCCGGCTGGTATGTGACCAGCCGCGCGTCGAAGACGACGCGCAAGCGTGCTCCAAGCGTGGGGTCGTCGCCCGGTTGGCGAGCGGCCGCATTATACCAACGAGCCTTCCCGCGACCTGATTGCGCATGGTCTGAGCGTGGATTCGATCGCCACAGCGCCTCCACCGCCCGCCGTCGAGCCGCCTCGGCGCCGCGGACCCTGGGGGTTGATGCGTGGCATCCTCGCACGCTGCATCCGCTTCGGGACCAGGCATCGCTTCTTGGGCTGCCTGGGGCTGCTGATCGGCCTGCTCGTCCTCTGCGGCGGCGTTTCGGTCGCCGCCACCCGCCTGTCGCCGGGCTCGCGTGACCTGGCGCCGGTCGAGCAAGCGGAAGTCAACCAGATCGGCACCGTCGTAAACGACTCGCTCGACCCCGTGGACAGCTACATCGAGGCGATGACTAACTTCGACGCGCAGGGCATGTGGGACGCGTACGCTTCGTCGGCCCAGGCGCAGATGAGCGCGCGCGGCCAGACGATCCAGCAGCTCCAGCAGGGGCTCGACCGCGCTAGGGCGGCGGGGGCTCGCATCAACGACGCCGAGCAGATCGGCAACTATCCGCTCCGCGACGGCCGCCGCTACGTGTTCTACATTGTCTCGCGCAGCGGGTTCCCACCCGGGGGTGGTGATGAAGAGCTTTACTTCATCTTCACCACCGATCCGTCGGGCCACATCCTGAACGTCACCTAGGAGCATCCGCCCCCATGCCGCGACCGACCCCGGCGCGCATCCTCTACCTGATCGTCGGCGTCGTCCTCGGCCTGATCTTGATGGTGTTCGTGCAGAGCTATTTCGGCCCAGCCCTGATGGCCAGCCTTCCGTTCGTCGGGGCATCGCCCGCCTCGGTCCCGCCCCCGACCGGTCCCATCCAGCTCACGGCCGGGACACTCGACAAAGTCCAGATGGTGAACCAGATCCAGGAGAAGGGCGGTGTCCAGCTCCGCCTGAACACGCTCGAACTGTACAAAGATGGATTCGCGTTCACCTACACGCTCACGAGCGGCCACGGCGCGGCGCCGCAGACGTTCGAGCCAGAGACGTTCGTCGTCGTGGACGACCGCAACACGCCGTACACGCTGAGCCCGCTCGGCACGGCCGCGTCGGCCTCGGCCGGCTTCACCGCCGGGCTGGCGTCGTTCACCCCCGCGCCGCCCCCGGAGGCGCGGTCGCTCCGGATCAGCGTTCCGAACGCCCTCGCGCTCAGCTTGCGGCCCCGCGAGAGCCAGTCGCGGGTCGTCGCCGGGCCGTGGGAGTTCCAGGTGCAGCTCACGCGCTGATCGCGCGGAACCGCTACTTGACCGTTACGTAGCCGACCATCGTCGGGGCGTTGCCCGTGCCGTCCTGCACGTAGTAGTGCAGCAGTTGGCGCGGGTTCGGCCGGGTGATGTGGAGCGAGAACGTGCTCTCGGGGTTGAGCGGACCGGAGTCGATGCACGGGAAGACGCCCGTCGCGTCGGGCGCGTTGCACCGCGAGGCGGCGATCGCGGCGAGCGAGCTCGGGTCGAACGGGCACTGCGACAGCCGGTCGTAGCTCCAGTCTGAAGCGCAGAGTGTTCCCACCACCGAATGCTGGCCGGTGTCCTTGTTCGTCCAGGTCAAGTTCGTGCCCGAGACGACCGTCAGCTCGCGGATGTTGAAGCGGTCCCTCAGCAAGCGGATGTTGTTCGTCGGGATCACCACCGGCGTCTGCTCGAGCTCGACTGGCGTCGGGTGTAGGACGGTGACGCGGATGTTCAGCGGCGGCACCAGCACCGAGCCTTTGTCGGCGAGGTAGAGCCGCCCGCTCGCCTGGCTCGCCCGGAAGTTGGGCGGTACGTCGATCGTGATGGTCGCGGTGGTAGCCGTGCCGGCCCGCAAGGGCGTGGGCGGCGCAGGCAGGGTGGGCGCGTCGACCCGCATGACCCGCGCGCCGTTCGGCGTCTGGAGCACGACGCGCGGCGCGACGACGTCGAGATCGGGCGAGAACGTGACGTCCACGGCCGCGCTCTCACCCGGCCGCACCGCGAAGCACACGACCCGCGGCTTGCACTCCGCGTCACCCGCGACCATCCAGGTGATCTTCGGGCGCGCGAACCCGCCGGCTTCGCCGACCGCCGGCTGCGCCCCCAGGGCCACGCAGACGAGGAGCAGCAGCACGAACGGGAGGCGAGCGCGCACCACCCCGATTATCGGCGGGCCGGCTTTGCCTCCGTAGGTTCGGCCGTGAGGACCGGCGCCCGGACGACCAGCGCGGCCAGCATCCAGTAGAGCGCGGTGATGTGCTGGTAGCGCAGGTTGAAGTAGTGGTGGTCGAACGTCGCCGAGACGAGCACGCCGACGAACGCTGCCAGGCACGCCAACGCGACCGGCGAGGCTGCCGCGCCCTGGCGCCGCAGTGAGCCCACCGCCGTCACGACCACGACCGCGAGCACGACGAGGTAAGCGGCCAGGCCGACCAGCCCCATCTCCTCGCCCACCAGCAGGTAGGTGCTCGACACGCCGAGGTACAGATCGCTCGACGGCGGCGCGCCGAACCCGACCCCCAACCAGAGATTCTGCGAGATGAGGTTCAGCGCATCCTTGTATTCGCCCAGCCGCATCCCGGTGGCCTGGTCCTGAGCGTAGACCGCTTTCAGGAAGTGGTCCACGAACACCCCGAGCTGGCTGCTGAACAGCAGCACGGCCGGCAAGAGCACCGCCGGCACCGCCAGGAACAGGCGGCGGTAGCGCGCGAGACCGAGCACCACCAGAGCGACGACGAACCCGATCCACGACCCGCGCGACAGCGTGATCAGCAGCGCGTAAACAACTAGCGCCAGGCCGATCGCAAGCCCGCGCCGCGCCGCGCCGCGCGCCGCGGGCAGGTGACCGGCGATGAGGGACCCGACGATCAAGAGCAGCCCACCGAACACGTTCGGGTCCACCGACGTGCCGATCGCGCGCAGCGTGTTCGTGCGGACGCCGTTGTCCTCGACGTAGCGCAGCACCTCGCCGGTTGGGTAGCCGAACGGCCGGAGCGAGCGCAGGTAAGCCGAGGCCGTGTCCGGCGGAAGGTGGTAGAGGACTATGCCGATCGCCGCGGCGCCGACGCCGCCGATCATCAGCCACCTGAGCAGCGTCGACAGGTCACGGCGCGTGCGGACGATCTGGGTGATCGTGAAGAAGAACAGCATGCTGTTGAGCAGTTTCAGGAACTGTCGGGTCGTCTCCGCGGTGACCGCGTAGGCAGTGCCGAAGACGAACGACGCGACCGCCAGGCCGATGAGGACGATCAAAGGCAGGTCCACGGGCGTGCCGACGAGATCCTGGTTCCGCCCGCCGAGGAAGCGCAGGACCCAGGTCAGCAGCAGCAGCGAGAGCGTCACGTCGATGAACGTCGGCTTCACGCCGCCGATCGAGACCGGCCCGACACCGTACGGCAGCATCGTCGCCACTCCGAGGAAGACGAGCAGCGTGACCCGGGTGTCCATCACCATCGCCGCGCCGACGCCGACCGCGAGCAGTCCGGCGACCGCGTAGAGCGGTCCGGCGAACGCGGCGAGCGCGCCGCACGCCAGTCCCACCGCAAGCACCGCCCCCCCGAGCACGAGGGCACGCGGCGGCGCGAAGCGAGCGGGTCGGGTGGTCAGCTCCACGGCAGGTCGTCCGCCGCCAATGTTGCCTGTCGCCGGCGCCCCAGCGCCAGGATGACGCCAGTCACCACCGCCGCCCAGCCGAGCGCCGTCAACGCCACCGCCAGGTCCCAGCCCTGAGGGCGGAAGGAGAGCCGGGCCTCCTGGGCGCCCGGCACGAGTGGGATGGCCATGAACAGGTTGTCGGCGCGCAGAATCGGCACGTCGCGCCCGTCCAGCGCGGCGCGCCAGCCCGGGTAGGCCACCTCGGAGACGACGAGGTAGCCGCCCGTGACACCGCTCAACGACACCGATATGTCGCCAGGCCCGGGACGGCTGTAGCGCGCAAGTCCGGTGCCGGGCGGGGCGGCCGGCGCGCCAGGCTCGAGCAGCACCGTGCGGCTCGCGTCGAACCCCGGGTCGCGCAGGCGTGTGGTCGCGGTGGCCTCGTCCACCTGGTCGGCGTTCGACGCGACGAAAGCGCGCGGGAGGGCCTTCACGTTCTCGAAAGCGGCGAGGCCGTCGTCGCCCGCGAATGCGCGGCGGAACTTCGTCTGGTCGAGCGGCGCGTCGGGCCGGGCGACGACGTACCGCACCGCCAGCAGGTCGTACCCGGGCACGGAGCGGCTGCCGAGCGCCTCCCAATAGCTGTTGAAGCCGCGCAGCATCAGCGGGTTGAATAGCCCCGACGCGTCGTCCAGCCCGGCGAGCAAGGCGACGTCTGGCTGCAGGACGTCGGCGATGCCCGTCCGCGTATCGACGCGCCCCTCCCCGACGTTGGCACGCAGGAACGCGACGAGCGCGTCGTGGCCGTATCCGGCCAGTAGATCGTCTGTCGTTGGGTTGAAGCGCGCGTTCGCGACCACGAGGTCCAGCGCCAGGAGCGCTACCGCTCCGGTCGCGAGCCACGGCCGCCACCGCCGGCGCCACGTCCACACGATCAGACCCGTCATCGTTAGGAACGCGAGCGAAAGATCGACCGCGCTGGCGGCCGTCAACACGCGTCGGAGGATCACCGGGTCCTTGTCCTGGCTCGTCAACGCCGCGGCGTAAAAGAGCGGCGCGACGAACAGCGCGCCGGCCGCGACCACCAGCGCCACGCCGCGCAGCAGCCACGCTACCGCCGGCCGCGTGCGCCAGGTCGGTCGGCAGGTCAGCCGAGCGACGCCCAGCCCGGCGAGCAGCGCGAGCGACAGGTCCACGAACAGCAGCCCCCGGCCTGGCGCTCGCACCTTGTCGAACCCCGGGACGAAGCGGTACAGCCAGCCGTGCAGCGGGGTCGTCTCCCCGAGCGCCACCAGCAGCCAGAACAGCCCGAAGAGCGCCAGCGCGCTGGGAAGCCGCCGCCGGCTCGGCGGCGCGAGCGCGAGCGCGGCCAGGGCAAGCCCGGCGACGCCGACGTAGCCGTACGACTCCTGGAGGCTGCCACGCAGGCCCCAGTAGTCGTTCGGCGCATCGCCGAAGAACGCCGGGACGACGAACGTCAGCAGACCAACCGGCGTCGCGGCGAACTCGGCCGCCTGGGCATAGGTGATCTCAGCGCGGATCGACAGGCGGGTCAGCTCGTACGCCGGGAGCAGGAGGACGGCGGACGCGAACGCACCCACCACGGCCATCGCCGGCAAGGTCGCGGCGACCGCGGCCGAGCGCCAGCGCGCCACCGCCGACAGCCAGAGCATCACCAGCGTTAGACCGAGGTAGAGCGCAGTCTGCGTGTGCCCGGCCAGGAGCACGAGCGCGAACGCCCCGCCACCGATCAAGGACCAGGCGAGCCGTCCGCTGGCGATCGCCCGCAGCAGCAATGCGACGACGAACGGCGACCAGGCGGCAGCGGCGAGCATGTTGTAGTGGCCAAGGTGGGCGACCATAAACCCACCGAACGCGAAGACCAGCCCCGACGCGAACGCGGGCAGAACCGCCAGCCGCAGCTCGCGGGCGAGCGTGTAGGCCGCGAGCCCGGCGAGTGGGTAGTGCAGGGCGGCCAGCGTCTCGAGCGACCGGTAGGTGAACGGCCTGGCCACCACGAAGGCGACGAGGTTGGGGGGATAGAAGAGGCCGCTTTGCAGGTCGGCCGCGAACGGCGCGCCGGCGAAAAGGTGGGGGTTCCAGAAGGGGAAGCGTCCAGCGGCCAGCTCGTCGGCGGCGAAGCGGTAAGTCGGGTACAGAAACGAGACCAGATCGCCGCCGCCGCGGGGCATCGACACGTCGGGCAGAAGCCAGAACTGCCAGAAGAAAAGCGTCGAGGCCGCGAGGTATGCGGCGACGACGGTGCCGAGGCGGCTCCATTGCTCGCACCAGCCCCGGCGCGACGCGCGCCAGGCCAGGAGTGCCGCCGCGCCGGCGGCGGCCACGAGCAGCCCCACGCGCTAGCGGACCGTGACGGTGCCAAGGACGACGCGGTCGCCGACCGAGGCACCGCCCAGCGTCGCCGATAGCCGGGCGCCGTCGCTCGGACTGTACAGGCCCACGACGACGCGGTACGCGCCTGGCGGGACACCGGCGCCGACCGGTACGAGCGCCTCGTCGCGCAGGTACTCGCCCGCTACCCACCCCGTCGTCGGGTACGCGCCGTTGCCCGGAACGGCATCTCGTTGGGCCAGTGGGCGCTCATTCGTGTCTACGAGGTGGACGAACACGGAATAGGCACGGTCCGTCTCGCGGAGCGCCTGCCAGTTGAGCACGATCCGGAGCTGGCCTCCCCGCTCCACGGTCGGTGGGAGCTCGAAGCTCGCCAACCGCGCGAAATCGCCGAGCCGCGCGTCGCTTGGTGTGCCGCCGGCGGGCGGAGCCAGCTGGTGCGCGCGGGCGACGACCTCGACCGTCGCCAGGGCGGCCGACGCGCCGGTGGGCGCGACGCCGACCAGCAGGCGCCCTAACCCGGCCGCGGCGCCGGCCGGGATGCGGACGGTTCGCCTGTCGATCCCGACCTCACCGGGCAGCCAGCTCGAGAACGGGTAGGCGCCATCCAGCGGAGCCGCCTCCGAGAGGGGCCAGACCTTCCCCCCCGCGTCGGCGAAAGAGACGGCAACCGGTCGGTCTACCTGCGGTGTGAGGACCCGCCACGCCGCGGCCACCTCGAGCGAGGCCCCGGCATCCACCTTCGCGGCGCTCACCGCGCCGCCGAGCAGATCGAGTCCGCCAAAGCCCACGAGCGCGTTAGCAGCCGGCACTGGGAGCGTCGAGGGCGGCGGCGGTGCCGCCGGGCGCGCGACGGCGAACGTCCCGACGGTGAACACCGCCGTATCGGGACCGCCCGGCGCCTTGACCGGCAGCTCCTTCCCGTCCGACGCCTGGTAGACGACGACCTGGAGCTGATACTCCCCGGGTGGAGTGCCGGGTGGGATCGCGAGGTCGAAGGTCCCCCGGACGGGACGATCGGGGTTCCAGTAGGTAGTCGGGAACGTGTACGCGCCAGGCCGTTCGTCCTTCCGCCACCACTCGTGGCCGCCCCGGACCAGCCGCAGTGACAGCTTGTAGTCCTCCGGCATCGCGCGCAGAGGCTGCCAGTAGAGCCCGATCCGGTGGTGATCCCCGGCGACGATTGGCCCGCCCGGGCCGGGGTCCAGGCCGTAGAGCCTGAGCGCGTCGCCGAACTGGGCTTCCAGCGGCCGCGGGGGCCGGAGGTCCGCGAAGAAAGCCGGCATCCCCTCGTAGTCGTAGAGGCGGAGCTGAAGGCCCCGGAACGCCGCCTGGGCGGGCAGCCGCTCGACCGTGTTGTCGAGCAGAGCACGAACCTCGCCGCTCGGGTCGGCCCAGTCCGGGTTCCACATCAGGACCCACAACCGTTTGTGCCCGTCGTTCGCGATCGTGTTCAGCTTCTGGGCGGCGGTCGTCGGGTCGGCCTGGCTGAGGCCGTAGCGCGGCAGCCAGCCGTGCGAGTAGTACTCGAACACCTGCCACGTGTCGAGCATCAGCAACACGGCGTCGCCGTCGCGCCAGTTGCGGATGATGTAGTCGACAGCGCCGCGGTAGTCGTCCTTGGCGTAGGGCTCATCCCAGTAGACGCGCAGACCCTCCCGCAAAGACGCGCCGAGCAAGGCCAACGCCAGGATGCCGGCCAGGCCGTAGCCGGCGACTCGCGCCGGCGGCGAGCGGTGGGCAACGCGCTCCACCAACTCGCCGATGCCGACGATCCCACGCGCTAGCAGGAGGAGGAACGGCGGCAGGATGACGATCAGGTACCGATCGGCGAACTTCGGGTTGCTGGCGACGATCGCGTACAGCGTGCCGAGCGGCACGACGAGGTAGACCACCACCAGGAGGTCGGCATCGTGGCCGCCCAGGACGCCGCGGCCGACCAGCGCGACGAGCCCGAGAACCGCGGCGGCCACGAAGACCGCCGCGACGAGCCAATACTGCTGCAACGCGCCGCCGAAACCAACCGCGAACGCGGCGAAGGCGTGCTGGACGACGAACGTGAAGGAGAGAGCACCCATCCAGAAGTCGGGTGTCTCCCGCATGCGCAGGATCTGGCGGGCAGCCAGGGGAAGCCACGGCAGGTAAGCGACGACCGCGCCAGCCGCCGCGAGGACCCAGGCAACGGCCCGCCGCCGACGGCGGCGAAGGGTCAGGACGACGAAGGAACCGTGGGCGGCCACCACCATCCAGCCGAAGTGGTGGACGTACGGCACGACCGCCAGGAGGAACCCGTACGCAGCCCACCGGCCGAGACCACCGCGGGCGAACGCGGCGTGCAACGCGCAAGTCGCGCCCAGCCCGGCCGTGGCGAGCGCCCCGTACATACGCGCTTCCTGCGCGGTCGCGATCAAGAAAGGCGAGAAGGTGGCCAACCCGGCGGCAAGCCAACCCGACAGCCGCCCCGGAGCGCCCGGGTAGAGCTGCCGCGCGAAGCGGTAGAGCAGGGCCACGAGCAGCACACCCACCAGGACGGAAGGAAACCGGACGGACGTCTCGCTCGTCCCCCCGACGTGCATCCAGTAGTGGAGCGTCAGGTAGTACAGCGGCGGATGGTCGTCGAGCCGTGCCAGGGTGTCGAAGAGCTTCGGCGGTCCGTCGAGCGAGAAGGTCGCGCTGATCCCCTCGTCGAGCCAGAGGCTCTTGTGGCCGAGCTGCCAGACCCTGAGCCCGAACGCGGCGGCCAGCACGCCGAGGAGAGCCCACTCGCCGGGCGCCACGCGACGGTGGCGCCCGGACGTGGCGGCCGGTCGAACGGCTGCCTCGGCTGGCCGCGGCGCCGCCGTCTCGACCGGGCGGGGCCGGGTCTCGAGCATCTGAGCCATTATATGGAGCGTGCCGGCGCCTCCCCGGGCGCGTCTCCGCGCTTGCGGAGGAGCGCGACCGCGAGCAGGACGAGCAGGACGAGCGCCGTGGCCGCCGAGACGACCGCTCCGTAGAGGAGAGAGCGCGGCCGGAAGCGCATCTCGACGACGTGCTCGCCAGCCGGGACGGCCACGCCGCGGAACGCGTAGTTCGTCCGGAGAATCGGCGCCGGTTGGCCGTCGAGCGTTGCCACCCAGCCGGGGTGCCAGGCGTCGGCGACCACGACCAGCGCGTTGCCGGTCGAGCTGACCGCCAGTTGGATGCCGTTTGGCCAGAGCGACGTGACGCGCACGTCCGGACGCGGCAGGCCTGGCTGGATCGGCAGCGGCGGCGACTGCTCGACGAGCGCGACGTCGCCGGGGTGCTGGTTGGGATCGAACACCGCCCTGTACGCGGCCTCCGCCTCGGGCACGACCCGAACGTCGCTGACTGCCCAGGCGCGCGGCAGGGAGAACTTCACCTTGTAGACGTTCAGAGGCGCGGGCTTGCCCTCGGCGTCGACGTCGTCGATCCGATCGACCTTCTCCAGTCCGGGATCCGCGCGCTCAGCACGACTAAGCAGGTACTTCACGTTGAAGAGCTGCCAGAGCCGCCACTCCTCGCGCGACTCCAGCAGGTCGTGCGTGCGGCGAAGCTGAATCGGGCTGTCGCCCGCCATCATCGGCGCCCGCCAGACCATGCCGTAGTTGGGCGGGATCACCTTGTCGTCGTCGTCGCGGATCCGGTAGGGCTCCGGCTCTTCACGTGGCCTGGCGAGCGCTGCCTCGCGCCGCAGGACCGACTGTGGATCCACGTTCGACAGGTTGTTGGCCCCGTTGACGCTGAAGAGGTCGAAGACGACGAGAGTGACCACCAACGTCGTTCCCAGCGACCGCGGGAGCCGGGACCACGCGTTGAACAGGAGAGCGCTCAGCCCGGCGAACACGACCAACAGCACCGCCGCGTCCAGCAGCGAGTCGAGCGGGTTAATCGGTGCCGACGTACGGCGCAGCGTCCACAGGACGAGCACCTCGACGGCGACCGCGAAGGCCCCGACCGCGCTGGCCGCGAGCCAGCGGCGCCACCAGCGCAGCGCATCACCCCCGGCCGCTTGCAGCACGGCGACGCCGTGGGCAGCCAGCACGGCGACCGCGAGCGACCAGATCAGCGCCGTGCGCTCCTGGTCGCGGAAGGCCGACCAGCCGGGCGCGACGAGCCAGAGCGCGCGGTAGAGAAACGTGTGTCCGCCGACCGAAACCAGCAGCCCAAAAAGCGCGACGATCGCCCAGAAGAGCTGCGGCGACCGCGGTCGCCGCAGCGCCAGGGCGGCGAGTGCGAGCGGCGCCACGCCCACGTAGAGCGCCTTCTCGCCCCGCCAACCTGGCAAGAGAATGCCGAATAGCGCGCGGGGGTCGTACCCGTAGGCCGCCGCGTCGTAGGCGAGCTGGGCGCGCGTCGAGATCGCCACGAGCTCGAGCGTCGGCCAGAGCTGCACGGCGGCCAGTCCGAGGCCGACCGCGAGCGGAGCCACCGCCGCGACGACCGCCCACCGCCACCCCAGGCCACGCTCGGTCGCTCGCCACAAGCCATAGGCCGCGACCAGGTAGGCAACGAACATCGCCGTCTGCGTGTGGCCGGCCAGCACGACGAGCGCGTAGGTGATCCCGGCGCCGAGCAGCCACCCCGGGCGCCCGCCGCCCCCGAGGGCGAGCTCGATCCCGTAGAGCACGAGCGGGAGCCAGGCCGCGCTGCGCAGCATGGCGAGCTGTTGCGCGGGGTACGACGTCAGGAAGCCCCCGAAGCCGAACGCCAGCCCCGCGACGACCCCGCCCAGCGCGCTGCCGCTCACCCGGCGGGCTAACAGAAAAGCGCCGATGGCGGCGACCGAGAAGTGCACCGGCAGCTCCAGCTCGAGCGCCCAGTACGGCAGGCCTCCCCGCCCCAGGAGGACGTCGATCCCGCTCGACACCGGGTAGAACACGGCGGTCTGCGGATCAGCCTGGAAGGGGTGCCCGCCGAACACGAAGGGGTTCCAGAGCGGGAGGCGTCGGGCGCGCAGCTCCTGGCCCACGTAATGCGCCCACGGGTAGAACTGGTCCGAGAAGTCGCCAGGCGCGATCCAACGGCGATCGAGCGGGTTCGGCGTGAACAACGGCCAGGTCAGGACGAAGGCCAACACAACCAATCCCAGTCCGACCGCCGGCGCCGTCCAGGCACAGCGCCAGCGGAGGAGACCGGCGGGTGCCCTCCGCTCGGCCGCCCGCGGCAGCGTCGCGCTCACGCCCGGGCGAGCAGCCGCTCGTACGCGGCGAGGCTGGTCCGGGCGATCTGGTCCCAGCCGAACCGCGGCGCGAGACGCGTGGCGCCGTCGGCGATGCGTGCGCGGAGCGTGGGATCATCGGACAAGCGAGCGATCGCGTCGGCAAGCGCTCCGGCGTCGCCGCGCGGCACCAGCAGCACGTTCTCGCCGTCGACGAGCGGCTCGACGCGACGATCGCCGAGGCTGCTCTCGGCGAGATCGGGGACGGTCGTCACGATTGGCAGCGCGTGCTCGATGGCTGCCATCAAGCTCCCGTGGCGGTAGCACGCCCCGGCGGCGAAGGGCAGCGCACAGACGTCGAGTGCCTGCAAGTAGGCCGAGGTTTCCTCGGCGGACGCGTAGCCGGTGCGCACCACCCGGCCGCGCCACGGCGAGGCGTCCAGCCGCGCGCGGATGTCGCGCTCGTGCGCTGGCATGGCCTCCAGGCCACCCGCCCGGACCCCTCCGACGAAGACGAGGCGCACCTGGCGCCCGTCGGCCCACAGCCGCTCGCACGCCGCGACCAACTCGTCGACGCCTTTCCACGGGTCGACGAACCCGAAGAAGCCAACCGCGACCTCGTCGGCGCCGATGCCAAGGCGGGCACGAACGGCAGCGCGCTGCTCGGCGTCGAGGGGGACGCGGCGGACGTTCGAGCCGATCGGCAGCACGCCCGCCTCGCCACCCAGCGCCGCCAGGTCGACCCCGTTGGTCACGAACGCGAGGTCGGCGCGGCGGCGTATCACCTCGTTGGCCCACCGCCGAACGACACCGGCCTTGGGGAAGAGGTACGGCTCCTTCAGGTCGTGGAAGGTGACGGCGAGAAGCGGGCGCGCACGGCGGAGGCGCAGGACCGGGAAGAGCAGATTGACCGCCGGCCCCATGCCGAAGGCCCCGGTCTGGTACTGGACGTGGACGACGTCCGGCCGGACGTCGCGCACCAGGCGGAGCAGCAACGGCAGGTCGGCGATGCGCCAGCTCGGCATCGCCGGCAGCACGAGCGGCTCGAGTGGCCCGCGGACGGCCGGCTGGCGTGCGCCGTGGCTGGTCAGGACGGTGCAGCTGACGCCGAGCTCGGCGAGCGCACGGCTCAGGCAGTGCGTGTAGTCGCCGACTCCGCCGCGCATCGGCGGGTACTCGCCGGTAACGAAGAGCACGTGCCGGGGCTCGGGCAGACGCTCGTCGACGGAGGGTGTGCGCGTCTGCTCCGCGATCACGTCGCGAGCGCCGCAACCAGGTCGCGGCCCTGCCGCGCGAGGATCCGTCCTGTCATCTCGAGGCGCGCTCGCCGCAGTTCCGGGTTGCGGCCCGCCGCGAGCTTCGCCGCCTCCTCCGCGCCCACGAACAGGAAGTGTCCGAGAACGGCGAGCCGCAGGGCCAGCGACCACGCGCGGCCGAAGTGCTTGCGGTAGTAGCGGAACCGACTCTCGTGGAAGTCGAGGTTCCGCTGGACGAGGTTCTGCTCGCTGCTCCGGCCCTCGTGGTGGACGACGACGGCATCGGGGACGTAGACGACCCGCCAGCCGGCCGCGCGGACCCGGCGGCAGAGGTCCACCTCCTCCGAATACATGAAGAAGCGTTCGTCCAGCAGACCGGCCTGTTCGAATGCCTCGCGCCGAACGACCATCGCCGCGCCCACCACCCAGTCGACGTCCTGGGGCGCGTCCGCCGGACCGTCGTCGAGCCGGTACTCGCGGACGACGCGGGAGCGCCCCAGCCACCGCTCGAGGACCGTGCTTTCGACGAAGCCCGTCACCGGCCGCGGGAAGCGCCGCCGTGACGACTGCACGGAGCCATCGGGAAAGACCAGCTTCGGCGCCGCGACCCCAACGTCCGGATGGGCGTCCAGGAAAGTGACGAGCGCCCGGAGCGCCCCGGGCCGCACGACCGTGTCCGGGTTCAGCAGCATGACGTGCCGCCCACGTGCGAGTCGGATCGCCCAGTTGTTGCCGCGCGTGAAGCCGAGGTTCTCGCGCGACGCGAGCTGCCGCACCGCCGGAAAGCGCTTCCGCACCATCGCCGAGCTACCGTCTGACGACGCGGCATCGACGACTAACGTCTCTATAACGAAGCCGTTATCGCTCTGGTGTAGCGATTCCAGGCAGGCGGCGAGCAGGTCACGGACGTCGCGGCTGACGACGACGACCGACAGGTCGGGTCGGGTCACGGCCGCGCCGCCTCACGACGCTTCACTTCTTCCCACAGCGCGAGCTGGCGCTCGACGCCGAGCTGCGCAAAGTCGTATCCACGCTCGGCCGCGACGGCCTCCATCGCCTGGAAGCGCCGCGCGAATTTGTTCGTCGCGAGCCGCAGCGCCTCCTCGGCGTCGAGCTTCAAGTAGCTCGCCAGGCAGGCTGCCATGAACAGAACGTCGCCGAGCTCGTCGCGCAGCTCGGACTCGCCACGGGCCCCGCGCAGCTCGGCCAGCTCTTCGTCCAGCTTGGCCCACACGTCCTCGACGCGCGGCCACGCGAAACCGGTGCGCGCGGCCCGCCGCTCGAGCGTCTGCGCGCGGGCCAGCGCGGGGAGCGTCCGCGGCACCTCCCCAAGCCGCGTCGCGTCGGCGCGCCCCTCCTTCTCGCGCCGCTTGATCCGGTCCCAGTTCGCGACGACGGCGTCGGCGTCGTGCAGCTGGAGGTCGCCGAAGACGTGGGGATGGCGACGGATCAGCTTGCCGTTGATGCCGCGCAGCACGTCTTCGAGCCAGAACTCGCCCGATTCCGCCGCGATTTGCACGTGCAGCAGCACGTTCATCATCAGGTCGCCCAGCTCCTCGGCGAGCGCGTCCCAGTCGCCACTTTCGAGGCCGCGATCGATCGCTTCGACCGCCTCGTACGCCTCCTCAATGAGTGTGCCGCGGAGCGATGAGTGCGTCTGGTCGCGGTCCCATGGGCAGCCGCCTGGCGCCCGCAGGCGCATGGTGATGTAGCGGAGTCCATCGAACCCGGCGGCGTCCTCCAGGGGCTGGAGCGCCGGCACGAAGAGAGTCGTCAGGTGGTCCGCCCTGGCGCGGTCGAGCTGGTGCAGCGGAAGCCAGCGGACCTGCTCGACGCTCGTCGCAGCCGCACCGACGAGCGCGACCTCGTGCTCGGGGGGAAACCAGTCGAGCAGCGCCAGCTTCAAGCTGCCGACTAGCCGCCCGTTGTCGACCTGCGCGAGCAGGGTGGGTCTGGTCGGGTCGAAAGGACGCGTGCGAGACGAGAAGGGGTCCCGCTGGTCGCCCTCGCCGAAATAGGACGCGACCACGTCGGCGGCGTCGAGCACTTGCAGGCCGTTGTCCAGTGCGTCAGCGCCGAGCAGCGTCAGGGTCGGTTCGACGAACGAGACGCCCGGCAGGACGCGCACCTGGAGCCCCGCGGCGCGAGCAGCTGAGACCGCCAGCCGCACCGACCGCTCGGCGACCGAGGGATCGCCGGGCACCGCGTAGAAGACGCCGCGCCGCCGCCGCGCCAGGCGGACCAGCCGCTCGGCGATGTGCTCGTAGACGGACTCGACGCGCTGGGCGCGCCGGTAGACGGAGTCGAAGCTGCGGAGCTCACCGCCGAACGGCAGCGCGGCGACCGTCGGGTGGCGACGGGTGCGCACCCACAGCTCGTCCGCGGTCGCGAGCAGTGTCTCGACCTCTCGGGTCAAGAGCTCCGGCCGCCCCGGCCCGAGGCCGACGACGGTCAGACCTGCCACGATCGCCGATTGTACCGTCGGCTCGGGCGCCCGCCCAACTGCCACGGAAGTGAACGTTAGAGTTCCCTCCGGGTATTGGTCTGCCCGGTTGCTCAGCTTTACAATTCGCATCTACTTCGAGGGCGCGAGGACGTGCGGGTGTCTTCCCTGGCGTGGCCCGTGGCGTCCGCGGTGCTGGTCGCGTCCGTTCCAATCGTCCTGATCGTCTCCAGCCTCAACGCGTTGTTCTACGACCCCGAGTACTACGCGCAGGGTGAAGCCCGCTGGGCCGTCGGTCGGACGACTGAGTATTCGCTCGACGCACTGCGTCCGATCAACCGCGCGATCGTCGAGTTCTTCCGCACGCCGGCCGTCTCGCTGCCGACCGCGCTCCAAGACGAAGGCGCGCCGCGCGACGTCTTCAACGTGCGCGAGGTCGGTCACATGAACGACGTGCGCGACCTCGTGCGTGGGATCGATCGGCTCCAGAACTTCGCCGCGACGCTCGCCATCACGGCTGTCCTGGCACGTTTCGTTCGGTTCGGCAGCGGCGCGTGGCGCTGGACGGCGACGCGCCTGGGCGTCGGCGCGGCGCTAACGCTCGGCGTGGTCGCAGTCTTCGGGGCGCTGACGTTGGTCGATTTCGAGCAGCTCTTCCTGACGTTCCACCTCGTCTCGTTCGACAACGACCTGTGGGAGCTCGACCCGCGCAAGGACAACCTGATCCGGTTCTTCCCGTTCGAGTTCTGGTACGACGCCACCGTAACGGTGGCAATCAGAACGGTGTTATCTGCTGTGGCTGTCGGGGCAGCGGCCGTGCTGGCGGGTCGCTGGTTGAAGGGGGGAATCGGTGAGCACGTCTTTCCCTGACGCCCCCGCGATGTCGGCGCCGGTGGTGGCGCCCGGCGCGACGATCGACGCGCACCTCGGCCGCCTCGGTCACGCGCTGCGCGGTCCGCGGCGAGGCTTCGACCTCCGGATCCGGCGGGGCACCCTCGGGCTGACCCTCCTCGCCGTCATCCTCGGCGTCTACCTCGCGGCACAGTGGCAAAGCCGTCCGCGTCCGGTCGGCGCCGCCCCCGAGTACCGCCGCGAGGTGGCCGCGCAGACCATCGAGCGCCTCGAGGCCGAGCAGGCCGATCTGAAACGCCAGATCGCCGACCTCCGTGCCCAGCTCGGTGCCCGGCAAGCGGCGACGGCCGCCCAGCCGGACCTCGCCGAGCTTTCCGCCGAGCTCGACGAGGCGAAGCTGCTTGCTGGCACGGTGGCGGTCCACGGTCCCGGCATCCGCGTGCTGCTCGACGACAGCGCGGTCAGGACGATCCCGCCGAAGGACGACCCGGCGATGTACATCGTCCACGATTACCAGCTGCGCGACGTGGTGAACGCCCTGTGGGCGGCTGGCGCCGAGGCGATCTCGATCAACGGGGAGCGGATCGTCGCGCCCACCTCGATCTACTGCGTGGGCTCGACGATCCTCGTCAACGACACGCGCACGTCGCCGGCTTATGAGTTCCTGGTCGTCGGCGACCCCGCTAGGCTCGACGCCGCCCTCGCGGACAGCGCCAACCTCAAGGCGCTCAAGGGCCGGGTCAAGAGCTACGGCCTCCAGTTCAGCACGCAGAGGCTGAAGGACGTGTCGGTGCCGGCCTACGTCGGCGGGTTGGACGTCCGTCACGCGCTCGGGGTCGACGCGCCCAGCACGCGCGGCGGGGCGCGGTGAAGGTTCGTTCCGCTCAGCTCCTGCTGAGCGCGGTCTGCCTCGTCTTCGGCGTTCTGCTGATGGTCCAGTTCCGCACGCAGGGGAAGATCGCCAAGCAGCTCGTCGCCGAGTCATCGGCCGACCAGGCACAAATAATCGCCAACCTCTACGACGCCAACGTGGCGCTGCGGAAGGAGGTCGACAGGCTCGAGCGCCAGGTGCGCGAGAACGACGAGACGTCCGGCGCCGCCCGCGCGGCACAGCTCGCGGCCGACCTGCAGAAGGTCCGGATCGTCAACGGCAGCGTGCCGGCGGTCGGGCCGGGCGTCGAGCTGTCGGTCGACGCGGAGATCCGGCCGGAGGACATCCAGGATCTGATCAACGAGCTGCGGAACGCGGGGGCCGAGGCTCTCGCGCTGAACGGCCAACGGCTGACGGTGCGCAGCGCCGTGACCAGCGACCACGGCGCGGTCGTCGTCAACAACCGGAAGCTGATCGCGCCGTACGTCTTCTCGGCCGTCGGCGCGCCAGATACGCTCGAGCGCGCCCTGACCCGGAAGGGTGGGCTAGTCAGCTACCTCCAGACAACCTATCCCGAGGGCCGTTTCAGCGTCTCGAGGAGCGACAAGCTGACGCTGCCTGTTGCAGAGACGACGAGCGCGTTCCAGCTCGCCGTCCCGGACAACAAGACCGGTTAGTGGGCGCAGCCGCAGCCGCACCCGCCGGCCGAGCAAGCGCAGCCACCGCCCGCGACGGTCTGGGTCGAGCCGTCGGCCGAGCGCGACAGAGCGGCGAACGTCGAGATCAGGCGGCGTGACTCGTGGCCGCCGCACGTCGGACACTCGACCGCGCCGTCCCTGGCGGCGTCGAAGCTCATGAGCCGCTCGAAGCGGCTATCGCACGTGCCGCAAGCGAACTCGTAGAGCGGCATCTCGTCCCCCTCCTCGGTACTGGACGGATTCTAGTGGAAGCCTCGGGCTGGTGATCGGCCGGCTCCGCCAGCTCGGCGCTGGGCTGCTCGACCTGGTGATCCCGCCCCGCTGCGCTGGCTGCGGCGAGCGGGACACGTGGCTCTGCGCGGACTGCCGCGCCGGACTCCATCGGCTCCCGGCCGACCGCTGTCGGCGCTGCGCCCAGCCCGGCGTGCCGACCCGCGTGTGCGGGAACTGCTACGCCTCGCCGCCGCCCTTCGTCGCCGTCGACGCCCCGTTCATCCACGAAGGTCTTGCCCGCCAGCTCGTGCTCGACCTGAAGTACCACGGTCATCGCCACCTCGCCGGCCCGCTGGCGGAGCTCGCCGCCACGGCCGCGCCGCGCGACGTGGAGGCGGTGGTGCCAGTGCCGCTGCACGCGCGACGCCGCGCCGAGCGCGGCTTCAACCAGTCTGAGCTGCTCGCGGCCGGCGTGGCCCGAGCCGTCGGCGTCCCCGTGCTGCCAGATGCGCTCCGCCGAACGCGCGAGACCCGTCCGCAGGCCGGCCTGAGCGAAGCCGAGCGGATCGCCAACGTGCGGGGCGCTTTCGTCCCCACCGCGAAGCTGTCGCGCCACCGCGTCCTGCTGGTCGACGACGTGTGCACCACCGGCGCGACGCTCGCGGCCTGCGCGCGCGCCCTGCACCGCGCCGGTGTGCGCGAGGTCGTCGCGCTGACCGTCACACGGGCGGCCAACTTACAATAACCGCGCCGTGGAGACTGTCCGCATCACCGACGTCGGCCGTTACGTCGACCAGGAGGTGCGGCTCCAGGGATGGCTCTACAACCGCCGCTCGAAGGGCAAGCTCCACTTCCTCTTAATTCGGGACGGCTCGGGCTTGATCCAGGCGGTGATGTTCGCGGGCGATGTGCCGGCCGACCAGTTCGAGCAGGCGGACCACCTGGGGCAGGAATCCTCGCTCCGCGTCGTCGGGACGGTGCGCGCCGACAAGCGCGCACCGGGCGGCTACGAGCTGTCCGTGAAGGCGCTGGAGGTCATCCAGAACGCCCAGGACTACCCGATCACGCCGAAGGACCACGGCGTCGACTTCCTGATGAGCCACAGACACCTGTGGCTCCGTTCGTCGCGGCAACACGCGATCCTGCGCGTCCGGGCAACGATCGAGCGGGAGATCCGGGGCTTCCTGGACGGCCGCGGCTTCACGTTGATCGACTCGCCGATCCTGACCGGTAACGCCGCGGAAGGGACGACGACCCTCTTCGCGACGCCGTACTTCGACCAAACGGCTTACTTGTCGCAGAGCGGCCAGCTCTACGCCGAGGCGGCGGCGATGGCGTTCGGGCTCGTCTACTGCTTCGGCCCCACCTTCCGCGCCGAGAAGTCGAAGACCCGGCGCCACCTGACCGAGTTCTGGATGGTCGAGCCGGAGATGGCGTTCTACGACCTGGACATGAGCCTGCGGCTCCAGGAGGAGCTCGTCAGCCACGTGGTCCAGCGCGTCCTGAAGCAGCACGCGGACGACCTGAAGACGCTCGAGCGCGACCTGAGCAAGCTCGAGAGGGTCGAGCCGCCGTTCCCGCGGATCAGCTACGACGAGGCGATCGAGATCCTCGAGGAGAAGGCCGAGGACCCACCCCGCTGGGGCGAGGACTTCGGCGGCGGCCACGAAACGGTCCTCGCCGAGCAGTTCGATAAGCCGGTGTTCGTGCACCGCTACCCGACGAAAGTCAAGGCGTTCTACATGAAGCCGGACCCGGACCGGCCAGACCTGGCTTTGTGCGCCGACCTGCTCGCGCCGGAGGGCTACGGCGAGATCATCGGCGGCAGCCAGCGCATCGACGACCTCGCCCTGCTCGAGCAGCGGATCGAGGAGCACGGCCTGTCGCGCGAGGCGTTCGGCTGGTACCTCGACCTGCGTCGGTACGGCACCGTGCCGCACAGCGGTTTCGGCATGGGCGTCGAGCGCACTGTCGCCTGGATCTGCGGACTCCACCACGTCCGAGAGACGATTCCCTTCGCCCGCACCCTGGACCGGCTATACCCTTAGGTGATGTCTACCCGGGGCGCGGCTTCTTCGGAGCCGCGCCCACCCCACCCTGCCAGGGAGGCCATGAGCCTGACCCGTGACGAGGTCGAACACGTCGCGCTGCTCGCCCGCCTCGCGCTTTCCCCCGACGAAGTCGAGCGCATGCGCACGGAGCTCGCCTCCATCCTCGCCCAGGTCGCGATCCTGAATGAGGTCGACACATCGCACATCTCGCCGAGCGCGTCGGTGCTGCCGCTCGACACCGTGATGGGCGACGACGACCCGCGGCCGTCGCTGACGGTCGATCAGGTGCTCTCGAACGCGCCCGCGGCGGAGGACGGTCAATTCCGCGTCCCGGCGATCCTCGAAGAATGAACGCCACCGACGTCGCCCACCTCACAGCCCACGCCGCGGCTGACCTGCTTCGCCGCCGTGAGCTCTCTTCTCTGGAGCTCACGAACGCCGTGCTCGAACAGATCGAACGGCGCGACGGCGAGGTCCACGCCTACGTCCACCTCGCGGCCGACCTGGCGCGCGAGCAGGCACGGGAGGCCGATCGACGGCTGGCCGAAGGCGACGCGGGCCCGCTGTGCGGCATCCCGTACGGGCTCAAGGACAGCATTTCGGCCGCCGGGCTGCCGCTGACCTGCGGCTCGAAGATCCTGCGCGGCTACGTTCCGCCGTACGACGCCACCGCGACGGCGCGGCTTAAGGATGCGGGGGCTGTCCTGCTGGGCATGCTGAACATGGACGAGTTCGGGATGGGCTCGTCAACCGAGTTCTCGTCGTACGGCCCAACCAGGAACCCGCGCGACGTGTCGCGCGTGCCGGGCGGCTCGAGTGGCGGATCGGCGGCGGCGGTCGCGGCCGACGAGGCGATCTTCGCGCTGGGCGAGGACACGGGCGGATCGGTCCGGACGCCGGCCGCTTTCTGCGGCGTCGTGGGCTTGAAGCCGAGCTACGGGCGGATCAGCCGCTACGGCCTGGTCGCCTACGGCTCGTCGCTTGACCAGATCGGCCCGCTGACGAAGGACGTCCGGGACGCGGCGCTCGTCCTCGGCGCGATCGCCGGGCACGACCCAAGCGACTCGACGTCGCTGCCCTGGCCGGTGCCTGACTACACGGCGCACCTCGAAGACGGGATCAAGGGCGTGCGACTCGGCGTGCCGACGGAGTACTTCGGCGAAGGCATCGACCCGGCCGTCGCCTCGACGGTCCGAGCGGCGATCGACCGGCTCGCCGCGCTAGGCGCGGAGGTCGGCGAGGTCTCGATGCCGCACACGCGCTACGCGCTGGCCGCCTACTACGTGATCGCGCCAGCCGAGGCGAGCGCGAACCTGGCGCGCTACGACGGCGTCAAGTACGGCATCTCGGACCGCTCCGGCCCGGACATCTGGGAGATGTTCGCGCGCACGCGGGAGGCTGGGTTCGGCGCCGAGGTCAAGCGCCGGATCATGATCGGGACGTACGCGCTCTCGTCCGGCTACTACGACGCCTACTACCTCAAGGCACAGCAGGTGCGCACGCTCGTGAAGCAGGACTTCGATCGGGCGTTCGAGCGGTTCGACGCGCTTGTGGGGCCAACGTGCCCCACCGTCGCGTTCCCGATCGGCGACAAGACCGACGATCCGGTCAGCATGTACCTGACCGACGTGTTGACGGTGCCGATCAACTGCGCGGGCGTGCCCGCGCTCGTCGTGCCGTGCGGCGAATCCGACGGCCTTCCGGTCGGCATGCAGCTCATCGGGCCGGCCGGCGGGGAGGAGGCGCTGCTGCGGCTCGGCTACGCCTTCGAGCAGAGCGGAGGCAAGCGCTGATGAGCATGCACGTGGTCATCCCGATCGCCGGCCTCGGTACACGCCTCCGACCGCACACGTACGTCCGGCCGAAGCCACTCCTGACGGTCGCCGGCAAGCCGATCCTGAGCCACATCGTGGACCAGTTGAAGGGCGTGGACGTCGCCAGGGTGACCTTCATCCACGGCCACCTGGGCGAGCAAGTCAAGGCCTGGGCGGCCGAGAACTGCCCGTACCCGGCGAGCTTCGTCGAGCAGAAAGAGCTCCTTGGCCAGGCGCATGCCATCTCGCTCGTGCGGGACGCGCTCGACGGACCGACGCTGATCATCTTCGGCGATACGATCTTCGCCGCCGACCTCTCCCAGCTCGGTCGCGAGGGCGAGGACGGTCGCCTGTTCGTCCAGAAGGTCGACGATCCGCGCCGCTTCGGCATCGCCGTCACGCAAGGGGACCTGGTGACGCGGCTGGTCGAGAAGCCGAAGGATTACGTCGGCGACCTCGCCGTCGTCGGCATCTACTACGTCGAACACCCCGACCACCTGATGCGCGCGATCGACAGCGTCATCGCCCGAGACCAGCAGATCGGCGGCGAGTTCTACCTGGCCGACGCGTTGCAGCAGATGATCGAGGAGGGCACCCGCTTCCGGGTCGGGCCGGTCGACGCGTGGCTCGACTGCGGCACGATCCCGTCGCTGCTCGACACCAACCGGCGGCTGCTTGCGAGCGGTCACGCACGTGAGCCGGCCAGCGCCGCGGGGTCGACCATCGTGCCGCCGGTGTACGTCGACCCACGCGCCGACATCGTGGACTCGGTCGTCGGCCCGAACGCTTCGATCGGGCCGAACGCGCGCATCGAGCGGTCGAGGATCGAAGACGCGATCGTCGATGAGGGCGCCCGCGTCGAGGGGTCCGAGATCAAGGAATCGCTGATCGGTCGGTACGTCGAGCTACGTGGCGTGCGAGGGCGGCTGAACGTGGCCGACCATTCCTATGTGGTGCCCGTGTGAGCGAGGCCGAACCGACCGCGCCTTTCGACGAGACGACCCGGCGCATCCTGCGCATTCTCGAGCGCGACGGGCGGACCGAGCCGGAACAGATCGCGATCATGCTTGGGCTGCCCGTCGAGGAGGTGACACGCCGGATCGGCGAGGCCGAGATGGCGGGCGTGATCGTGCGGCACAAAGCCGTCGTCAACTGGGAGCTTGTCGGCGAGCCAGTCGTTCTGGCACTGATCGAGGTGAAGGTCACGCCCCAACGCGAGACCGGCTTCGACGCCATCGCCGAGAGGATTTATCGGTTCCCCGAGGCACGGACCGTCTACCTGGTCTCGGGGACGTACGACCTGGCGGTCCAGGTCGTCGGACGCACGATGCGGGACGTCGCGACTTTCGTTGCGCAGAAGCTCGCGCCGCTCGACGGCGTCCAGAGCACAGTCACCCACTTCCTGCTGCGCCGGTACAAGGAAGACGGCGACATCCTCGTCGGCCACGAGACCGCCGAGCGGCTCGCCGTTTCGCCCTGATGGCGGTGCGCGCGCCTCCGACCGGCGTCCGACTCTCGCGGCGCGTCGCCGACCTCCCGCCCTCGGGCATCCGCCGTTTCTTCGACCTCCTCGCGAACATGGAGGACGTGATCTCGCTCGGCGTCGGGGAGCCGGACTTTGCGACGCCCTGGCACATCCGAGAGGCGGCGATCCATTCGCTCGAGCGCGGCTACACGATGTACACCTCCAACTTGGGGCTCCCCGAGCTGCGCCGAGCGATCGCGGACCACCTCCGCCGCCTCTACGGCGTCGAGTACGACCCCGACGACGAGGTCCTCGTCACCGTCGGCGTCTCCGAGGGGCTTGACCTGGCGCTGCGCGCGTTGCTCGACCCGGGCGACGAGGTGCTGATCCCGGAGCCATCGTACGTCTCGTACGGCCCGTGCACGACGCTGGCGGGCGGCGAGCCGGTTTACGTGCCGACGCGCGCCGAGGACGGCTTCGAGCTCGATCCTGAGTCGCTAGCCCGTCGGATCACGCGACGCACCAGGGCGGTCCTGATCGGCTACCCGAACAACCCGACGGGCGCGGTGATGCCACGCGAGAAGCTGGAAGCGATCGTCGATCTGGCGCGGCGCCACGGGCTGGTGGTCATTTCCGACGAGATCTACGATCGCCTGGTCTACGTGGCGCCGCACGTCTGCGTGCCGGCGCTGCCCGGTGCGCGGGACGTCACCGTGCTGCTCGGCGGCTTCTCCAAGAGCTACGCGATGACCGGCTGGCGCATCGGATACCTCTGCGCGCCGCGCGACCTGGTCGCGGGAATGGTGAAGATCCACCAGTACGGAGCGCTGTGCGCGCCGATCATGAGCCAGAAGGCGGCGATCGAGGCGATCCGGTCCGGCGAGTGCGACGTGCGCGAGATGGTCGCCGAGTACGACGGCCGACGGCGCCTGCTGGTGCATGGCCTCAACGAGCTCGGGCTCGAAACCTTCGAGCCGCGCGGCGCCTTCTACGCCTTCCCGTCGATCCGCTCGACCGGGCTGACGTCGGAGCAGTTCGCCGAGCGGCTGCTGCGCGAGCAGCACGTCGCGGTCGTGCCGGGCAACGCCTTCGGATCGAGCGGTGAGGGGTACGTCCGCTGCTGCTACGCGACCGGGACGGCCGGGATCGCCGAGGCGATCGAGCGCATGAAGCGTTTCCTGGTTGGGCGCTTGGAAGCCCAGCCAGGGTCTGGGGGTGATGGTTGACCACCTGGGAGCCCGTCATCGGCCTCGAAGTCCACGCCCAGCTCCTCACCAAGAGCAAGATGTTCTGCCGGTGCAGCGCCGCCTACGCCAGCGCGCCGCCGAACACCCACGTCTGCCCGACCTGCCTCGGGCTCCCGGGGGCGCTGCCGGTCATCAACCGGGCCGCCGTCGAGCTGACGATCCGCACCGGGCTGGCGACGGGCTGCGAGATCGCCGAGTTCTGCCGTTTCGATCGGAAGAACTACTTCTACCCCGACCTGATGAAGGGTTACCAGATCTCGCAGTACGACCTACCGCTCTGCCGCAACGGACGGCTCACCTTCCTCGTCGGCGACCAGGAGCGCCAGGTTGGCATCACCCGCGTCCATCTCGAGGAGGACACTGCTAAGCATTCCGACCGCGGCGGGCCCGACGGGCCGTACAGCCTCATCGACGTGAATCGGGGCGGCGTCCCGTTGATCGAGATCGTCTCGGAGCCCGACATCCGCTCCCCGGAGGAGGCGCGCGAGTACCTGCGTGCGCTCCGCTCCGTCTTGCGCTGGGTCGGCGCCTCGACCGGGAGCATGGAGGCGGGCGCGTTCCGCTGCGACGCGAACGTGTCCGTCCGCCCGGTTGGCAGCGAGGCGTTCGGCACGAAAGTCGAGGTCAAGAACATGAACTCGTTCCGGGCGGTGTTCAACGCCCTCCGGTTCGAGATCGAGCGGCAGATCAAGGCGAACGAGGCGGGCGAGCCCATCGTGCAGGAGACGCGCGGATGGGTGGAGGAGCGCGGCGTCACGGTCAGCCAGCGCAGCAAGGAGTTCGCGCACGATTACCGCTATTTTCCCGAGCCGGACCTGCCACCACTTCGGCCGGACCGTGACTGGGTCGAGGCGATCCGGATGGCGATGCCCGAGCTGCCCGCCGCGCGCCGCGCCCGCTACGCGGCCGAGCTCGGGCTGACGGCTTACGACGCGGCCATCCTGACCGGCGAGCGGGAGTTCGCCGACTTCTTCGAGCGCGCCGTCGCGCTCGGGGCGCCGCCGAAGGTCGCCGCGAACTGGATGATCGGCGACCTGCGCCGGCTGCTCGCCGATGGGTCCCTCGAGGCGGCGAAAGTGACGCCGGAGTCGTTCGCGGCGCTTCTGAAGATGGTCGAGGGCGGGCAAGTCAACCGTGCCCAGGGCCAGCAGATCCTCGAGGTGCTGTTCGCCGAAGGGGGCCAACCCGAGGCGATCGCGGCGGCGCGTGGCTTCAAGCAGGTAAGCGACGAGGGTGCGCTGCTGCAGGCCGTCGACGCGGCGATCGCCGCCAACCCGAAGGTGGTCGGCGACTACCGCGCCGGCAAGACGCAGGCGATGGGCTTCCTGGTCGGGCAGGTGATGAAGGCGACGCGCGGCCAGGCGAACCCCGG
>DASRFH010000158.1:0-2860 GCA_035651675.1 Chloroflexota bacterium | reverse complement strand
GAGCTTCAGGCGGCTCGGCCGCAGCGCCTTGTAGGTCGCGAACAGCTCCACCAGCTCGCGGCAGCCCTTCGACGGGTTCACGCGGCCGACGTACAGGATGAAGTCGTCGGCGATGCCGAACGCGCGGCGGAAGCGCCCGGGGTCGCCGCGCGGCGGCGGGTCGACGCCCGCGCCGATCACCTCGCCGGGGGCGACGGCCTTGCCGAAGCGCCAGGCGACGAGCGACTGCTCCTCGGGCGTCATGTAGACGATGCGGCGGGGCAAGTAGAAGAGCGGCCGGAACAGCTCCAGGTGGAAGAACGGCTCGTCGTGCGCCAGAGGGACGAAGACGGCCTTGTCGGCGACCAGCGGCAGGCCGAAGTAGGTCGGGAAGTAGAGGTACGAGAAGAACACGTACAGGTCGTACCGGCCGCGCCAGCCGCTCACGCGGTCGACCAGCTCCGGCACGCTCGGCCCTTGCAGCAGGATCCACTGCAGCTCGTCCATCGTGCTGTGGCCCGGGCGGGCGATCGTCCGCTCGGTGAAGTAGGCGAACCCCTCCGGGTCGCGCTCGACCGTCGTCGGCGAGCGGTGGACCGTGACGCCGTTGATCGTCTCCGAGCCCCGCGGGAAGTGGTTGGCCCACCGCTCGTAGTGGAGGGCGCAGCTCGTCAACACCTCGACCTCGAGGTCCTGGCTGAGCCGCTCGGCGACCTGCCGGCAGAGCTGCTCGGCCCCGCCGGACACCTCGACGCCGTAACGCGGGACGACGAAGGCGACGCGGCGGCGGCTCGCCATCAGGGGCGACGGTCGCCCTGCGGCGCCTGGGCGAGCGCGACGCGCAGCTCGCCGAGCGGCTCGATCTCGACGGCGAGCGCTGCGATCGCCGCCTCCACCTGCTTCACCTGCTCGGCGAGCCGTCCCGTTCTGGCTCGATCCGCCTCGACGCGCGCGGCCAGCGCCTCGGCGTAGGCGCGGAGCGCGGCGAGCTCGGCGGCGAGCCGGTCGAGGCGCTGCCCGAGCGAGGCCTGGGCCTGCGCGACCGCGGCCCAGAGCGCCGCGGTCGACGATTCGACCGTGCCTGGATCGAGCGCGCGCTCGATCCGCCGCAGCGCGTCGAGGATCTCGAGGTTGATGCTCGTCTGCCGGTCGAGGTAGATGCGGGCGTCGGCGTGGATCTGCCGTCGCAGCGCCGCCCAGAGCTGCCCGACGACGGGGCGGCCTGGCTCGATCGTGACGACGGCGTCGGCGGCGCGGATCGCCGCCTCGATCGCCTGGATGGTCCCGGCGAGGCCAGGCGTTGGGCGCGGCGCGATCTCGAGCGGCGGGGTCGTCGGGGGAGGCTCGACATCCGGGAGCGGCGGCAGCTGGGGCACGGTCTCGTCGCGGGCGGCGTCCGCGGGCGGCTGCCCGGTCGGCGCCGCCGAGCCTCCTGTCCGGCGCAGCCGGGCGACCTCCTCGCGCCACCAGACGTCGGCGCGGATCTCGTCGAGGAGCCGCGCGACGAGCGCCACGTCGGCGGCGGTCGACGCCTCGGCGCTGGCCCCGGCCGCTGGCGCGGCGGTCGGCGTGTCGGGGGTGGCCGGTGGCGCGGCGGTCGGCGTGCCGTGGGCGGCCGCTGGCTCGGCGGTCGGCGTGCCGGAGATGGCCGCTGGCGCGGCGGTCGGCGTGTCGGGGGTGGCCGACGGCTCGGTCGGCCCGCCTTCCCGCGGCTGGCGGGGCGCGGTCGCCGCCTCAGCCGGGGACTCGCCGGCGGCGGCCGCCTCGGCGGGGGGCGACGGCTCGGCCGCCTCCGCGCCCGGGGCTTCCCGCTCGGCGAACGGGTCGCTCACGCGGCGTCCAGCGCGCGGCGGACCGCCTCGACCAGCGCCGGGGCGACGCGGTCGCTCGTGAACGCGGCCGCGCGGGCCCGACCGGCCGCGACGCAGGCGGCGCGCATCGCCTCGTCCTCCACGACACGGGCGGCGAGCTGGGCGAGCCGGGCGGGGTCGGCGTCGCGCACGACGATCCCGCCGTCGGCGACGGTCTCTTCGACGGCCGCGGCCGCGCGCGCGACGACCGGCACGCCATGGTGCATCGCCTCGACCAGCGGCACGCCGAAGCCCTCGTGCTCGCTCGCCGAGACGAAGACGCTGGCGGTGCGGAAGCAGGCGGCGCGGGCCGCGTCGGAGACGTGGCCCAGGAGATGGACGGCGTCGAGGTCCCACGCGCGCGCGGCCCGCGCGAGCCACTCGGCGTACTGGGGCGCGGCCGCGCGCGACCCGACCAGCAGGAGGCGCGCGTCTCGGTCCACGGTCGCGGAATAGTAACGGAAGGTCCGCAGCAGGAGGTCCTGGCGCTTGTTCGGCGCGACGCGGCCGACGAAGAGGAGGTTGGTGCGGCCGTCGCCGAACCGCCGCATCAGCTCGGCGTCGGGCTCGACCGCGTGCGCGGCGGGGTCGAACGGGATCGGCACGAGCGCGGGCGCGGTGGCGCCAGCCGCCTCGAGCTGCGCGATGCTGAAGCGTGACGGCGCCACCGCCAGCCGCGCCGCGGCGAGCAGCGGTCCGAGCTGCGCCAGGCCGCGCCAGACGATCCCGGCCAGCAGGTCGTTCGCGCCGAGGAAGTAGCGCGGCGGCGTGACGTTGTGGAAGTAGACGGCGTACGGAAGGCCGGCGCGGCGGAGCGCGTCCGGCACGTCCGAGCCCGTTGCGTGGTGGAGCAGCACCAGGTCGGGCGCTCGGCGGCGGAGGGCGCGCCAGTCGAGCCGGTGGGCGGCGTCGCGCCGCGCCGGGTGGAGCTCACTCGACCAGATGCGCGTGTCGGCGCCCGCCGCGGCGAGCATCGCGCCGAACTGGAGGCACGCGTCCGAGGCCGCGTCGCCGGGTGAGAGGTTGGGGAG
>DASRFH010000157.1:0-3612 GCA_035651675.1 Chloroflexota bacterium | reverse complement strand
TACGGCTCCGACGCGGTGACGCCGCTCGCCTTCATCGCCGCCCGCACCGAGCGCCTCCACCTCGCCACCGGCATCATGCAGATGCCGGCGCGCACCCCGGCCATGACCGCAATGACCGCGATGACCCTCGACCAGCTCTCCGGGGGCCGCTTCATCCTCGGTCTCGGCGTCTCGGGGCCGCAGGTGGTCGAGGGCTGGCACGGGGTGCCTTATGGCAAGCCGCTCGTGCGCACGCGCGAGTACGTCGAGATCGTGCGCGCGATCTGGGCGCGCGAGCGGCCGCTCGAGCATCGCGGCGTGCACTACCGCATCCCCTACGACGGCCCCGGCGCGACCGGGCTCGGCAAGCCGCTCCGGAGCATCCTCCACGGGCGGCAGCTCCCGATCTACCTAGCGGCCGTGGGACCCAAGAGCGTCGCGCAGGCCGCCGAGATCGCCGACGGCTGGCTGCCGATCTTCTACTCGCCCGAGCGCGCCCCGCAGGTCTACCGCGAGCCGCTCGAGGCCGGATTCCGGAAGGCCGGCAGGACCGCTGCCGACTTCGACATCGCGGTCTCGGTCACGGTCATCCTCGGCGACGACGTGAAGGCCTGCCTCGAGCTCGTCAAGCCCATGCTCGCGCTCTACATCGGCGGCATGGGGGCGCGCGAGAAGAACTTCTACAACGATCTCGCCTGCCACTACGGGTTCGCTGCCGAGGCGCGGCGCATCCAGGAGCTCTACCTCGCCGGCAAGAAGGCGGAGGCGACGGCGCTCGTTCCCGACGCGCTCGCCGACGAGGTCTCGCTGGTGGGACCGAAGGAGCGCATTCGCGACCGCCTCCAGCGCTGGCGCGCCTCGCCCGTGGGGACGCTCATCTGCGCCACGCGGCAGGTGGAGGCACTGCGGCTGCTGGCGGAGGCCGGCGGCTGAGCGCGGCACCCCGTTGTCGCGCATGGCGGGCCGTGGCAGAAGGCGGCCATGGCCGAGCAGCCGCCCATCGCCCTCACCGAGGACATCACGCCGCCCGAGTTCTTCGAGCAGCTCCTCCCGCTCGGGTTCGCCGCGCAGGCGGGCGCCGGCGCGCCGGACGCCACGCTCGCCTATCGGCTCACGGGCGAAGGCGGCGGGGAGTGGACGGTCCGGATCGCCGGCGGGTCGATGACGGTCGTGCGGGGAGCCGCCGACGCGCAGCTCGCCTTCACGCTCTCGGTCGACGACTGGCGCGACGCCGTCCTCGGGCGCAATGGCGCCGCGCTCGCGCTGATCCTCCCCCAGGGACGGCAGGCGCGGCCCGACGCCGGCGCGCGGGCCCTCCAGCTCAAGGGCACGCTCGCGCAGGAGCTCTCGCGCGAGGGCGCCGAGCCCTTCCGCGTCGAGCTGTGCTTCAACGGTGCGCCCACGCCGCGTACGCTGATCCGCATGAGGCTCCAGGACTACCTCGACATGCAGGCGGGCAAGCTCAATGGCCAGGAGCTGTTCATGACCGGCCGCCTGCGCGTCGAGGGCGATCTCCCGTTCCTCATGCAGGTGGCGGCGCTCACCCAGGGATGAGCCGCGGATTCACCGCGGCAGCGTCGGCGGGTCCTCCGGGGTCCGCGCGCGCAAGAGCGCCCCGCCCTCCCGCCACATCCAGCAGGAGTCGGGACGGCCGCCCATGCCGACGACCCACCCCTGCGCGCGCGCCACGGCCGGCCACGCTTCGGAGAGCGCCGCCATCACCTGGATGAGCGCCGGGGCGAGCATCAAGAGCGCGTCGCGCAGCGGGCCATCGTCGGGAGCTGCGGCGAACCGCGCGAGAATGGCCGCGCTCACGCCGCGCCCGAGGCCGACGCCCGCGAGCCCCGCGACGTCGGCGCTGCGGTCGACCCACGGCGCGTCGGCGAGCGTCGCGGCCACGCGCCGCCGCTCTGCCGCACGCATCGCGCCGAAGACGTAGCGGGCCATGTCGACCGCCACGAGCGCCCGCACCTCGTGCACGGCCGCAAAGCGGTCCATTGCCCGTGCCCGCGGCGGTGACGGCGCCCAGAAGAGGTCGGTGAGCTGGAGCGCCAGCCCGACCTCGCCCTCGGCGGGCTCGTAGCCGTCGACGATCACGTCGCGGCGAAAGACCCGCTCGCCCGCGCGCTGCGGGGCCTCGGCGGCGGGGGCGTGCGCCAGCGCCCAGGCTACGCTCGAGCCGAGAAGCTGCCCCAGCGTGAGCACGTGCGAGCAGCCGCGCGGCCCGCCGATCTCCGCCGAGAGCCGCGCGCTAAAGCTCGCGTCGAGCCGCGCACCCGCGAGCGCGGCCACCCGATCCGCGGGATCGCGGCAGCTCTCGCCCCCGCTCGTCGCCGACGGCTCGAAGGCCACGTGCGGCTGGCGGACGGCGAGGGT
This sequence comes from Chloroflexota bacterium, assembly GCA_035651675.1. Taxonomy (GTDB): domain Bacteria; phylum Chloroflexota; class UBA6077; order FW602-bin22; family FW602-bin22; genus DASRFH01. The sequence continues at coordinate 1,257 of DASRFH010000157.1, read as the reverse complement.
CTCCAGGACGGCGGCCGCCGGATCGACGACGCCGTCGAGCATCATGTGGTGCACGATGCCCGCGGGCTGGAGGTCGCCGCCCACGGGGACGAAGCCGCGCTTGCGGAGGTCGAGCAGGTCGGCGTGCGCGTCGCACTTGCCGTCTGCCCGCCGGGTGAGGGTCACCGAGAGCGCGCGGGTGTGCAGCGGATGACCGTGGGCGTCGAGGTGCATCCCTGCAGCATGTCGCGCGGTTGCGGGCCGACGCAAGCGCGGCGGCGGGCGCCGTCACGGCCTGCGCCGGCTCCCGTAGTCGCCGAACGGGTCGTCGCGCTCGCGCACCGCCTGGCGGAAGCCCACCGCGCGCGCCCGCGCCACGAAGTCACGGCCTTCCTGGGTGTGGCGGGCAATGCCGTCGAAGAGCGTGCCGAGCAGGCGGCTCGAAGCGAAGCCCATGTGCTCGACGGTCTGGTTGCAGAGCAGCTTGAGCATCACGAGCTGGCTCAGCGGCACCGTCGCGATGCGGCGGGCGAGCGCGGTGGCGTGCTCGAGGAGCCGCTCGTCGGGCACGACTTCGAGCACGAGCCCGATCTCCGCGGCCGTGCGCGCGGGGATCTCGTCGCCCGTGAGGAGGTAGCGCTTCGCGCGCTCGAGCCCCAGGCGGTAGACCCACATGGCGGTCGTGGGCGTGCCCCACACGCGCGCCGGCGGATAGCCGAAGCGGGCGCTTTCGGCGGCGACGATGAGGTCCGCGCAGAGCACCATGTCGGTGCCGCCGCCGATGCACCAGCCCTGCACGGCTGCGACCGTGGGCTTCTGCGCGTACCAGAGCTTGAGGTAGACGTCGACGAAGCGCTTCATCATGCGGAGATCGGCCACGGAGTCCCAGACGCGCTCGCCACGCGCCTCGTCGGCCTGCGCCGCCGTCGCCCAGTCGAGGCCGTAGCCGGCACAGAACGCCGGGCCGTCGGCGCGCAGCAGGATCACGCGCACGGCGGGATCGGCGTCGGCAGCGTCGAGGGCCGCGCCCAGCTCGTCGCGGAGCGCTGGCGTGATCGTGTTGTACTCGGCGGCGCGGCAGAGCACGATGTGGCGCACGCCGTCGGCGGTCTCGGTGCGCAGCGTCGTCGTCATGGCGGCGGAGTCTAGCCCCGCCGCCGCGGCGGCCGCCAGCTCGGGTGCACCACGCACCAGCGGCTCGGCACGAGCAGCGTCTCGCGGTAGTCGTTGCGCCAGGCGCGGGCCGCCTCGGCCCAGGCGCGGCTCTCGGGGTCGGCG
>DASRFH010000156.1:0-18292 GCA_035651675.1 Chloroflexota bacterium | reverse complement strand
TCGCCGTGCTCGTGGCCGAAGTAGCAGCCGGAGGCGGGGTCGACGGCGGGGTGCCAGGTGGGGTACTGCTTGCCGTCGGGGCCGGTGGTGGTGATGGCGTCGTGGTACCACTGCGGGCACGGCTGGCCCCGCACCGGCTGGGACGGAGGCGTGCCGGTTGTGGTCGGCTGGGGCGTTGGGGTGGTCGTCGGAGGTGGCGTCGGCGTCCCCGTCGCGGTCGGTTGGGGCGTGAAGGTGGTCGTCGGAGGCGCCGTCGACGTCGCTGTCGCGGTCGCCCGTGGGGTGGGTGTGGTCGTCGGAGGCGCCGTCGTCGGCGTCCCCGTCGCGGTCGGCTGCGGATTCGTCCCCGTCGCGGTCGGCGATGGCGTCGAGGTGCGTCGGCCGGGCTTGTGCTCGACGCCGATCGCGGGCAAGCTCAAGTGCGTGCCCGATTCCGCTGCCTGCGCGCCAGGGGCGAGCAGAATAACCGTGAGCAAGAACGTCAGGACCAATAGCGTGGTCTTTGTCACTGGGGTGCGTCTCCTCTAAGGAATCCAGCCAATGAGTGGGTAAGTAACGGAAAGACGGTGCAGGAATGTCGGTCGCTGGAAGCCCAGTGGGCGTCAGCCCTGGGTCGTGTGAGCGGACCCGTCCGCGTGCGGTGACCGCTGCGGCGGCCTGGTCGTTCTCCAGAGAGACCAACCGGGTGCAGCGGGACGCCGGCGCCGGGTGGGGCTCCTATCCTCTCGTTGACATAAGGGCAAGAGTCCGAGCCGACGTCAGGCGCTCAACCCCGCGCGCGTGCGGATGCTGAACTTCGACGGAAACAAGCGCGTCGTCACGGCCCCGCCGGCCGGCGGCGCCGATCGGCTGCCCGGCTAAGGTGGTCGCGGTCGTGCGCTCGCGGCCACCGGATTTCGATCGTCGTGCGGTCCGTCAGGGAATGTGGCCACTGGGCTCCTCCCGTGGGGCGCTGCAGGCCCCAGAGGACGCCCACGGCCGCGAAACGCGGCTAGCCTACGGCCACCACGCCTGCAGCCTGGCCGTCATCCCCTTTTCGGGGGTCGGGCCCGCCGCTTCGTTCCCGCCTTTCGACGGGCTTTGCCCTTGGTCCGCGAACTCAGGCGGGCGGTATCGTACGCAAGACCAACCGTGGAACAAATCCGACATAGGTACCAAATTGGCCGGAGAGATGGGCGACTGCGTTTACGCGGAAGTAAAGACTTCTTTCTGTGGCGTAAAGGTCGTCGCTTTAGTGGTCGCTTAGCGTAAGCGGACGATCAGGTGCCATCTCGAAGCGCGCACATGACCGCGTGGGCGATCGCGAGGTGCGCGTCCTCGACGAACTGCATGTTGTTGCTGGGGACCACGATCGCGTCGTCGGCCTCGAAGGCGAGCCGGCCGCCCGCGAACCCGGTGATGCCGAACGTGTAGGCGCCAGCGGCGCGCGCCACCTTCACGGCGGCCAGGACGTTGCGCGAGTTGCCGCTGCCGCTGACGGCGATCAGCAAGTCTTCAGGTCGGATCACGCCGTCGATTTGGGCGGCGAAGACCTCTTCGTAGATGGCGTCGTTGGCCCAGGCTGTGAGCAGCCCCACGTTGTCCGTCAGCGCGAAGATTCGAACGTTCGGCCGGTCGGGCCGTCGAACGTTCTTCGCCAGGTCGACGGCGAGGTGGCTGGCGGTCGACGCCGAGCCTCCGTTCCCGAGCGTGTAGATCGTACCGCCCGCGTCGCGTGCGCGGCAGATGCTCTCCACGAGCCGATCCACCGCTCGGGGGTCGATCTCCTCGAGGACGCGCGCCAACTGTCCGAAGTAGGTGTGCGTAATGGCGTCGCTAGCGACCCGCATCCGTTCCCCCTGGGCAGGTGGTGAGCAGGCCGACCGCCCAGCGGCCGGGGACCCGGGAAGAAGTTGCCGCGCGGGTCTTGCGAACCCCAATGAGAATGGGGAGTGAATCGGTGGAGGTCACGGGAGCCAACCGACGAGCGACCCACCGACCGGGACCGAGCGGGCCGGCCCGTCCAGCGGCGCGAGAACGATCTCAGCCTGGTCGTCCGTGGCGTCGACCCGCATCGGTCGACGGCTGAAGGCCACCGCCCCGCCGGCCGGGTCCCAGAACGGCGGCCCGTACAGCCACCGCTCGTCGCGGTGGAGGGGACGGGCGTCGCTCCCGTCCGGCCGGCTGATCCAGATCCCACCCGTCGTGCCGGATAGCCGCGTGAAGGCGATCCACTCGCCGGTCGGCGACCACGCCGGCGCCCCGTCGGACGTGGAGCTCACCGCGCCCGGCCCAGGCCCGACGCGGGCGGCGTGTACGTCGGCGACCTTCACCACGCTCTGCGCGCCAGTTTCGCCCGACCGGTCGGCGAACGCGATCGCCCCTCCGTCCGGCGCCCAGCTGGCGGGCGCCGGGATCTCCGTCCGGATCGTCCGCACGCGGCCGGTGAAGTCGAACAGCGCGATCGCGCCCAGCCGGTTCTCGAAGAAGGCCAGGCCACGCCCGTCTGGCGCCCACGACGGCGCGGAGCCGGACTCGTCCGCGCGACCGTAGAGCAGCGCCGGCTGGCCGCCGTCGCCTCTCACGACCCACAGCCTGGGCGCGGCGATCCGGCTGCCGAGCACCTGGCTGCTTTCGTAGACCAGGAGATCGCCGCGCGGCGACCACGCGAGGGAGCCGATGGCGCTCTGGTCGTCCGCGGCGATCGTCCGCTTGGCCCCGCCGGCCGCGGGCACGGCCCAGAGTGTCCAGCCGGTCGGCAGCGCGCGCGTCGCATAGGCCACCTCCTCCCCGTCGGGGGAGATCACGGCGAGCGCGACGTCGTCCTCGGGCGGCGTGATGCGCCGCGCGCCGCCGCCCGCGGGGGACACCACTTCGAGGGCGTGCACCGTGCCGACCTGGCGGAGGACCAACCACCGTGGCTCGCGGGGCCGGAACGCGACCCGCACCGGCGAACGGGACGTGCGGCCCCCGAGATCGCGGACGCCCGGGGCGATGACCACGCTGTAGAGAGCGCCGGGAGCGAGCGCCCGCGCCGGGACGAAGCGCAACCCGGTTGCGTCCGTCTCCAGCGTGCCGTCGAGCGGCGGTTCCGTACGGAACGCCGACCGGAGCGACTGGGCGTCCACGGGGTGCCGGTAGGAGACCCTCACGACCGGGCGCTCGGAAACGTCGCCGGCGCCGTCGGCTGGGCTCGTCGACGAAGGCACGAGGTCGCGGGTGCCGCCGACGGTGAGGAGCGCCACGGCGAGCAACGAGAGCGCCGTGACGACCAGCGCGGCGAAGCGCCAGAAGCCGGCGGGCGTCACGGGTACAGGTAAGGCCGGTTTGGCTGGGGAACCGACCGAACGCTGCTCGCCTCGACGAGTGGTCCAGGTCCGTCGGGCGTGCGTCCGTAGTCGATGGTCCCCTCCACCTCGACCCACGTGTCGGGCGCCAGCCCCGCGGCGCCGTCGTAGCGGATGGGTACGCGCACGGCGGTCGCGTCGGCGGCGCAGCAGCGCACCATGAAGCGGGCGACGAAAAACTGATCCGGGGGCAGGCCGGGCGGGCGGTAGACGAAGCCGAGCAGCGATGCCTTCGCGCCGGCGAGTCCACGCATCTCGGGGTCGCGCACGCGCAGCGCTTCGAGCTGCCGGAGGTCCCAGGTCAAGCCCTCGCCGCCGAGCCGGACGATCGGTGGCAGGTCGAGCGGCGGTGCTGACTGAACCGAGGAGGCCGGTGCGCTGGCCTGTTGGTCGACGACGGCCGAGCCCAACGGCCGGGCCGGGACGAGCAGCGCGACCGCCAGCGGCAGAGCCAGCCCGAGCAGGCCAGCGCCGTCCGCCCGACCGCCACCGTGCGCGTGCGACACGGCCAGCGCCGCGAGCAGCGGCACGGCGAGCGCGACGAGCCAAGCGGAGCGCTCGTTCACGTAGAAGTGGATCTCGCCCCCGATCACGTACCAGCCAAGCAGCATGCTCAGACCACCCAGCAGAAGCGCCCGTGCCGCGCCTGACGCCATCACGGCTCAATCGACGCGCAGGCCGACGCAGCCCGCGACCAGGAAGACGATCTGGGCGCACAGGACGACGAGCAGCGCGACGACGGGCCGGCGCAAGACCGTGCCGTACATCAGGATGCTCTTCAGGTCCACCATCGGCCCGAAGGCGAGGAACGCGAGCAGCGCGCCGGCGTTGAAGCTGCCCGCGAACGAGAGCGCCACGAAGGCGTCGACCGTCGAGCAGACCGAGAGCAGCACCGCCAGCAGCATCAGGGCGAGCACCGAGAGGGCTGGATCGTGGGCGATCGCCAGAACGATCGACCGGGAGACGAACGTCTGGAGCACCGACGCGAAGGCGGCGCCGACGACGAGGTAGCGCACCATCTCGACGAACTCGTCGGCTGCCCCGCGCACCACCACGCCGACGCTCGGTCGAGCACCCGCGTCGTCTCCGCCGGAGGTCAGCGACGCGGCTAGCGCCGGGGCAAGCAGCTCGGACGGTTTGGGGTGGCGGCTGAGCACCAGCGCCACCACGACCGCGACCGCCCACACCAGCCCGAGCCGCCCGACGACGAAGGGGAGGCTGCCGCCGAACGCCACCCAGGTGGAGGCCAACACGATGGGGTTGACGACCGGCCCGGCCAGCATCAGAGCGACGGCGAGGGGCAGTGGTGCCCCTTTCCGCAGGAGGCGGCGGCTCACCGCGACGATGCCGCACTCGCACACCGGGACCAGCACGCCGAGCAGCCCGCCGACCAACGCCGCCGGGATCGGGTGGCGGGGCAGCAGCCTGAGCAGGAGCTGGTCGGGAACCAGCGCCTGCAGGCAGGCGGAGACGAGCACCCCGAACACGAGGAACGGGACCGCTTCGAGGAAGATCCCCATGAAGACCGTGGCCGCTGCCTCGATCCGCCCTGCCACGGGCGTCGCCGCGATCGCCGTGAACTGGGCAGGCGGGACGTCGATCCGCAGCCACCGGGCCGCGAGCAGCAAGCCGGCGCTGCCCGCGACGGCGAAGATCAACAGGAAGGACCGATCCCGCTCCGCGTTTTCGACGATGGCGGGCGGACTATGGGGGTGCGGCGCGACTGGGCGGTTGCACGAAGGTTTCCGAAGGGTCGAGCGCGCCGGTGACGGTGAGCGTCGCGAGCTGGAACTGCCCCGCGTCGGCGTGCGCCTCGGGGTTCAGCCGGAGGTAGCGCCCCACCCTACCGATCCTGAAGGTCCCATCGCCGTTCGCACCGCTCCAAACGGGAAACCAGCTCGTCCCGTCGAGAGAGAGCTCGACGTCGTAGGTCGTGGGCGCGAACCCGTTCGCCCAGACGATGCGCACGGCGGCGATCGACCTCGGGCGGCCGAGGTCGACGGGGAGCGATGGACTGCGGCCCCCGTCGAAGACCCATGCCGCGGTACCGGATCCGCCCACACGGTCGTCCGAACAACGGAAGCCCCCCCGCTGGATCGCGTCGCGGACGGGTGGCGAGCCGTGGCGCCACGCGCCGCAGACGTTGGCCTCGAGTCCCGCGTCGCCGAGCGCCCACGTCCGGATCCACGCGAGCTCGGCACCTACCAGCACAACCTCGGCGCGCGATCCCGCGTGTGCCGCGGCCTTGATCCACTCCTCCGCGGCCAAGCCCGGCGGGCCGCCGATGGCGAGCACCGCCGAGGCCAGGACCGCGTGGGTCGCGAAGACGATGGGGTCGGGGAACATGGCGACGACCGGCACGCGGGGTGGGCGGGACGGGGCTGCGACGAGCCAGGCGGCGGCCAGACCGAGCAGGCTGGCCCACATCAGCGCGCGGCGCGGCCGACCCCGCAGGAACGACGCCGCCCGGCGGGGCGAGGTCAGCGTGCCCTCGAAGCGGCGGCCAACGTGGTTGATCGTGCTCGCTCCCTCATCCCGCGGAGATCCCGTGAGCGCGCGACCCGCGGGTAGGGTGTGCCTCAGGCTACGCGGGGATCGATTGCGTCGCGGTGGACGATGGGTCGACGGATGGTTCGCAGGCGGAGGTGACCCTCGACGGCTCGTCCACGAGCGCCCACGCGCCTCGCGCTCGGCTCGCGCGCCGTGGCGGGGCCCGGTTGACGCCTACACGTTCGACACGGCGCCGTCCGGCTCGAACACGCCGGCGATCGAGTCGGCCGGGATGGCCGGGTGGGCGCGCAGGTACTCCTCGTCGAGGTCGATGCCGAGGCCGGGCAGGGTCGGGAGCTCGATGCGTCCGTCGCGCGCGCGGAACACGTCGCCGTCGAGGACGGCGCGCTGGCACGCGTCGCGGGTCGGCGAGATCGCGTACTCGAGGATGTGGAAGTTCGGCATCACCGCCGATGCGTGCACCGACGCGGCCGTGCCGACCGGGCCGTTCGGGTTGTGCGGCGCGACCCGCACGTCGTAGACCTCCGCCACGGCCGCGATCTTGACCGTCTCCTTGATGCCGCCGCAGTGCACAAGGTCGGGCTGGATCACGTCGACGAGCTGGTTCTCGAGCAGCTCGCGGTAGCCCCACTTCGTGAACAGCCGCTCGCCGGTCGCCAGGTCCATCGCCAGCCCAGCCTCGCGCACCGGCTTGATGCTGAGGGGGTTGTCAGGGGGCGTCGGCTCTTCGAAAAAGAACAGGTCGTACGGCTCGAGGGCCTTGCCCAGCCGGATGGCGGTGGCGGGGCGGAACTTGCCGTGGCAGTCGCACATCAGCAGCACGTCGGGGCCGACCGCCTGGCGCATGGTTTCGAACTGCCGGGCCGCGCGCCGGACGATCTCGCGCTCCTCGAGCCGCTCGCCGCGGAAGAACGGGCCGCTTTTGAAGGCGCGCCAGCCCTGCCCCATCAGCTCGCGCGCGACCGCGGGGTCGCCGGTGTGCGTGTAGCATGGGATGAAGTCGCGCACCGCGCCGCCAAGCAGCTTGTAGACTGGCTGGCCGTACGCCTTGCCCGTCACGTCCCAGAGCGCCTGCTCGACCGCCGAGATGGCCGACAGGACGACCTCGCCGCCGCGCCAGAAGCCGTGGCGGTACATCCGCTGCCACAGGTAGTCGATGCGCGTCGGATCTTCGCCGAGCAGGAACGGCTTCAGATCCTCGACCGCAGTCGCGACGGTCCGCTGCTTCCGCTCCAACGTGCCCTCGCCCCAGCCGTGGATGCCTTCGTCGGTCGCCACCTTGACGAACACGTAGTCGCGGTTCGGGCTCGCCATCACGTGGGTCGCGATCTCGCGGATCTTCACTGCGTCCTCCCTGACGTTTGGTGCGTGGCCGGCGCCATGGTAACGGCACCGGTCGGGCACCTACAGCAGGGCCGCGGCAGGCCGGGACGATTCGGACCAAGAACCCGCCGACGGCGGCGCCGAACCGCTCACGGTGGCAGGGTGTGCCGCCCAGGTGCTCGCCGGGGAGTCGCGATTCGCCGCCAACGGCCGCACATTGACCGGCAGGCGCACCCGATGGGGTGGGCGTTCAGGGACTCGAACCCCGGACCTCTGCGATGTGAACGCAGCGCTCTAACCGGCTGAGCTAAACGCCCGACGAGGCCCCAAGTATACGCCCACCCGCCGGGAGCCTACAACGACCGGGAGGTGCCGCGGCCAGCGCCCGCGTCTGGTGCGCGATGGCCGAGATCCCCGCCTTCGGCTCCAGAGGAGGGACCCGGCCCCGGTTATAGTCGCGGCCGAAGTGGCGAGCGTGGGTTCGGCGTCGGTCGTGTCGGAAGCGCGGACGGAGCCCCGTGTTGGGGCGACGCTCGCCATGCTGGCGGCGGCGGGGTTCCTGGTGAGCCTCGACCGGGCGATCTTCGCGCCCCTGCTGCCGGCGCTCGCGCGTGACCTGGACGCCACGATCAGCGCGGTCGGCCTCGCCGTCACGGCGTACGTCCTCCCGTACGGTGGCTTCCAGCTCGTGTTCGGCCCGGTGGCCGACCGGACTGGCAAAGTGCGCGTCGTCCGGCTAGCGCTCGCGCTCTTCGCGGTCGGCACGGGGTTGTGCGGGCTTGCCACCTCGCTCGCGCTGCTCGACGCGCTGCGCTTCCTGACCGGCGCGGCCGCGGCGGCGGTCATCCCGCTCTCGCTCGCTTTCATCGGCGACGCCGTCCCGTACGAGCGGCGCCAGGCGGCGATTGCGAACTTCATGTCGGCCACCTCGCTGGGCAACGCCCTCTCGACGGCGGTGGGCGGCGTCGTCGGCCAGGTCCTCTCCTGGCGCGCGCTCTTCGCCTTCTACGGCGTCGGCGCGCTCGTCGTTACGGCGGCGATGGTCCGCCTCGCCTCCGACCCGCCGAAGGCGCCCGACGCGCCGCTGCCGCCGGGCGGCTGGACGGCGACCTGGAGCCGCTACGCGCGCGTGCTCGCGGTCGACCGGGCGCGGTTCCTCTACTGCGTCGTGCTGCTCGAAGGCGTCGTCGTGCAGGGCGCGTTCACCTACCTCGGCGCCTACCTCGAGGCGCGCTTCGCGCTCGCCTACCTGTGGATTGGGCTCTTGCTGGCCTGCTACGGAATCGGCACGCTGGCGACCAGCCGCGTCGTCCGGCGCGTGCGGGCACGGATCGGCGAGCCGGGGCTCGTCCTGATCGGCGGCGTGCTGATCGGCGGCGGCTACCTGGCGGTCTCGCCGACGCCGGTCTGGTGGCTCGTCGCGCTGCCGGTGCTGGTTATGGGTATCGGCTTCACGCTTTTCCACACGACGCTGCAGACGGCCGCGACCGAGCTCGTGCCCGAGCTGCGTGGCACGGCCGTTTCGCTGTTCGGCTTCTCGCTCTTCCTCGGCGCTGGCGCCGGGACGGCCGGACTCGGCGTCCTGCTCGACCGCGCCGGCTTCACGGCGCTGCTGCTGGTGAGCGGTGGCCTGATGCTCGGGCTGACGGCGGTCACCTGGCGGCACTGGCGCGCCCGTGCGGCGGGGCGGGTTTAGGTCCGTCCGCACGCGGGAGAGGCTTCACAGGTGGGCCACGCCGCCGGCGACGGCGCAGAAGACGACGACGGCCCAGGGCGGGACGCGCCAGCCGGCGAGCAGGCCGAACGCGGCGATGGCGAGCGCGAAGTCGGCCGGATTGCCGATCGCGCTGGTCCAGACCGGCGTGTAGAGCGCGGCGAGGAGGATGCCGACCACGCCGGCGTTGATGCCGCGAAGCGCCGCGGCGACGCCGGTCCGCCCGCGCAGCGCGCTCCAGAACGGCAGCGCCGCGAAGACGAGCAAGAACGCCGGCGCGAACATCGCGACCAGGGCGGTCACGGCGCCGACGACGCCGTTCGGCCCGGCGGCGTCCAGCGCGCCGAGGTAGGCCGAGAACGTGAAGAGCGGCCCCGGCACCGCCTGTGCCGCGCCGTAGCCGGCCAGGAACTGCTCGTTCGTCACCCAGCCGGCCGGCACGACCTCCGTCTGCAGAAGCGGCAGCACGACGTGGCCGCCGCCGAACACGAGCGACCCGACCCGGAAGAACGTGTCGAACAGCGCGACGGCCGGACTGCCGGTCGCCGCGCGCAACAGCGGCAGCCCGATCAGCAGCCCGACCAGCAGCGCGAGCGACACCGTCGCGGCGCGCCTCCCGATCGGCACGGGCAGCGGCTCGACGTCCGGACCGCCCCCACCGCCGAGCAGCCACCAGCCGACCAGGCCGGCGACCACGATCGCGGCGATCTGCCCGTAGGCGGTCGGCCACAGCAGCATGAGCACCGCCGCGGCGAGCGCGATGGTCGCGCGCGGCCGGTCGGGGGCGAGCGTGCGCGCCATGGTCCAGACCGCCTGCGCGACGACCGCCACCGCGACGATCTTGAGGCCATGCAGCCAGCCGCTCGCGCCCGGGTCGCCGAAGCGCGAGAGCCCGAGCGCGAAGCCGGTCATGAGCACGGCGGACGGCATCGTGAAGCCGACCCACGCCGCCAGCGCGCCGAGGTAGCCGGCGCGCATTAGCCCTAGCGATATGCCCGTCTGGCTGGAGGCGGGGCCGGGCAGGAACTGGCAGAGCGCGACGACGTCGGCGAACGCCCGGTCGTCGAGCCATTTGCGCCGGCCGACGAGCTCGGCCCGGAAGTAGCCGAGGTGCGCGACCGGGCCGCCGAACGACGTCAAACCCAGCCGCGTGAACGCCGCCAGCACCTCCAAAGGCGACCCCGGCGGCTTGGTCAGGTCCCACCCCCGTCGAGAAGGAAGCGGCGACAAGATAGCAGACCGGTGCCATCGGCTCCGGCACCGGCATCGCGACGGATTAGAGACGAAACCACATCCACGTCGCCGCCAAGCGGCGCCCGCGGGTCGGGAGAATCGGCCACCGAGGTGAGGTACCGCCGGCCCGCGCTCCCCTCCACGGCCATCGCCTGGGCGTCGCTGCTCGTGGCCGGGGCCCACGGGTGCGTGCTGCCCGTCGCGACGCCGACACCCGCACCCGTGTCCCGGTTTGCGCCGCGGCCTCCCGTGCCGACCGCGACCACCGGTGTGCGCGTCGCGGTCACGCCCGCGGCGCAGCCCGGCGCAGCCCCGACCGCCCGGGCCGCCGACGTCGCGCTCGCCGTGCTGGCGTCTCCGCCGGCGATCGATGCTGTGGCCGGCCCGCCCTCGCGGCCCACCGCGTCCACGATGGTCGAGGATCGGCGTGCGGCGCCCTCGGTGGCCGCTCCCCCGGCTCCAACCATCTCGCCGGCGGGAACCGTCGTCCCGGATCGGTCGCCGACTCCACCTCCGACCGCGACGCGGCTCGCACCGTCGACGATGACCGGCTCGGGCGGCGATCCCGGCGGACGCCTCACGCCCGCGGCGACCGCGACCAGCGTACCACGCGTCGCCACCGCGACGTCCGCCGCGACCGCGATGCCCAGGGCCACCCCGAGCGCCACGCCGACTGCGCCGCCCACTGCCACGCCGACGGTCGCGGTCACCCGTATCACGTTCCTGCGGGAGCCTGGCATCGTCTTCCCCGGTCGCGTCGCCTCGCTCGTGGTGCGCGCCGCGCCTGGCGCTGGGTGCTCCGCGAGCGTGACCTATCGGAACAGCCAGAGCCACGCGGCCGGTCTGGGCACGAGGACGGCCGGCGCTTCGGGTGAAGCCTCGTGGTCGTGGACGGTCGAGGGCGACGCGCCGATAGGGATCTGGCCAACCCAGGTGACCTGCGGCGGCGTGTCGCTGACGACCTACTTGTACGTGCCGTAGGTGGGTCGTCGTGGCTACTGCGGCCGCGCTCCGCGGGAGACCTTTGGGAGCAAGGTCGTCCAGTGCAGCGGGACGTCGATTCCGCCGAGCCGGCCGACGTTATTGCCCGCTTGCTCGGTGAACCATACGTTGCCGTCCGGACCCCAGGCGATGCCCTCCGGCTCGCTCGTCCCGGCGAGGCCGCCGAACTCGGCGATCGAGCCGTTGGGCGTGACGCGGGCGATCATATTGGCGGCCTGCTCCGTGACCCAGAGGTTGCCGTCGGCGCCGGGTGCGATCCGTCGCGGCTGGCTAGCCGTCGACGGCAATGTCAGCTCGGCGAACCCGCCGGTGGCCGTGACCTTGCCAACGCGGCCGCCGATCTGTTCGACGAACCAGAGGTTGCCGTCGGCGCCCAGGGTGATCCCGATCGGGAATGCATCGGGCGTCGGGATCGCGTACTCGGTCACGACGCCACCGGTCGTGATGCGGCCGATCTTGTTGCCGTTCGCCTCGGTGAACCAGAGGGCGCCGTCGGGACCAGTCGCGATGCCCGACGGCAGGCCATCGGCTGTCGGGATCGCCGCGTCCCCGATCGCGCCGGCGGTGGTGATGCGGCCGATCCTGTTCGCGACCGCTTCGGTGAACCAGAGGGCGCCGTCGGGACCGGCCGTGATCGCCGTGGGGACGGCGTTCGCGTTGGGCAGCGGGAACTCGGCGATCGCGCCGGCGGTGGTGATGCGGCCGATCTTGTTGCCGCTGGCCTCCGTGAACCAGAGGTTGCCGTCCGGCCCGGCCGCGATCCCCTCGGGCGACCCGCCGAGCGTTGGTACCGGGAACTCGGTGATCGCGCCGGCCGGCGTTGTCCGGCCGATGCGGTTAGCGTCGGCCTCCGTGAACCAGAGGTTGCCGTCCGGCCCCGCGACGATCGCGGCCAGGCCGGCGCGGGATGTCGGCACCGGGAGCTCCGTGACGGTACCGGCGCTGGACCCCGTCGTGGCCCCACCGTGGAGTGCCCAGACGGCAGGCAGCGTGTTGACCAGGCAAAGCAGAGCCAGTCGCCGGCGGAGCATCCAGCCGTTTTTTCTACAGGTCGCCAGCCGCCACTCCGTTGCACCGAGGTGGAGATTCGAGGCTGGCGGAAGTCACCACCCAAAGTCCACCTCGGGGTGGAGCTTTCTCAACCACCCGCGCGCGCCCCGCTCGTAATGATGCGCGACGGCCGAGCAGGAGCACGGTCAGTCGAAAGGATGGAGGAGTGCAATGCTCAGGTTACGCGTCCTCACGCGCACGGCCTTGCTTCTTGCGTTGGTGACTGTCCTCGTCTTGCCGCCCTGGGCCCAGGTCGGCGACGCGGCGAGCCACCGCGAGGCGCCGGCCATCTCGATGGACCCGGAGGCCGACATCACCGACTTCTTCATGTTCCGCAGCTACGAGCCGGGCAAGGGCGACAAATTGATCCTGATCATGGACGTCATCCCCGGCGAGGAGCCGAGCTCCGGGCCGAACTACTGGAACTTCGACCCGAACGTCCTCTACAGCTTCGAGATCGACAACGACGGCGATGGGAAGGCCAACGACGTCAGCTTCGAGTTCAGCTTCACGACCGAGCTGCGCGGCGAAGTCACCGCGCTGAAGCTCCCGCTCTCGTACCTCGGCGACGCGGATGCACCGGACAAGCTGCCCCCGATCACCAAGCTGGACGGTCCCGGCTCCGAGGGCCTCGGCCTGCGCCAGAAGTACAGCGTCACGATGGTGAAGGGGAACGATCGCACCGTGATCGCCGACGGCTTGATCGCGGTGCCGTCGAACGTCGGACCCCGGACGATGCCCGACTACGACGCCCTCGCCGCCCAGGGCATCTACAACCTCGACCTGCCGGGTGGCGGCGGGCGGGTGTTCGCCGGGCAGCGCGACGATCCGTTCTACATCGACCTCGGCGCCACGTTCGACACGCTCAACTTCCGGCGCAACCCGCCGCTCCTGACGATGGCGGAGGACGCCAACGACGGCGCCGTGGACGCGCAGTGGTTCAACCCGTTCGGCGTCGACATGCTCTCCGGCTTCAACGTGAACACGATCGCGCTCGAGGTGCCGATGAGCCTGATCCGGCGCGCCGGCCAACCCAAGATCGGCGCTTACGCCTCGACCGCGCGGCGCAACGTGCACGTCATCCGCCGCGACGGCGGCCCGGTCGACTCGGGGCGTTTCATCCAGGTCCAGCGGCTGGCCAACCCGCTGATCAACGAGGTCATCATCGGCACGCAGGACAAGGACGCTTGGAACGCCGTCGACCCGCAGGACGAGGCGCAGTTCCTCGATTACTACCTGAACCCGCGGCTGGCCCTGGCGCTGCAGCTCGTCTTCGGCGTCCCGGCGGCCACGAGCAACCGGACCGACCTGCGTGACGCGTTGTTGAAGTATGCCCCGACCGATACCCAGCTCTCCGAGCTGCTGCGGCTCGACACGACCGTGCCGCCGACGCCGCTGGCCAACCAGCACCGGCTCGGACCGCTGGCCCACGACGCGGCCGGCAACCCGACGCCCGACCCGGCCGGGTGGCCGAACGGCCGCCGTCCGAAGGACGACGTGACCGACGTCGCCGTGCGCCTCGTCGGCGGTCCGAACTACATCCAGGCCCTGGCCGGCGACGGCGTCAACTTCAACGACAAGCCGCTCACGACTTCTTTCCCATTCCTGGCGAGCCCGCACAACGGGCGCAACCGGGTCCACCAGAACCCGTAGCGCCGTGACTCCCTGGCAGCGGGCGGGCGCGGCGCTCGCCCTCGCCGTCGTGCTCGGCGCGGCCGTCGAGGTGCTCGGACCCTCGGCGCGCCGTGCCGAGCCGGTCCCCGGCCTCTCCGGCGCCGTCGTCGGCGGACCGGCGGTGCCGCTCCCGCGCACCGACCGATCGATCGCCGATCTGCAAGGCCGCCTGCGCGCGAACGGCGACGACCGGGGCGCGCAGACCAGCCTCGGTCTGCTCTACCTCCAGAAGGCGCGCGAGACGGCCGATCCTGCCTACTACCCGAAGGCCGAGGGGGTGCTGCGCCAAGCGCTGGCCAGCGCCCCCGAGGACCCCGACACGCTGGTCGGCCTCGGCGTCCTGGCGCTCGCGCGGCACGACTTCGCGGGCGGCCTGGCGCTCGGCGAGCGGGCCGCCAGGGCCAGCCCACGCAAGAGCGCGGCCTACGGGATCGTGACCGACGCCAACGTCGAGCTTGGCCGCTACGACGAGGCGATCGCCGCGGCCCAGCGGATGGTCGACATCCGCCCCGACCAGTCCTCCTACGCGCGCGCATCGTACCTGCGCGAGCTGCACGGCGACGTGGACGGCGCGATCGAGATGATGCAGGCGGCGGTCGACGCGGACGCGCCCGGCCGCGAGGGCACCGAGTGGGCGCGCGTCCAGCTCGGCAACCTGTACTTCAACGCCGGCCAGATCGACAGCGCCGAAAGCACCTACCGCCTCTCTCTCGCGTTCCTGCCCGACTACTTCCAGGCCAAGGCGGGCCTGGCCCGCGCGGCCGCCGCGCGGGGCGACTACGACCAGGCGATCCGCCTGTATTCGGAGGCGACACAGGTCGCGCCGCTGCCCGACCTCGTCGCCCAGCTCGTCGACGTGTACCACGCCGCCGGCCGCGAGAACGACGCGGCGCAGGCGCAGGCGCTGCTGCGCGCCGAGGAGAAGCTCTACGCGGCGAACGGCGTCGACACCGACCTGGAGATGGCGCTGTTCGACGCCGACCACGACGTCGACGCCGCCGGCGCCGCCCAGCGGCTCCAGCGTGTGTGGCAGCAGCGGCGCAGCGTCCACGTGGCCGACGCGCTCGCCTGGGCCACGTTCAAGGCGGGCGACTGCCGCGCCGCGGAAGGCTACGCGCGCGAGGCGCTGCGGCTCGGCACGCGCGACGCGCTGATGCTCTACCACGCGGGCCGCATCGCCGCCTGCCTCGGGCAGGTGGGGCGCGCGCGCGCGCTTCTCGACGACGTGTTGCGCACCAACCCGCGCTTCTCGGTGCGGTACGCGTCCGACGCGGCCGTCTTGCGCGACCAGCTCGCCGGCGAGGGAGGAACGGTAAGGTGAGGTGCTCGTGGTCCATGGCGATCCTGCTCGTGGCGCTGGGTATCGCGGGCGCGGTGCCAGCGGCCGCGTCGGCGCACCCGCTGGGGAACTTCACCGTCAACCGCTACAGCCGGATCGAGCCGGCCGGCGACGGCGTGCGGGTCTTCTACGTCCTCGACATGGCGGAGATCCCGACGGTGCAGGAGCGGGCGCGGATGGACGCCGATGGCGACGGTCGGATCTCGGACGCCGAGGCCGAGCAGGCGGCGACCCGCCTGGCCGACGAGGTCGACGCGATGCTCCAGCTTACTCTGAACGGCCGCCCGGCCACGCTGCGCGTCGAGCGCCGTGCCCTCGCGTTCCCGCCCGGCCAGGCCGATCTGCCCACGCTGCGGCTCGAGGCCGTCTACCGAGCCGAGCTGCCGGCCGGCGCGACGGGCCCGATTGGACTCGTCTACCGCGACGAGAACAGTCCGAGCCGCATCGGCTGGCGCGAGGTCGTGGCACGGCCAGGCGCGCCCGGCACGGAGCTGCGCGACGCGAGCGTGCCGGCGACCGACGCCTCCGACGAGCTCCGCGCCTACCCGAACGACCTCCTCGCGAGCCCGCTCGACGTCCGGGAGGCGCGGCTGGCCTTCGTGCCCGGCCTGGCGCCGGGGCGCGAGGTCGCGCCCTCCGGCGGTGTCGTGCAACGGGTGAACGACGCCTACACCGCGCTGGCGGCGGCGCGCGACCTGTCGCCGCCCGCGATCGCGCTCTCCCTGTTGGTCGCCGCCGCGCTCGGCGCCGTCCACGCGCTTTCGCCGGGCCACGGCAAGACGATCGTCGCCGCGTACCTGGTCGGCTCGAACGGGACGGCGCGCCACGCAGCGTTCCTGGGTGCGACCGTCACCGCCACCCACACGGCCGGCGTCTTCGCGCTCGGGCTGGTCACGCTTTGCCTTTCGGAGCTCATCCTGCCCGAGCGGCTCTACCCCTTCCTCGAGGTGGGGTCGGGTCTGCTGGTGGTCGGGCTGGGCACCGGGCTGTTCGTGGGTCGGGCGCGGGCGGCACTCGCCGGCCGCGCGCCGCACCACCATCACGGCCATGGCCACCACGACCATGCCCACGACGACCACGGCGACGTTCATCACCACCACGACCACGTCCACGGGCACTCGCACCATGGCTACTCGCACGCGCCGCCGCCCGGCGGGGTGTCGCTGCGCAGTCTGCTCGCGCTGGGCGTGTCGGGCGGGCTCCTTCCATGCCCCACCGCGCTCGTCGTGCTGCTCGGCGCCATCGCGCTCGGCCGCGTTGCTTTCGGCGTGCTCCTCGTGGTCGCCTTCAGCATCGGGCTGGCGGCCGTGCTGGTCGGGCTCGGGCTCGCGCTGGTCTACGCCCGGCGCCTGTTCGAGCGGGTCGAGGTCGGCGCCGGGCCCCTCTGGCGGCTCGCGCCCGTGGCCAGCGCGTTGGCGATTGCTCTCGCCGGCGTGGCGATCACCGCCCAGGCGCTGCCGCAGGCGCTGTAACCTGTGCGGCGGCCAGCCCTGGTAAGCTGGCCGCCGCAGGAGAAGAAGCGCTGTGAAGATCACCGACGTCCGCGTGCTCAGCTGGGACCTCGGCCCGGCGACGGAACGCTTCTGGGACTCGACCGTCGCGACGCCGGCGCGCCAGGGCGTCTCGGTCGTCGAGGTCCACACCGACGAAGGGCTGGTCGGCATGTGCCCGACCGGCGCGAATAGGGCGATCGTCGAGAACGAGCTAAGGCGGCAGCTCGTCGGCGAGGACCCGCTGATGATCGAGCGGCTCTGGCGCAAGATGTTCGAGTCGCGCCACACGACGATCGGCGGTGATTTCTGGTTCGCGCTTTCGCGCGTCGACATCGCGTTGTGGGACCTCGCCGGCAAGATCCTCAACCAGCCGGTCTGGAAGCTGCTCGGCGGCCACCGCAGCCGCGTCGAGGTGTATTCGGGCGGCGGCTTCTACGCCGAGGGCAAGGACGTCGCGGGCCTCGTCGCCGAGACCGAGCGGTACCTCGAGATGGGGTACCGGGCGATCAAGATCAAGGTCGGCTGGCGCGGCACGACGCTCCAGCACGACGCCGAGCGCGTGAAGGCCGTCCGCGAGACGATCGGCCCGCACGCCAAGCTGATGGCCGACGGCAACCACGTCTGGCGCGCCGACGAGGCGATCCGCTTCGGCCGGATGGTCGAGAAGTACGACCTGTTCTGGCTCGAGGAGCCGGTCCAACACACCGACCTGCGCGGCGGCGCCGACATCTGCGCCGCGTTGGACGTGCCGATCGCGACCGGCGAGATGGAGACGTCGCGGTGGGGCTTCCGCGACATGTTCGAGGCGCGCGCGCTCGACATCTGCCAGGCCGATCCGGTCAACTGCGGCGGCTACACGGAGTGGAAGAAGATCGCCGCGCTCGCGACCGCCTACCACGCACCGCTGGCGCCGCACGGCACGGAGTACATCGGCCAGCACTGCGTCGGCGCGCTGCCCGAGACGCTGATCGTCGAGACCTACCCGGGGCCGTACAACCGCTCCTGGCTCTTCGGTCCGCTCGACATCAAGGACGGGTGGATCGAGCTGCCCGAGAAGCCGGGCCTGGGCATCGAGCTGAACAAAGCCGAGCTCGACAAGCGGGCGGCCGCGGTCGCCTAGAACGGCGGCCCGCTATTCGCCGGCCCGGTCTCGGCTGTCGTTCCGAACGGAGCGAGAAGGCTCGGCCGGCGCGCCGTGCGCCGGTGCCCCGGGCTCGATCCTCGCTCGCGGCGAGCGGCCCTCCGAGCTCGTCCTTCTGGCGATGGACGAGGAGGGCTCGCTCGGCCTCGTCGTGCTGAGGAGCTGCCGTTTGCGTCGCCCAGTGTTGAGAAGCGCGGTGGGCTAAACGCGAACGCCGCGCTCGTCCGGTTCGAGCGCGGCTGTGTTGCCCGGCGTTCTTACGCGGAGAGCGCCTGGTGGCCGATGGTGCGTCCCAGAATCTCGCGCGCCTCCCGCTCCAGACCGATCGACGCGCAGTCGCGGTACGCGGAGAGCGTCGCGTGCCGGGCGAGCCGCCGCCACTGCGGGATGTCGCACGCTTCGGCCGTGGCGGCGAGGTGAGCGAAGCGCTGGAGCCGGGCCAGGAAGAACCGTTCGAGGTTCGCGAGATCGATGCGCTGGTTCGTG
>DASRFH010000155.1:0-6841 GCA_035651675.1 Chloroflexota bacterium | reverse complement strand
CGCCTACATCGAGGGCTTCCGCTACGCGCTCGCGCGCGACTACACGCACGTCCAGCAGATGGACTGCGACTTCTCGCACGATCCGGCGATGCTGCCGACGTTCCTGGCCGCGAGCGAAACGGCCGACCTGGTGCTCGGCTCGCGGCGTGTGCCGGGCGGTGCGACGCCGGACTGGTCGCTCGGCCGCCGGCTCATCAGCCGCAACGGCTCGCTCTACGCCCGCACGATCCTCGGCGCGCCGATCAACGACTTCACCGGCGGCTTCAAATGCTTCCGGCGCCACGTGCTCGAGGCGATCGACCTCGGCATCATCCGGTCGGAGGGCTACCTCTTCCAGATCGAGCTGACCTACCGCGCCTGGCAGCTCGGCTTCGTGATCCGCGAGATCCCGATCGTGTTCATGGACCGGCGGGTCGGCAAGTCGAAGATGTCGAGCCGCATCTTCCTCGAAGCGATGCTGGGCGTGTGGCGGCTGCGCTTCAGCCCGCGGCCCGTCGCGCGGACCGCGCTCGCGTGAGCGCGATCGCCGAGGAGCGGCGCGCGGGCGAGGTCGGCGCGCCCGTGCCCACCCGCGGCGGTCCCCAGCCGTTCGACCTGCTCCGGACCGGCCGGCGGCGCACCGCCAAGCGCTTCGTCAAGTTCGCGCTGGTCGGCGCGAGCGGTGTGCCGGTGACGCTCGTCGCCAACTACGTGCTGCACGTCGTGTTCGGGCTGCCGCTCGCGATCTCGACCGCGCTGTCTGTCGAGGCGGCCATCGTCACGAACTTCACCGGCAACCAGATCTGGACGTTCCGTGGCGCGGAGGCGCGCCACCGGCGCATCCCGTTCGCCGAGCGCCACCCGCTGCTCGGCCCGTTCGTCACGTTCGCGCTGCAGCCGACCGTGCGCCGGTTCCTTAAGTTCAACGCCGTGTCGCTGGTCGGTCTGGTGGTGACGACGCTCGTCACGACCTACCTGGCGACGACGTTCGAGCCGGAGCTGCGCGCGCTGGCCGGCAGCGCGTACTTCGTCCCCGCGAACCTGGTCGGCATCGGCGTCGCGATGGTCTGGAACTTCGTCGTCAACCTCGTCTGGACCTGGGGCTGAGAGAAATCGCCGCTGCGCGGCCCCGTCGGGATGGGGGAACCCGTAGAATTGGCCCCGTGCGGCGCAAGCAGCCCGGCCTGACGCCCGCGCGGGCGGACGAGCGGCGCCGCCAGGGCGACGCCGAACACGCGGCGGGAGGCCGATGAGCCGGCTGAAGGTCGGCGTCGTCGGCTGCGGCGCGATCGCGCAGGTCTGGCACCTTCCGCACCTGCGCGAGCTCTCGGACGACTTCGAGATCGCCGGCGTCTGCGACCTCTCCCCGAAGCTGCTCGCCTACATCGGCGAGGAGTACCAGGTCGCGCCGAGCCGCCGTTTCACCGACTACCGCGCGATGTACGGCTCGGACGTCGAGGCGGTGATCGTCTGTCCGAACGCCTCGCACGCCGAGCCGTCGATCGCGGCGGCCGAGGCGGGCAAGCACGTCTTCGTCGAAAAGCCGATGTGCACCACCGAGCGCGAGGCGCGCGCGATGGCCGACGCGGCCGCGCGGGCCGGCGTCGTGATGCAGATCGGCTACATGAAGCGGCACGACCCGGCCTACCAGTACGCCAGGGCGAAGCTAGCCGGCATGTCCGACCTGCGCTTCGTGCAGGTCAACCACCTCCATTGCGACAACGGCCTGCACCTGCGGGACTTCAAGCTGCGCCGGTTCGACGACGTGCCGGCAAGCGCGCGCGAGGCGAGCCAGGCCGAGCAGCGCGCGCGGACGGCCGAGGCGCTCGGCGTCGAGGAGCTCGACGCGGTCGAC
Source organism: Chloroflexota bacterium (assembly GCA_035651675.1). Classification (GTDB taxonomy): domain Bacteria; phylum Chloroflexota; class UBA6077; order FW602-bin22; family FW602-bin22; genus DASRFH01. Next base: position 5,007 of record DASRFH010000155.1, on the reverse strand, counting down.
CCGGCCGCGCGCCAGGCGTTCGGCACGATCCTCGGCAGCATGATCCACGACATCGGCAACCTGAGCGGTCTCTTCGGTCCGCCGCGCCGCGTGGTCAGCACCGAGCTGTGGGCCGGCGGCCGCGGCATCACGACCATCCTCGAGTACTCGCCTGCCCTCGGGCGAGGCGAGGGGAACGAGGTGCGCGCGGTCTGTTCGTGGGTCGACCTGCCGGAGCTGTGGGAGTTCACCGAGACGCTCGAGTTGTACGGCACGCGCGAGCGGGTGCTCGTCTCGTTCCCATCGGGCTTCGCCAAAACGATGGTCTCGACGGTACGCGAGCTCGGCGCCGATCCGAACGGCCAGCCCTGGGTCAAGCACCTCGTCTACCACGACAACCCGTTCAAGCTCGAGCTCCAGCACTGGCGGGACTGCGTCCTTGGCGGCAAGCGCCCGATCACGCCGGCCGACGAGGCGGTCGAGGATATCAAGCTGGTGGCAGACATCGTGAAGGCGTACCTGCGTGGCTGAGCCGCTCGAATACGTCGACTACCGAACCGACCTGAAGAACTTCCTCGTCACTCCCGAGATGCGGTCACGCTTCATGCGGCTCGACCCGGGACGTGACTACACCGGCCACACCCACGACCTCGGCCACGAGATCTTCCTCGTGATGGAGGGGACGATCGACTTCGACGTGGCGGGGCGGAAGGCGCGGCTTGGTCCAGGGCAGGCGTGCGTCGCGCTGGTGGACGAGACGCACTGCTTGCGCGTGGTCGGCGACCAGCCGGCGACGATCTACCTCTCCGTCACGCCGCACGTCGCGCCGACGCACACGTGGTGGAACGCGGACGGCACGAAGAAGCCGCCGCGGTACGACACGGCGGTGGACGGCTGGGAGCGGAAGCCGGCGACGCGCGAGATGGTCGACGAGCAGCTGGCGCGGGTGCGGGCGCTGGCCTCGGCGGCGGACGCGGCGCTGCGGGTGCACGAGCGGGTCGCCGAGGAGCTGAAGCGGGCGATCGGCGCCGGCGACCGGGAGGCCGCCCGGGCCGCGGTCGACGCGATGTGGGCCGGGATCTACCCGACCTTCCGGGCGGCCTTCGCGATGGCCGAGGTCTGGAACAGCCTGGCGCCGCGGGCGACGACGGAGCGCTGATGCCCCTCCCGCCGGGAGGGGAGCTACTCGGCGACGCCGCTCGCCTCGGCCTCGGCGATCGCCGCCTCGAGCTTCGCCAGGAGCGCCTTGCCGGAGGCGAGGTTCATCTCGACGGCGACGCGCGCGCCTGGCCCCAACAAGGGGTTGACGAAGTCGAGCAGCAGCGCGTGCTCGAACGGCGCGTGGGTGGGGTGGTCGTAGCCGACGTTCGCCTGGCTGACCGGGAACCAGCCGGCAGCGCCCTTGCCGCTGCCGGTGATGCCGGCGGTCAGGCAGATGTTGGTGCACATCGCGCCTAGCCCTTCAGGTTCTTGTCGAGGAACGCGAACACCTTGCCCCAGGCGTCCATCGCCTGCTGCTGCCGGTAGGCGGGGGCGTGGTAGTAGAAGAAGCCGTGGCCGGCGCCGTCGTAGCGGTGGAACTCGTACTGCTTGCCGTGCTTCTTCAGCTCCGCCTCGTGCTGGTCCACCTGGGCCGGCGGCGGGTTCTGGTCGTCGTTGCCGAAGATGCCGAGCACCGGGCAGGTCAGATCCTTCGTGTAGTCGATCACCGGCACGGGCCGCTTCGCGGTGAGCTGCTCGGGTGAGGCGACCACGCCTCCGCCCCAGAAGTCGATCACCGCGTCGAAGCCGCGCACCCGCCCGGCGACGAGCATCGCGTGGCGGCCGCCCGAGCAGGTTCCGAGCACGCCGACTTTGCCGTTGCTGGTTGGGAGCGACTTGAGCCAGTGCAGCGCCGCCTCGCAGTCGGCGACCACCTGGTCGTCGGGGACGCCGCCCTCGGCGCGCACCTTCGCGGCGACGTCGTCGGGCGTGCCGTGGCCCGCGCGGCAGTACAGGTCGGGCGCGATCACGGTGTAGCCGTGCTGCGCGAAGCGGCGCGAGAACTCGAGGTAGAACTCGTCCCAGCCGGGCATGTGGTGGATGACGACCAGGCCCGGGAACGGCCCGTCTCCCCCCGGCCTCGCGACGTAGGCGTGGATGTAATCGCCGTTGCCGGCTTTGTAGGTGGTGATCTCGCACTGCATCGCCTGGTGGCTGTCGGTCCGGAACGAATTCCACATAACTAACGTCCTCCCATGGTGTGCGCGAGCATCATACCGGCATCCGGGCCCCTGCCTGCGCGACCGCGACCGCTCGGCGGCCGAGCTTGGGTGGGATCAGCCGGCGTAGGCGCCCATGCGCGCCAGCACCTCGGTGCCGTGCAGGTCGAAGGCGCGCCACTTCTCGTCGTCGCCGAAGAGGCCGAAGCTGGCGTGCCCGATCACGTATGGGTCTTTCGCGAGCTCCGAGGTGAACCAGGCGAAGTCGGCCGCCATCGCGTCGCCGCCGATCAGGCCGCGCCAGCCGTTGCCGAGGCCCGATTCGGTGATGACCATCTTGACGCCGCGGATCCCCGCCCCCTCGAGCGCGTCGTGGATCTTGCGGTAGCGCAACGCGTGCCACTCGGCGTCCACCCGCATCCCCCGCGTGCCAGGCGGCGAATAGGCGTGGACCGCGAAGTAGCGCGAAGCGCGGATCGCGTCGGCGAAATAGCGCGGGTAGTCCTCGGGCTCGACGGCGCCGGAGCCGTCGTTGCCGGCCACGGCCGCGGCGCCGTGGACCTCCTGCAGCCGCCGCGCGAACGCGACCTGGAACCGGTTGTAGCGCGCGTAATCCGCGTAGCCGCCGTGGCTGGTGACCTCGTTGTAGCTGACCCACGCGTCCACGACGCCGCGCAGCGGCACCGCCCGCTGGGCCACCGCGTCGGCGAAGGCGGCGCCGCGCCCCTCCGGGTCGTCGAGCGGCTGCGACGCCTCGTTCGCGTAGCGCCGGCCGACGATGAACGCACGCGGGAGGACGGCGCGGATCCGCCGCGCCCAGCCGTCGCTCGGGTCCATCAACAGGACGACCCCGGGCTGCGCCGTGTAGAGGTCGTCGAACATCGTGTTGCCCTCGCGGTAGACGCCGACGCCCCACTTGGTCGTCTTGAGGATCGGCGGCCGTTCCGGCAGGGGGAGGACGGGCGTCGGCGTGGGCGGCGGGGCCTGTGCCGGCCGCTGCCCGCTGCTCGGGCGCTGGCCGGCGACGGGCCCGTTGACGAACGGCAGCACCACGCGGCTGCGGTTGCTCGTGGCCCCCGAGCTCGGCTCGACGGGGATCGACCGACCGACGACCGGCAGCACCACCCGGTTGAACCCGGTGGCCCGCGCGTCCGGCTGGGCGAGCGCGCGCCAGGCGACCGCGCCGACCGGGGCGCCGAGCACCCCCAGCCGCAGCAGCCCGCGACGCGTCAGCCGTCTAGCGATACCCCACCCCGTTCCCCGCGGCGCAGGTCGGCGTGCAGCCGCGGTGGCGGACCATTGTGCGGGTCGGCACCCGCCGCGCACAACCCCTATATCCGGCGCGCCGGGCGTGGTAGGCTCCCGGCGCGATGATCGAGTACGCGGTCTTCACGAAGCCCTGGCGCGCGCCGGCGCTGCCCGAGCTCGGCGCGTTCGTGCGCCGGCTCGGCTTCTCGGCGGTCGAGCTGCCGGTGCGGCCGGGCTACCAGGTCGAGCCGGCGGAGGCGGCGGCGCGCCTGCCGGAGGCCGCGCGGATCCTGGCCGACGCCGGGGTGCGGATCGCGTCGGTCGCCGGCACGGCCGACGAGCCGACGATCGCCGCGTGCGCCGCGGCCGGCGTGCCGATGATCCGGGTCATGGCGCCGGTCGGCGAGGCCGGCTACCTCGCCTCGGTCGAGCAGACGCGGCGCCACCTCGAGGCGCTGGTGCCGACGCTCGAGGCGCACGGCGTCCGGATCGGCGTGCAGAACCACAACGGTCGGTACGTCGCCAACGCGTCTGGCCTGCGCGAGCTGCTGCGGTCGTTCGACCCCAGGCACGTGTGCGCCGTCTGGGACGCGGCCCACAACGCGCTGAACGGCGAGCTGCCCGAGCTCGCGCTCGACATCGTCGCCGAGCACCTCGGGATGGTGAACTTGAAGAACGCGATCTGGGTGCGCACGAACGGGCCGGAGGCCGAGGTGGCCGAGTGGCGCGTCCACTGGACGAGCGGCCGCCATGGACTCGCCTCGTGGCCGCGGGTCGTCGCCGAGCTGAAGCGGCGCGGCTACGCCGGCACGGTCTGCCTCACCGCCGAGTACACCGACGAGGCGAGCGTCGAGCGGCTCGTGGCCGAGGACCTGGCGTTCGCCCGGTCGCTGTTCGAGGGCTAGGGCCAATGCGGTTCACTTAACCACCGGCGGCCGCGAGGGATGCCCTCACCCTGGCCCTCTCCCAGAGGGAGAGGGGACGTGGGCGGGGCCGGACCGCGCGATCAGCGACCCTAAGTGAACCGTATTGGGGCTAGGGCTCGGTGCCCAGGGCGGCGCAGCGCCGCCGCGGCTTGACGCGCCCGGCGCGCGATGCGGTCGGCGGATCGGGTGGTGGCACCGTCGGCTCGCGGCTCAGCCCCGCGACGAGCAGCTCGGCCCGCCAGAGCGTCGCCAGCACGGCGTCGACGCGGGCGTTGAACGGCTCGTCGCCCGGCGCGCCGCGCGCATCCGTCAGCTCGTCTAGCAGTCCTAACCCCTCGGCGAGCGCAACCTCGATCAGCTCCACGAGCTGCCCACCGGCCGCGCGGTCGCGCGATCCCACCACCGAACGGCAGGGCGCGCCCGGCGCGCGCGTCTGTGGTCCGCGTCACACCGCGCTACTTTCGAGCGCCCGAAGAATTGGCGCTGACGGCGCTCGCGGTGTAGGCTCCGTCTAATGGCGACGAAGCGCGGCTCGTCGGGCGTCGTGCTCGTGATCGAGGACGACCCGGCCGTCCGCATGGTCATCGAGCTGGCGGTCGAAGCGGACGGGCTCGTCGTCCACGGCGAGGGGAACGGCAAGCGCGCCCTCGAGT
>DASRFH010000154.1:0-10312 GCA_035651675.1 Chloroflexota bacterium | reverse complement strand
CTGCCCGACTTCTTCGAGCCGGACGAGCTCGGCCGGCTGCTCGCCGCGATCGACGAGGTGCGCGACGCGTACGACCGGGAGTACGGCGTTCCGCCCGACACGCCGTTCGCGGTTCGCAACGCGCTGGCGCGGCACGAGGCGTTCCTCGACCTGATCGACCACCCACGGATGCTGCCGCTGGTCGTCGACGTGATCGGCTGGAACATCCAGATCCGCACGACCCACCTCGACTACCGGCCGCCTTACCCCAAGGAGCTGATCCCGGGCGAGCTCGGCACCGGCAAGGGCGCCGACCACGAGGCGGGCTACCGCAACGTCGTCTGGCACCCCGACCTCGCCGGGCCGTACCTCTTCGAGGCGCCGTCGCTCGACGGCCTGCTGCCGTTCATGGAGATCAAGGTCGGCTACTACCTGTCGGACCTCACGAAGCCGAACTCGGGCGAGCTGTGGGTCGTCCCCGGCAGCCACAAGCGGAAGCCGGCGGAGCTGCGCGCGATGGACTACCGCGTGCCGCGCGACCAGGCCGTGCCGCTCAACGTGCCGGCGAACACAGCGCTGCTCTGGCGGACAGCGGTCTGGCACTGCGTCGCGCCGCAGCTCTCCGACCAGGTCCGGAAGGTCTTCTACGTCGGCTACAACTACCGCTGGATGCGCCCGACGGATTACGTCGAGCAGGACCCTGCGCTGATCGCGCGCAGCTCGCCGATCCGGCGGCAGCTCCTCGGCGCGATGGCGACCGGCGGCGACCCGCTCGCCGGCAGCCGCGACCCCGTCTGGGAGCCGGCCTCGCAGTTCTGGATTCCGAGGAACTGGGAGGACGTCCCGCTGAAGGCTTGGGCCGAGGAGCGGGACAAGATGGCGACGGAGAAGGTGAAGGGGCTGCACTTGTAGCCGAGGCGTTAGCCGCGCAGCCCTTGCGTGGCGATCCCTTCGACGATGTACCGCTGCAAGAAGAAATAGATCACCGCGATGGGCAGCATCGCCATCAGCGCCGCGGCGTTGAACAGGTCGAGCTCGGTGAAGTAGTCGCCGACGAACTCGGCCAGGCCGACCGTGACCGGGTACATGCTCTGGTCCTGAGCCACGACCAATGGCCACAGCAGGTCGTCGTAGCGGAAGATGAACGACAGGATCATCAGCGCCGCGGCCGACTGCTGGACGAGCGGGAACACGATGCGCGCGAAGGTCGTGAAGTCCGAGGCGCCGTCGATCCGCGCCGCGTCGAGCAGCTCGTCGGGGACCCCGAACATGGCCTGCCGCATCAGGAAGATGCCGAACGGGTTCACGACCCAGGGCAGGACCATCCCGGCGTAGGTGTTGATCACGGGCACGCCGAGGACGTCCTGGATCTTCAACAGCACCAGGAACAGCGGCAGCAGGTAGGTCACGAACGGCACCATCGCCGCCGACAGCACGAACCAGAAGAACCACTCGCCGAGTCGTGAGCGGTCCTTGATCAGGACGTAGCCGATCAGGCTGCTCGTGAACGTGATGATGACTGTGGACAGCCCGGCGTAGACGAACGAGTTCAGCATGAACCGGCCGAACTGGCCGCTCCAGGCGCGTGGGAAGTTGGCGAGCGTGAAGGTGTGCGGCCACCAGGTCGGCGGGATCGCCCGCAGCTCGCCGACCGTCTTCACCGAGGAGATCAGGAGCCAGTAGAAGGGGATGGCGAAGACGAGCGCGACCAGCCCGAGGAGCACCAGCGTGGCTATGCGCGGCACCTGTGCCCGGAGGCGGCCGACCGTTAGCGGCCGCGCCGGTCGGATGGCGATCGGCTTAGTACTCATGGCGCGCCCGCAGGAAGCGGAACTGGACGTAGGCGATGCAGACCGTGATGAGGAAGAAGATGACCGCCGCGGCTGACCCGAAGCCCTCGTGCTGGAAGCTGATCGCCTGCGTGTAGATGTAGTAGGCCATCACGTGGGTCGAGTAGTTCGGCCCGCCGCGCGTCGAGCCGACGCCCTCGGCCTGCGTCATCACGTAGATCTCGGTGAAGGTGAGGAAAGCGCCGAGCGTCGCGATGATCACCACGAACGCCATCGTCGGCATCAGCAGCGGAATCGTTACGTGGCGGAAGCGGTGCCAGGGGGCGGCGCCGTCCACGGCGGCCGCCTCGTAGAGCACCGCCGGGATCGACTGGAGGCCAGCCAGGAAGAGCAGCGCCAGGTAACCAGTCTGCTTCCAGACGCGCAGGATGACGACCGAGCGCAGCGCCCACTCCTCGCTGTTGAGCCACGGAATCGGGTTGACCCCGACGAGCCCGAGCAGCGTGTTGAAGAGCCCGGTCGGACCTGGCAAGTACATAAAGCGCCAGACCAGCGCGACCGCGACCAGCGGAACCACGTAGGCGAAGAAGAACGAGGCGGTGAAGATGGCCCGCACGCCGGTGCGTTTGATCGTGTTGAGCATCAGCGCGACCACGAGCCCCGACGCGACCGCCGCCGGCACGTCCATCAGCGCGAACGTGATCGTCACCGACAGCGACTTCCGCCAAAGCTCGTCTCCGAACATCCTGGCGTAGTTCGTGAGACCGATGAAGTAGAACTCGCCTGGCTCCTTATGGAAGAGCGAGAGGTAGAACGTCTCGAGGACGGGCAGCCAGATCATGACGAAGAAGAACACGCCGGCCACCGGCAGGACGATCCGGCCGAGTGGCCGCTTCGGGAAGAGCGGTAGCCCCGAGGTGGCCGCCCTAGGCGCGGCGGTGGCCACCGCCTAACCCTCGGGCGACTGCCACTCCGGGTGGGCTTTGTAGTCGGCCCAGGTGAGGGCCGACCACTGTGGCCTCTCCTTCAAGTAGTCGTTCGCCTTCTTCTCGACCTGGGCCAGCGTGTCCTTGATGTTCGCCTTCTGGTCGCGGATCGGCGCCCAGGAGGTTCCGAGGATGTTCCCTAGCTCGACGCTGACGAAGCCACTGTCGAGCCCGTTCGGCGGCATGTTCTTCTTCGCGACCGCGTTCCACATCTTGTCGCTGCCGTCGAACTCCTTCTCCTTCCAGAGCACCTTCAGGCTCGGCTGGACGCCGCGCGGGATCGCGTAGCGCCGCTGGTAGTCGGGTCCGACCAGGTAACGCCAGAGCTTCCACGCCGCGTCGGTGTCCTTGCCCGACATCACCGCGAACCCGACGTCCGGGCTGTCCTCGCCGTAGGGTGGCTTCATCTCGAAGCGGGGAGGCAGGGTCGTGCCGAACTTCACGTCCGGGAACTGCTGCGAGATGAACCCGTTGTTCCAGGTGTAGGCGATCATCGTGACCGCCTTGCCCCGCCCGAAGCGGTCCTGGTAGGTCACGCCCGACCGGTCGTCGAGCTTCCATTTGTCGTAGACGTCGAGCGCGAACTGGTTTCCGCTGACCTCGACGTCGCGCGTCAGGTTGATCTTATCCTTCGCCTCGAAGCGCGTGCCGGCCTCGAAACCGCCCTTCTGCGCCCGGTACTCGGAGATGAGCGTGCCCTCCGAGCCGTAGATCGCGAAGCCGGCCTGGTCGACCGCATCCCCCTTGTAGGTCGTCAGGTCCTTCGCCCAGCGGAAGAACTCCTCCCACGTCTTGGGGATCTGGTCGACCGTGAACTTGTATTTGTTAAGCAGATCCTCGTTGTAGTAGATGGCGCCGCCGAACATACCGTTCGGCAGGGCGTAGTACTTGGCGTCCGGCTGGTTGAGCGGGATGCGGTAGAGGTACCCGATCCGGTCGCCCATCTCCTGCTTGACGTTGATCAGCTGCTCCGGAATCGGTGCGATGGTCTTGTTCCGGAAAAGGTCGTCCAGGTACGTCTCGTCGATGGAGACCACGTCCGGCTGGTTGCCGGCCGCTTTGGCGGTCTGCATCTTCTGGAGCATGTTGCTCTCGGGGATGAACTGGATGGAGACCTTCAAGCCTGGGTTGCGGCCTTCGAACTCGGGCACCGCGACCTTTTCGGTCATGTCGTTGATGGTCTTGCGGTCGGTGAACCAGCTCACGAGGTTCGTCGGCTGTGCACCGCTGGTCGAGGGCTTGGCGGCGGACGGCGCGGCCGCGCTGCTCGCCGCGGCCGGCTGCGTCGCGGAGGGCGCGGCGCCCGCCGGTTTCGTCGCGGCCGATGCCGGTGCCGCGGCCGGCTTGGCCGTCGGCGTTGGTTGGTTCTCGGGCAGGCACCCCGCCAGGACCATGGCGCCCAACCCACCGCCCACGGCGGAGAGCAGGGCACGGCGAGACAGAGACGCGCGCGACATCTTCACTTTTCAGCCCTTCCGTCGCCGGTCTTCCAACCAGCTACGCCACATTATGGCACGGCATCCGGCGGGCAGAGACGGGTGTTCAGGCCTTCAGCGCGCCCGCCGTCATCCCCCGGATGAAGTAGCGCATCCCGACCATGAACATCGCCAGCAGCGGCAGGGCGGCGAGCAGGTAGCCGGCGAAACGCGGGCCGTAGTTGATGATGCCGTACCCCGCGTTGAAGTGCGTCAGCGCGACCGTAACCACTTGCAGATCCGACGAGTTGATCGTGATCAGCGGCCAGATGTAGTCGTTGTACGACCGGAAGGCGTGGACGATGCCGAGCGTCACCAGGATCGGTAGCGACAGCGGCACGGCGATCCGCCCGAACAGCTGCAGCTCCGACGCGCCGTCGACCCGCCCGGCTTCGAACAGCTCCTCCGAGATCGTCGCGAAGAAGCCGCGGCAGAGCAGGATGCCGAACGCCTGGTCGCCGGCCGCCCAGGGGAGGATGAGCACCCAAGGCGTGTCGACGATCCCGATCTGCTTCACCAGCAGGTACCGCGGGATCGACGTCAGGACCGCGGGGATCATCATGAGCGCCGGTACTGAGCCCCCGGCCACCGGGCGGTCGCCGCGCGCCGCGCCGGTGGTAGCATACGGCGGTCGATCGCATACCCGATACCGGAGGGGACTGTGGCGGTCGGGCTCGACGCGCCGAACGGGAGCCCGGCGGCATGACGCCGATGAGCGGCGTCTTCCCGATCCTCGTCACGCCGTTCGACCCAGCCGGCCGGATCGACGAGGACGACGTCCGGGCGCTCGTCGAGCACAACCTCGAAGCCGGCGTCCACGGCCTGGGCATCGCGATGGGCAGCGAGGTGCTGAAGCTCAACGAGGCCGAACGGGGCCGGCTCACGACGCTGGTCGTCCAGCAGGTGCGCGGACGCGTGCCGGTCGTCGTGAACACCGGCGCGCCGGCGACCGACCTGGCGGTGTTCTACAGCCGCCGGGCGCAGGAGCTCGGCGCGGACGCCGTGATGTGCCTGCCGCCCACGCTCGCGCCGCCGACCGCGACGGAGGTGCGGGCCTACTTCAAGGCGATCTCCGACGCGGTGACCGTCCCGGTCTTCATCCAGGACACGCCGACCGCGCACGTCCCGGCCGGGCTGGCCAGGCAGATCGCCGAGGAGTCGGCGAACGTCCGCTACACGAAGGTTGAGAGCGCGCCGCCCGCCCAGATGGTCGGCGAGAACGTGCGCGTGGCCGGCCCGCTGCTGACCGTCTTCGGCGGCGCCGGGGCGACCTACCTGGTCGAGGAGATCCGTCGCGGCGCCCAGGGCACCATGCCCTGGCCGAGCACTCCGCGCGAGCTGGTCGAGATCTGGAACCGCGCCCGGGCCGGCGACTGGGCCGGGGCCGAGGAGCTCTTCTACCACGTGCTCGTCCCGATCAACCGCGTCGCGGCGGGCGGCATGCGCGCCGCTCTCCAGGTGCAGAAGGAGATCCTGCGGCGCAAGGGCATCATCAAGAGCGCCCACGTCCGCGCGCCGGCCGATCCGCTCGACGCCGACACGGCCGCCGACCTGGACGCGGTGTGCGAGCGCCTGGGGATCGGGTAGGCGCCCCCGGTGCCGCTCCGACGGGCGAAGCGACGAGCAACCTCGGCCGCGCCGGCCGCCTGCGCGAGTGCCGCACCGCGCCGTCGAGGACCCCGCCGCGCTCGGCGTGACCAGGCACCAGCGGCACCAGGAGGAACGCACCGTTGAAGATCGTCGACGTCGAGGTCGTCGCCTTCCGCACCGCGACGACGAGCCGCCCTACACGCTGGGGCTACGGCACGCCGCTGCCGGAAGGAGAGACGCGCGAGGCGATCACGACCCTGACCAGGATCTCGACCGACGAGGGGGCCGAGGGATACGCCATAGGCGGCGACCCGGCCGCGACCGAGGCGGTCGTCAAGCCGCTCCTGGTCGGCGAGGACCCGCTCGACCGCGAGCGCCTCTGGCACTGGATGGACCAGATGGTCACGTTCGGCCACCGCATGAGCGAGGCGCAGGCCGGCGTGGTCGACTGCGCGCTCTGGGACCTCGCCGGGCGGATGACCGGCCTGCCGGTCCATAAGCTGCTCGGCGGCTGCCGCGACCGGGTGCCCGCCTACGCCAGCACCGCGCCGAACCTCGGCGGGCCCGAGGTCTACGCCGAACACGCGCGCGCGTGCCAGGCGCGCGGCTACACCGCCTACAAGGTCCACGCCAACATCTGCTGGAACCCGCGCACGCGCGAGCCGGCCCCGCAGCTCCCTGGCTTTCCGCGGGAAGACCTCGAGATCTGCCGCGCCGTCCGCGAGGCGGTCGGCGACGACATGGTGCTGATGCACGACCCCTTCGGCGTCTACACGCTCGAGGAGTCGCTCTGGATCGGCCGCGAGCTCGAGAAGCTCGGCTACTACTGGCTCGAGCACCCGATGATCGAAACGCGCCTCGAGGCCTACCGCCGCCTGGCCCGCGAGCTCGACATCGCCATTCTCTCCCCCGAGCACGTGCCCGGTGGGCCGTTCGCCCGGGCCGAGTGGGCGCTGCAGGGCGCGGCGGACATGCTGCGGATCGACGTGAACTACGGCGGGATCACCGGCTGCTGGAAGCTGATCAACCTCTGCCAGCTCTACGGGATCAAGTGCGAGCTGCACTACACCGGCCACCCCCACGTCCAGCTCCTCGGCGCCGCGCCCGAGGCGACCTGCCGGTATTACGAACACGGGCTGCTGCGCCCCGGCCTCGACGAGCCGGGCGCGGCGCCGTACCTGAAGTCGGTCCCCGACCCGATCGACGACGAGGGGGACCTCATCGTCTCCCAGGCGCCCGGACTGGGGCTCGACCTCGACTGGGACTACATCGACGAGCACCGTGTGAGGTAGCGCTGCCCCGTTGTTCTGACCTGCGCCCCTCCACGTGCCGGGCGGGGCGAGCAGCGACCATGACCCTCCGCCGTCGCACGGACCGCCCGCCGCGCATGGCTGATCGTGGCGGCCGGCCTCCCGGGCGGTTGATGGTACGCTCCGCCCGAATATTAAGGAGAACACTTATGCCCAGACACCCGATCCGCTTCTCGGTCGCCCTCTCCAACCAGAACATCGCCTGGAACGACTACCTGGCCGCGGTAAAAGCCGCCGACGAGCTGGCGTTCGAGACGTTCTGGACGTTCGACCACCTCATGCCGATCGGCGGCGACATGGACGGCCCTTGCCACGAGTGCTACACGACGATGGCCGCCTTCGCGGCGGCGACCAGGCGGATCCGGATCGGCGCGCTCGTGTCCGGCGCCGCCTACCGCAACCCGGCGATGACGCTCAAGCTGGCGACGCAGGTCGACGTCATCTCGAACGGGCGGTTCGACTTCGGGATCGGCGCCGGCTGGGCCGAGCGCGAGTTCAAGGCGTTCAACCTGCCGTTCCGCTCGCCGAAGGAGCGGGTCGGCACGCTGCGCGAGCTCGTGCAGCTCGCCAACCAGCTCTGGACCGGCGACCCGACCAGGAAGGTCACCTTCGAGGGGAAGTACGTGCAGGCGCACGACCTCTTCCTGAACCCGCGGCCGGTCCAGAAGCCCCGCCCGCCGATCCTGATCGGCGGCGGCGGCGAGCAGCTCACGCTGCGCGTGGTCGCGCGCTACGCCGACATCTGGCACGGCTTCGGCGACCCCCAGACGCTCCAGCGGAAGATCGGGCTGATCCGCGACTACGCGAAGGGCTACGGCCGCGATCCCGACGAGATCCAGTTCTCGACGAACGTCCCGATCTGGGTGGGCGAGCTGCCGGCTGGGTTCCAGCCCGCGCCGACCCGTGGCGGCGGACCCGGGCGCATGCCGGCCTACGGCTCGCCCGAGCAGATCGAGGCGCGAATCCGGGAGTACGTCGACCTGGGGATCACCTACATCATCGTCGGCTCGCCCGGCCGCTACGACCTGGACAACTGGCGACGCGTCTCCGAGCAAGTGATCCCGCGCTTCTCGCGCTGAAGCCCGCGTTTTGAGGCGGCGTTGATCGGCTGACTGCTACGGTTGTCAGCTGGTGCCATGGCGAGACGCCTAGTCGGCTACGCGGCGGCGCTCGGCGCGGTCGGTCTGGTCAGCGCGTTCATCGGGCTCGTGCTCGCGCGCGTCCACGTCGCCAACATCTCGATGCTCTACCTGCTGGCGGTGTTCGCCAGCGCGATCCTCTTCGGCAGCGGTCCGGCCGTGCTCGCCTCGGTCGCCGCCTTCCTGACCTTCGACTGGTTCTTCGTCGAGCCGTACTACACCTTCACCGTCGCCGATCCCGAGGAATGGATCGCGCTCGTCTTCTTCCTCGCCACCGCGCTCGTCACCGGGCAGCTCGCCGCCGCGCTGCGCCGCTGGACCGACGAGGCACGGCAGCGCGAGCGCGAGGCAGCCGTGCTCTACGACGTCGTCCGGGTCCTGAACGGCCCCGACCTCGAGCGGGCGCTCCAGGCGGTTGTCGAGCGGCTCCGCAGGGAGCTCGGCCTGGCGGCCGTGCTGGTCCGGCTCCGCGTCGGCGACTACTTCTCCGCCCAGGCGCAGGCCGGCGAGGCAGCCGCGGTCGCGCGCGCCCGCTCGCTGCCGACGACCGGTGGACAGATGCTGCCGCTTGCCGGCGCCCGGGACGGCGCGCCGAGGCGCTGGGTCCGCGTCGTGACGCCGCGGCCGCCGGGCGAGGTCGCCCGCGGCTCCGACGTCGTGCGGGTCGTGCCGGTGCAGGTGCCGGCAGGGCGGGCCGGGGAGATCCTGCTCGTCCGCGAGCCGAACGACAGGCCGTTCTCGGCCGCCGACGACCGGCTGCTGCGCGCCACCGCGGCGCAGGTCGCGGCCGCGGCCGAGCGGGCGCGGCTTCAGCGCGAGGCGACCGAGGCGGAGGTCCTCCGGCGTACCGACAAGCTCAAGTCGGCGCTGATCAACGCCGTGTCCCACGACGTGCGCACGCCGCTCGCCTCGATCATGACCGCCGCCGGAAGCCTCAAGCAGGACGACGTGAGCTGGACGCCGGAGGAGCGGCGCGAGTTCGCCGAGGACATCGAGCACGAAACCCGGCGGCTCAACCGCATCTTCGGCAACCTGCTCGACCTCTCGCGCATGGAGGGCGGCAGCCTGCGACCCGAGAAGGGGTGGTACGACGTCGGCGCCCTGGTCGACGACGTCGTCGGCCGTTTGCGACCCGTCACCGCCAGGCACAGGGTGCTGGTGGACGTGCCGGAGGACCTGCCGCCCGCCCACCTCGACGCCACCGAGGTCGACCAGGTGCTCTCCAATTTGATCGAGAACGCGGCTAAGTACACGCCGCCGGGCACGGAGATCGCCGTGCGGGCGCGCCGCGACGGCCCGAACCTGCGCGTCGAGGTAGCCGACCGCGGACCGGGCATCCCGCCGAGCGCGCTCCCCCATCTTTTCGAGCCGTTCTACCGGGGCTCGACGAGCTCGAAGGGGCTCGGCCTCGGCCTCACGATCGCGCGCGGGCTCGTCGAGGCGCACGGGGGCCGCCTGTGGGCGGAGAACCGCCCCGACGGCGGCGCCCGCTTCGTGCTCGAGCTGCCGATCGGCGCCGACGCGCAGCCACGCATGGCGGAGGCGTCGTGAGCAGCCCTCCCGGCGCGCGCATCCTCGTCGTCGACGACGAGCCGGCCATCCTCCGGATGGTCCGATCGAACCTGAGCCACCAGGGTTTCCGCGTCGACACCGCGGAAACCGGTCAGGAAGCGCTGGCGGCGTTCGACCGGCTCCACCCTGACCTCGTCCTGCTCGACCTCGGCCTGCCCGACGTCGACGGCGACGAGATCATCGGCTCGATCCGCTCGCGCTCGAGCACGCCGATCATCGTGCTCTCCGCGCGCGAGACCGAGCGCGCCAAGGTCGCCGCGCTCGATCTGGGCGCCGACGACTACCTCACCAAGCCGTTCGGCCTCGACGAGCTGCTGGCCCGCATCCGCGTCGTGCTCCGCCGCCTGGCGCGCCCGCCGTCCGGCACCGACGCGGTCTTCCGCACCGGCGGTCTCGCCGTCGACCTCGAGCACCGACGCGTGACGGTCGACGACCGCGAGGTCCACCTGACGCCGACCGAGTACGAGATGC